>CAWIQV010000039.1:0-39755 GCA_963838275.1 uncultured Gammaproteobacteria bacterium | reverse complement strand
CCACCGCGTCGAGCACCTGCTGCACGCCCTTGTTCTTGTAGGAGGAGCCGCACAGCACCGGCGTGAACGCCGAGGTGATCGTGCCCTTTCGCAGGCAGGCGCGCAGCACGTCGGGCGACGGCACGGTGCCGTCGGTGAGGTAGGCTTCCAGCGCCGCATCGTCCTGCTCGAGGCAGGTGTCGAGCAGCTCGGTCCGGTAGCGCGGCACATCGGCGAGCAGCGCCCGGTCGGTAGGTACCGTGATCTGCAGCCGGTCCGCCAGGTCGGGGGTCACCTCGAGGCTCTGCCACACCGAGTCCTTGTCGTCGGAATCCCAGACCAGCGCCTTCATCTCGACCAGATCGACCATGCCCTTGAAGTTGTCCTCCGAGCCGATCGGGATCTGCACCGGCAGCGGCCGGGCGCCCAGTCGCTTCCTGATCATGTCGACGCAGCGCAGGAAATTCGCGCCGCTGCGGTCCATCTTGTTCACGTAGCAGATGCGCGGCACGCCGTAGTTGTCGGCCAGCCGCCAGTTGGTCTCGGACTGCGGCTCGACGCCCGCGACGCCGTCGAACACCACCACCGCGCCGTCGAGCACGCGCAGCGAGCGGTTGACCTCGATCGTGAAGTCGACGTGCCCCGGGGTGTCGATCAGGTTGATCTTCTTGTCGCGCCAGAACGCGGACACGGCGGCGCTCTGGATCGTGATCCCGCGCTTCTGTTCCTGCTCCAGGTAGTCGGTCGTGGTCGAGGTCTTCAGGTCCTTGGTGTCATGGATGTCGATGATCGTGTGCTTGCGACCCGTGTAGTACAGGATCCGCTCGGTCGTGGTCGTCTTGCCGGCATCGACGTGCGCGATGATGCCGATGTTGCGGATGTCGGACAGTGCAATCGTACGGGGCATAGCTGGTTCCACCAAGAATGAAGGAATGATCGGGACGACTCCCCGCCGCCGCGTCGAGCCGCGGCGGGCAAATCGGCGCGGCAGGATACGCGGATTGCGCCCGGTTTGCTAAGGAGTCTGCAGCACCGGCGCGCGGCGCGGCTCGAGCATGAGACAAAGTCGCGACTAGTATGCCAAGTTTATGACTTTATTGTTATTTTATTGCGTCAATCATGGCCTCCAGCGGGTTGGCGGGAAGATGCTGCCGCCGGCCCGCCGGCCGACGGTACCTCGTCGAGGCCTTCCGGCCAGGAAGGTCAGGCCGGAAGTCCGAACAGCCTGGCGGCGTTGCCGGACAGGATCAGCTGCTTTTCGTGGTCGCTGAGCGCGCTGTTGCGGATCACCTGCAGCGTCAGCGTGGTGTTGTCATCGCTGCCATACAGCACCCGTTCTGCGCCGATGGCCTGGACCAGTTCCTGCAGCGCGCTCTCGCCGCCGTAGAGCGCAGGACCTGTGTCGACCAGGATGTTCTGGTGCCGGCGGCAGATGACCGCGGCGTGGGTACGGTCATCCGTGGTCGCGAGTCCCGACATCGCGACGAAGCGCAGGTCCGGAAACTCCTCCGCCAGTACCTCCAGCCGCCACCACGCCTCGTACTCCTTCTCGCGGGTATGGATGAACGGAATCATGTTCAGCGCCTGGACCTGCTTCAGGATCGGGCGCATGAACGGATGGTCGATGACCGTCCCGTCATCGGCGTGGTGCCAGCCGACCGCCTTGAGCTTGAGCTCGTGGCTCATGCGCTCGAGTTCCTGCAGCGAGGCCTCCCCGTGCTGCACCTCGACGGTACCGATGCCGGCGGGAAAGCGTGCGGTATTCCTCGCCACCAGGCCGGCGATCATGTCGTTCATCGCCCGGGTGTCGACGATGCCCTCGGTGCGGCGGTAGCGGTACCCGGCCGAAGGGATGATCTTCGCGATGCGGTTGCGGTCCATGTAGTGGAGCAGCTCGTCATAGTGCTGATCCACCATCTGCTCGCGGGTGCCGAACGGGGCGTAGTTGCTGGTCCGCGGCTCCACGTGCATATGGATGTCGATCGGCCGGTCCCAGTCCGGAACCGCCGCCGCGAACGACGCCGGAACCGCGGCCACCAGCCCGGCGGCCCCGACGCCCTGGAGCGCCTGGCGGCGCGATAGTTTCTGGTTCACCGGTGGACCCCCTCGCGATGTCGTGTCGATGCTTCGCAGCGACGCTGGAAGCCCGTACTGACTAACGCCGTGCCGCCGGGGTCGACGACATTCCTGGACGACTTCGAGGCCGACCAGCTTCCCGCAAGACTGGTCGGAGCGCCGAGATTTGAACTCGGGACCCCTTGCACCCCATGCAAGTGCGCTACCAGACTGCGCCACGCTCCGAGGGGGGCCATCATACCGCGTTTGCTGCAGCCGGGCATGTGCACGACGCCCTGGCAGTGATGGCACCGTGCGCCGCTGGTGGCACGCGGGCTCAGTGCTCCAGCACCTTGAAGGACTGCTGCAGCCGATCGAGCTGGCGCCCGATCTGGTCCTGGGGTTGCGTACCCTCGCCGATCACTTCCAGGGTGTAGCGCACGCCTCCCTCGGCAGCGCCGCCGTTGGCAGCGGCCACCGTACGGGCGACGGTACGGCCGCTGCCGCTGATGGCGGTGGAGTTGTAGGGATACGCGCGCGCCTGCACCTTGGCCCAGGTACTCTGGAACGCTTCGGGAAGTGACGGTTCCGGCGCGCTCAGCCGCGCGATACTCACGCCATTGGGGCGCTCTGCGCTTTCCTCGACCTCGATCCCGCCGATATCCCACAGCACCTGGCCGTGGTCCCGGTAGAAAGTCGTCAGCAACGACAGCCGCGTGTCGTTGCCGAGCCTGACCAGCTCGGGAGGAATCTCGAGTTCGAAGCGCTGCGAGGCCAGGCGCAACGGGTGCGCCGGGTCGACCTCGAGTTTCAAGCTCGAGAACAGCCGCGGCTGCAGACTCGGCTGTGCAAGGTATTCGCGCCAGCGCTGCAGCGTCCCGGTGAGCGATACGTACAGGTAATCGGTCAGCTGCTCCTGCTCCCACACCGCCAGGTCCGCCGCCCCGGTCGGAATCGGTACCAGCTGCAACGCGTAGCCCTCAGGGGTTGGCAGGCACAACGCGATGATCAGCACGTCGGCGTACGGCAGCGACCAGCTGCGTAGCTGCCAGACGCGACCGTAGTGATCAGTGAAGGTGCCCAGATCCCTCGCGGCACCGAGCGACACCAGGTTCACGGCCTCGGTGCCGACCTGGCGATGCAGCGCCAGCCCCTTGAGCACCAGGTCCATCAGCAGCTTGCTGTCGCCATACAGTCGTTCTAGGGGCACGTCATCCGGAGCGCGCAGACGCATCTGCGTGCCGTCGATCCGCACGAAGCCGTTCGCGTCGAGCTGGAACTGCTTCGGATTGCCTCCCAGCTCGCGCCACACGCCATCGGGCTGCTGCCGAATCAGCCGCGGAAGCGGCGACAGGTGAGACTCGTGCAGCAGCTGATTGGACTGTTCACCGAGCGGAAACACGCGCGTGCCGGCGTGCTCGAGCAACGCTGCCTGGGCGTGCTCCACGTGGCTGGTCCGCAGCGCCGTGATCTGGTGATAGAACTCCGGCAGACCCAGCGGCAGCTTGAAACTCTCGTCCACGTCGAGCGTCTCGGTCACATCCATCATCGGCACCCGGACCGGCGAGCGCTGGCGCAGCCTCGCCACGCCTTCCGGCGCCGCCATCACGCGCTCGATGGGCAACGCGTAGTTCAGGTTCTCGGCCTCGCTCTTGCGCAGCACGATGCCAACGACCTGTCCGCGCGCATCGAGCAGCGGGCCACCGCTGTTGCCCGGTGACGCGGCCGCTGAGAACCGCAGCCATTTCCACTCGCCGTTGAATTCCTCGGGTGTGTCGGAGGTATAGGCGCCACCGCGGATCACCACGCCCTCGCCGAGCGCGTTGCCGACGGCGAACACCGCGTCGTTGATGGCCGGGTGTGGACCGATCGCCAGTGGCTTGCCACCCTTGGGCTCGCTGGCGAGGGAAATTCCGCGAAGTCCTCGTGGTCCGAGAACTTCACGATCTGGTCGAGTGCGTAGACCTTGCCGGACGAATCCCGCAGCGCCGGCGGTCCGAACTGGCTGCCATTTCCGACCTGCAGTACATGCGCCGCGGTCACGTAGCGATTGTGACCGATGGCGAATGCCGTACCGATGGAACGGTACTTGTCCGTGCGCTGCTGGTACGGGAGCATCTCGAGCGGCAACGGTCGCTCGTACGCGACGGCGCCTTCATCCGGCTTGAGCTGCACGACCTCGAAGGTCGCGGCCGCTATGCGCCGTTGGGTCGAGGTATCGAGATCCGCGGCGAAGCCCCACTGCGCGATACCGGGCGCCACGAGGCCGATCAGCCAGCCCGCATGGCGCGAGGAAATCATCGCCGCAGCAGCTTCAGCACATCTTCCAGTTCACCGCGCACCTGGCGCACGATCTGCTGGCTCTGCGTGACGTCCACGCGCGCCTCGTCGCCGCCGAGCTTGTTGCGCGCGCCGCCGATCGTGAAGCCCTGCTCGTAGAGCAGGCTGCGGATCTGGCGGATGATGATGACGTCCTGTCGCTGGTAGTAGCGACGATTGCCGCGCCGCTTGACCGGCTTGAGCTGCGGGAATTCCTGCTCCCAGTAGCGCAGCACGTGCGGCTTCACGCCGCAAAGCTCGCTCACTTCGCCGATCGTGAAATAGCGCTTGCCGGGTATCGCCGGCAGTTCGTTATTGTTCCTTGGTTCCAGCATAGGCTTCGACGCGCGCCTTGAGTTTCTGCCCCGGGCGGAACGTCACGACGCGCCGCGCACTGATCGGAATCTCCTCGCCGGTCTTCGGGTTGCGGCCGGGCCGCTGGTTCTTGTCCCGCAGGTCGAAATTGCCGAAACCCGAGAGCTTGACCTGCTCGCCATTCGACAGCGCGCCACGCACTTCCTCGAAGAACAGGTCCACGAGTTCACGCGCTTCCCGCTTGTTGAGCCCGAGCTGATTGAAGAGTGCCTCAGCCATCTCCGCCTTGGTTAACGCCATCGTTATTCTCTTATCCTGGCATCCAGCGTCGTTCGCAGATCCGCTCGCACCGCTTCAACGACGCGATCCGCATCCTCGTCCGTAAGGGTGCGATTTAAATCTTGCAAAATCAAGCCCAAAGCGACACTTTTTCGACCAATTTCTACGCCGCTTCCCTGATAGACGTCGAAAAGCCGCAGTTCTTTTAACAGGCTCGACGCCGTAACACTAACACGTTCGCCTATGTCCCTGAAGGCTATGGCTTCGGGCACCGTGAAGGACAGGTCGCGTCGCACCTGCGGGAAGCGCGAAACCTCCTGGAACTTCGCCAATCCGGTCCGGAAGGTGGCCTCGAAATCCACTTCCAGCAGGATCGGGGAATATGTGAAATCCAGCGCCCGGGTCAGGCTCGGATGCAGCTCGCCGATGGTGCCGATCTCGATGCCCTGGCGCAGGATGCGTGCGCTGCGCCCCGGATGCAGGCAGCCGAGCGAGGCCGGTTCGAAACGGAACTGCGCGCTCTGCCCGGTCAGCGCCAGCAGGCGCTCGAGCTCGCCCTTCAGGTCGTAGAAGTCCACGGCCGTCGCGGCGCTCGCCCACTGTTCGGGCGCGCGCGTACCGAGCACGAGCGCGGCCAGCATCTTCTGCTCTTCGCGGGCACCGTGCCCCGCCAGCGCAAAACGGCTCGCGATCTCGAACAGCCGCACCCGCTCCTGCTGGCGGCGCAGGTTCTCGCGCGCCGCGCTGAGCAGTCCGGGCCACAGCGAGCTGCGCAGCACCGAAAGATCTGCCGCAATCGGGTTGGCGAGCGCGATCGCCGGACGGTCCGGGAACAACTGCTGCTGCAGCGCCGGATCCACGAACGCGAAGCTGATGATCTCCTGGAAGCCTCGCGCCGCGAGCGTCTCGAGCACGACCCGCTCCTCCACCATGCCGGAGTCGATCGGGGCGAGCACCACCGGCATCGACGCATCGCGTTCCGGGATCGACTCGAAGCCGCCGATGCGCACGACCTCTTCGATCAGGTCGGACTCGATCGCGAGGTCGAACCGCCAGCTCGGCGGCGTCGCGCTCCATCCCTCGGTCCCCGCATCAGCGACCACTAAGAGCCCGAGGCCCCGCAGGCGTTGCTCGACCTCGGCGGCCGGCACCTGGACGCCGAGCAGGCGCTCGAGCCCCCGCGCGCGCAGGGACACCGGTGGCCGCAGCGGCAGTTCGGCCGGCAGCTCCGCGACCGTCACCGGCCCGGCATCGCCCCCGGCAATGGCCAGCGTCAGGCGCGTCGCGAGCGCGATCGCGCGCTCCTGGCCGCGGTAATCCACGCCCCGCTCGAAGCGCTGGCCGGCATCGGTCGTGAGCCCGAAGCGCCGGCCGCGACCGGCGATGGCCGCGGGCGCGAACCAGGCCGCCTCGAACACGATCTCGCGCGATCCGCGCTGGATCGCCGTGCGAGCGCCGCCCATGATGCCGCCCAGGCCGATCGCACCGGCCGCATCGGCGATCACCAGGACCTGCGCATCGATCTCGACCTCGCGCCCGTCGAGCAGCTGCAGCGTCTCGGACGGCAGTCCGCGCCGTGCGGCGAGTCCTGCGCCCTGCAACGACAGCCTGTCATAGGCATGCATAGGCTGGCCGAGCTCGAGCATCACGAAATTGGTGATGTCCACGATCGGGCTGATCGGCCGCAGCCCCGAGCGCCGCAGCCGCTCGGCGAGCCACCACGGACTCGCGCGCGTGTTGTCGATGCCGGACACCGCGCGCGCCACCAGGCGCGCCGCGCCGGCGCCTGGCGCCAGCTGTACCGACACCCGCTCCGGCGCGGAACCCGGCGCACGGTCCGGCGCTGCTGCCGGCGCCCGCTGCGGCAGTGACGCCGCCGGCGCACCCGGCGCCGTGTCGCGTGGCCACCGCAGCGGTGCTCCCGTGAGCGCCGCGACTTCGCGTGCGATGCCGAGCACCGACATCGCGTCGCCGCGATTGGGCGTCACGTTGAGCTCGAGGATCGTGTCATCCAGATCGAGTGCAGTCGCGCAGATCGGTGCCCAGGCGCAGTCCGGCCGGCAGCTCGAGGATGCCGTCCGAGCTCTCGGCGAGTCCGAGTTCGCGCGCCGAGCACAGCATGCCCGGCGGACTCGACGCCGCGCAGCTTGGCTGCGCCGATCGCGCAGCTCGCCCGGCAGCTGCGCCCCGACCGTGGCCAGCGCCGTCACGAGCCCGGCGCGCGCATTGGCCGCGCCGCAGACGATCTGCAGCGGCGCGCCGGCACCGTGCGCGACCTGCAGACCTGCAGCTTGCCGCCTGCGGATGCGGCGCGGCGCTGCAGGATCTGCGCGACGAGCGACGCCGTGGAACGGCGGCGCGGCGCGCGACAGGACTTCGATCTCGAAGCCGGCCTGCGTGAGCCGGCGTGCCGAGCTCGCGCCGGCTCCCACGGGACCGTCGATCCACTCGCGCAGCGCGGAGAGCGGCAGCTTCATGGCCCGCCGCCGGCGAACTGGCGCGAGGAAGCGCAGGTCGTTCTCGAAGAACAGGCGCAGGTCGTTGACCCCATAGCGCAGCATCGCGAGCCGCTCGATCCCGGCGCCGAAGGCATAGCCGCTGTAGCGCTCCGGATCGATGCCGCCGTGCCGCAGCACGCGCGGATGCACCATGCCGCAGCCGGCGATCTCGAGCCAGCCGGTGTGCTTGCAGACGCGGCAGCCCTGCCCCTGGCAGAGCACGCAGCTGATGTCGACCTCGGCCGAGGGCTCGGTGAACGGGAAGTACGACGGCCGCAGGCGCATCGCCAGGTCGCGCTCGAAGAAGGCCTCCATGAAGCGGTGCAGCACCGCCTTCAGGTTCGCGAAGCTGACCTGCTCGTCGACGAACAGGCCTTCGACCTGGTGGAACATCGGCGAGTGGCTGACGTCCGAGTCGCAGCGGTAGACGCGCCCCGGAGCGATCAGTGCCAGCGGCGGCTTGCGCCTGCAGCATCGCGCGGATCTGCACCGGCGAGGTGTGGGTGCGCAGCAGCCGTCCGTCCTGGAAGTAGAACGTGTCGTGCATCGCCCGCGCCGGATGGTCGGCGGGGATGTTCAGCGCCTCGAAGTTGTGGAAATCGTCCTCGATCTCGGGCCCTTCGGCGACGCTCGAACCCGGCGCGGCGGAAGATCTCCTCGATGCGCAGCCGCGTGCGCGTGATCGGGTGCAGTCCCGCGGCCGCCTCGCCGCGGCCCGGCAGGTGACGTCGATCGTGCCTGCGGCGAGCTCGCGCTCGACGCGCGCGCGCTCGAGCTCGGCGCGCGGGCCTCGATCGCGGCGCTGAGCTGCGCCTTGGCGTGATTGATCAGCGCGCCCGCAGCCGGACGCTCGGCAGCCGGCAGGCCGCCGAGCGACTTCAACTGCTCGGTGAGCGTGCCCTTCCGTCCCAGCCAGCGGACGCGGACCTCATCGAGCGCCGCCATGCTGGCGCTCGAGGCGACCTGCGCCAGCGCGGCCTCGGTCAGGGCGGCCAGCTCTGCCACAGCGGCTTGTTCGCCGTCGCTGCGCGTCAGGCGGCGGCGAGACCGGTCTTGGCCTGCTCGGCGATCAGGCCGAAGGCGCTGGCGTCGTTGATCGCGAGATCCGCCAGCACCTTGCGGTCGATCTCCAGACCGGCCTTGTGCAGCCCGGCGATCAGCCGGCTGTAGGACAGCCCGTGCACGCGTGCCGCGCATTGATGCGCATGATCCACAGCGCGCGGAACTCGCGCTTCTTGGCGCGGCGGTCGCGGTAGGCGTACTGCCCGGCCTTGATCACCGCCTGCTTGGCGGCGCGATAGACCTTGCGCCGCGCGTTGTAGTAACCCTTGGCCTTGCCGAGGACCTTCTTGTGACGGCGCCCGGCCGTCACGCCACGTTTGACTCTTGCCATGATGAAGCTCCGTTAGTGCGTGCGTCGGCTCAATGATTGGGCAGCAGCTTGCTCGAGGCGACCGACGTCGCTCTCGTGGACCAGGCTGCTGCCGCCGGAGCGCAGGTGGCGCTTGCGCTTGGAGTCCTTGTGACCCAGGTTATGGCGGCGGGAAGACGAGTACCGCTTGAAGCCTTTCGCTGTCTTGCGAAAACGCTTCGCCGCGGCCCTGTTGGTTTTCAACTTGGGCACGATCGCTCACTCCTCGTTGTTGCCAGAGGTCGCAAGGCCGACCGGCCGTTCCTGGATCAGGAACGGCCCGCCTGCCCGCTCGCTCGCGGATCATCCCGGCGCGGACCTTGCGGTCAGCGCTGGACGATCACTTCTTTTTCGGTGCAAACAGCATCACCATCTGCCGGCCCTCCATCAGCGGCTGCTGCTCGATCACGCTGTGTGCTGCGAGATCGCCCTGCACCCGGTCCAGGAGCTTCCGACCGATGTCCTGATGCACCATTTCACGGCCACGGAACCTCAAGGTCACCTTGGCCTTGTCGCCCTCGGACAGGAAGCGGATCAGATTACGCAGCTTGACCTGGTAATCCGCCTCTTCCGTGCCGGGCCGAAACTTCACTTCCTTGACCTGGATCTGCTTCTGCTTGCGCTTGGCAGAATGCGCCTTCTTGTTCTGCTCGAACAGGAATTTGCCGTAGTCCATCACCCGCACCACCGGCGGTTCCGCCATGGGCGAGACTTCGACGAGGTCCAGTTCGGAGCTGGAAGCCAGCAGCAGCGCTTCGGCCCGCGTCATGACGCCCGCCTGCCCTCCGTCTGCTCCGATCACGCGCACCGTGGGCGACGTGATTTCGTCGTTACGCCGGACCCGCTTCGATGAAATGGCTATATATCAATCCTCCAACGTTCGGCGCCCGTGGCTGTCGAGCTCGATGCGCAGGCGTTCCACGAACGTCTGCGGCGTCATCGCGCCCAGATCCTTGCCACTACGGGAGCGCACGGAAAGCAGCTGCGATGCGACTTCCTTGTCGCCCGCTACCAAGAGGTAAGGGACGCGCTGCAGCGTATGTTCGCGAATCTTAAATCCGACTTTTTCATTGCGCAAGTCGGACTGTACCAGAACCCCCTGATTTTGCAGGAAATCCGCGATCTGGCTTACATAGCCGTGCTGGCGGTCGGTAATCCCCATCACCACGGCCTGTACCGGCGACAGCCAGGCGGGCAGTTTGCCCGCGTGATGTTCGAGCAGGATGCCGAAAAATCGCTCCAGCGAGCCGAAGATGGCGCGATGCAGCATCACCGGCGTGCGCTTCTGGCTGTGCTCGTCGATGTAGTGGGCGCCCAGCCGTCCCGGCAGGTTCAGGTCGACCTGCAGCGTGCCGCACTGCCAGTCCCGTCCGATCGCATCGCGCAGCACGAACTCGAGCTTCGGGCCGTAGAAGGCCCCCTCGCCCGGATTCAGGCCGTACTCGATCCCGGCCGACGCGAGGCCGCGGTCTTCAGCGCCGCCTCGGCCTTGTCCCAGACCTCGTCGGCCCCGACCCGCTTCGGCGGGTCGGTCGGAGAACTTGATCCGCACGTCGTCGAAGCCGAAATCGCGGTAGATATCGAGGATCAGCCGCGTGACCGCGACCGACTCGTCGGTGATCTGCTCCTCGGTCACGAAGATGTGCGCATCGTCCTGGGTGAACGCGCGCACGCGCATCAGCCCGTGCAGCGCGCCGGAGGGCTCGTAGCGGTGCACCTTGCCGAACTCGGAGTAGCGGATCGGCAGCTGGTGATAGCTGCGGATGCCCTGCTTGAAGATCTGCACGTGGCCGGGGCAGTTCATCGGCTTGATCGCGTAGACGCGCTCGTCCGGAGTGCGGGTCGTGAACATGTTCTCGCCGAACTTCTCCCAGTGGCCGGAGGCTTCCCACAGGCTGCGGTCCATCAGCTCCGGGCCGTTGACCTCCTGGAAGCCGGCGGCCTGCTGCTTCGCGCGCATGTAGCCGATCAGGGTCTGGAAGATCTGCCAGCCCTTCGGGTGCCAGAACACCGCGCCCGGCGCCTCCTCCTGCATGTGGAACAGGTCGAGCTCGCGGCCGATGCGGCGGTGATCGCGCTTCTCGGCCTCCTCGAGCCGGTGCAGGTACGCATCGAGCTGCTTCTGGTCCGGCCAGGCGGTGCCGTAGATCCGCTGCAGCATCTCGTTGCGCGAATCGCCGCGCCAGTACGCGCCGGCGAGCTTCATCAGCTTGAACGCGCGCAGCTTGCCGGTGGAGGGCACGTGCGGGCCGCGGCACAGGTCGACCCAGTCGCCCTGGCCGTACAGGCTGATCGGCTCCGTCGGCCGGGATCGCCTGGATGATCTCGGCCTTGTAGTGCTCGCCGAGCCCGCGGAAGTACGCGACCGCCTCGTCGCGCGGCAGCACGCGGCGCGATGCACCGGCTCGTCCGCCTGCGCGAGCTCGCGCATGCGCTGCTTCGATCGCCGCGAGATCCTCGGGCGTGAACGGCGCGCTCGTAGGCGAAGTCGTAGTAGAAGCCGTCCTCGATGACCGGGCCGATCGTGACCTGCGCGTCCGGGAACAGCTGCTTGACCGCCTGGGCCAGCAGGTGCGCGGTCGAGTGGCGGATGATCTCGAGGCCATCCGGATCGCGGTCGGTCACGATGCTCAAAGTCAGCGTCGTGTTCGATCAGGAACGAGGTGTCGACCAGCTTGCCGTCGACCCGTCCGGCGAGCGCGGCGCGCGCCAGCCCCGCGCCGATGCTGGCCGCGACCTCCGCGACGCTGACCGGGCCGGCAAAGGGCGCTGGCTGCCATCCGGCAGCGTGATCACGACGGGCTTCGAATCTGCATGGTGCGGCTCTGCGGCACGGCAGCGATGCTCAGCACGCGCGCGAGCAACGCCGCCACCGCATCGTGCAGGTGCTGCATGCCGAAGGAAACGTCCTGGACCCGGCCGTTGACGAAGAAGCCGGGGGAGGCGCGCACGCCGCTCGCCCGCCCGCCCTGCTCGTGCTCGCGCACGCGCTGCAGGTAGATATGATCCTCGAGCTCGGCCTCGTAGCGCGCCATGTCGAGGCCGAGCTCTTCGGCATAGCGGTGCAGCTGCTTCGGTGCGAAATGCGGCTGGTGCTCGAACAGCGCCGCGTGCATCGGCCAGAACCGGCCCTGCGCCGCGGCGATCTCGGACGACCTCGGCCGCCACCAGCGCATGCGGATGGGCGCTCTCGATCGGAAAATGGCGGAACACGAAGCGCACGCGCTCGGGAAAGTGCTCGAGCAGCATCCGTGACGGCCGGCGCGGCCATGCTTGCAGCTCGGGCACTCGAAGTCGCCGTATTCGACGACCGTGACCGGCGCATGCGCGGGACCCAGGACGTGATCGCTCGCGCCGACAGGCACCGCAAGCTCCGGATTGCGGTGCGTGTTGCATGGATCCTCATCCGTTAAGCACTGCTGCCCTTGGTTTGGTAGGCGCGAGTGGGATCGAACCACCGACCACCACCATGTCAAGGTGGTGCTCTACCACTGAGCTACGCGCCTGCCGATCCGCAAGCCGCCACGCGGCGATCGCGAACGATACCGGAGCGGTCCCGCGGCAAGGCAAGCTAATGCGCGGATTCTCAAACGGCTTTCGTGCGCCCCGCGCTGCCGCGAGCGCCAGCCGGCACATCGTAGTCGATCGCCGCGCCGGCGCCGAGATCTCGAGCTCCAGCTTGCGCAGCTGCTCGATCTGGTCGCGCAGCGCCGCGGCCTGCTCGAACTCCAGGTTGCGTGCCGCGCGGTACATCTCGGTCTCGAGCCGCTTGAGCTCGCGCGCGATCTCGGCGCCGCTGCGAAAGCTCAAGGTGTCGCGGCCAGCTGCCCCCATCCCGGCGCGCCTTGCGCTCAGCCCGGCGCGCATTGAAGGCTCCGCCGACGCGCGCGCCCTCCATGATGTCGGCCACCGGCTTGATGATGCTCGTGCGGCGTGATGCCGTGCTGCAGGTTGTACTCGATCTGCTCGGCCCGCCGGCGGTCGGTCTCGGCGATCGCGCGCTGCATCGAGCCGGTCATCGTGTCGGCATAGAGGATCGCGCGCCCGTGCAGGTTGCGCGCGGCCCGCCCGATGGTCTGGATCAGCGAGCCCTCGGAGCGCAGGAACCCCTCCTTGTCGGCATCGAGGATCGCGACCAGCGCGACCTCGGGCATGTCCAGGCCCTCGCGCAGCAGGTTGATGCCGACCAGCACGTCGAACTTGCCGAGCCGCAGGTCGCGGATGATCTCCACGCGCTCGACGGTCTCGATGTCGGCGTGCAGGTAGCGCACCCGCACGCCGTGCTCGTGCAGGTACTCGGTCAGGTCCTCGGCCATGCGCTTGGTCAGCGTCGTGATGAGCACGCGCTCCCCGGCCGCCACGACGCAGCGTGGATCTCGGACAGCACGTCGTCGACCTGCGTGCGCACCGGCCGCACCTCGATCTGCGGGTCGACGAGGCCGGTGGGCCGCACCAGCTGCTCGACGACCTGGCGCCGACTTGCGCGCCTCGTACGGCCCCGGCGTCGCCGACACGAAGATCATCTGCGGCGCGAGCCGCTCCCACTCCTCGAACTTCAGCGGCCGGTTGTCCAGCGCCGAGGGCAGCCGGAAGCCGTACTCGACCAGGGTCTCCTTGCGCGAACGGTCGCCGCGGTACATCGCCCCGAGCTGCGGGATCGTCTGGTGGCTCTCGTCGACGACCAGCAGCGCATTGGGAGGCAGGTAGTCGTACAGGCAGGGCGGCGGCTCGCCCGGCTCGCGCCCCGACAGGTAGCGCGAGTAGTTCTCGATGCCCGAGCAGTAGCCGACCTCCTTGATCATCTCGAGGTCGAACAGCGTGCGCTGCTCGAGCCGCTGCGCCTCGACCAGCTTGCCGGCCGCATGCAGCTCGCGCGAGGCGCTCGCGCAGCTCCTCGCGGATCAGGTCGATCGCCTGCATCAGCCGGTCGCGCGGCGTCACGTAGTGCGTACCGGGATAGACCGTGAAGCGCGGGATGCGCGCCGACCACGGCACCCGGTCAGCGGATCGATCAGCGACGAGGTTCTCGATCTCTTCGTCGAACAGCTCGACCCGCACCGCCTCGCGCGCGGACTCGGCCGGGAAGATGTCGATGATGTCGCCGCGCACCCGGTAGGTGCCCGGGCTGCAGGTCCACGTCGTTGCGCGTGTACTGCATCTCGGCCAGGCGCCGCAGCAGCCGCCGCTGGTCGATGCGCTCGCCGCGCACCAGGTGCAGCACCATCGACGAGGTAGGCCTGCGGGTCGCCGAGGCCGTAGATCGAGGACACCGTCGCGACGATGATCGCGTCCGGGCGCTCCAGCAGCGCCTTGGTCGCCGACAGGCGCATCTGCTCGATGTGCTCGTTGATCGAGGCGTCCTTCTCGATATAGGTGTCGCTCGAGGGCACGTAGGCCTCGGGCTGGTAGTAGTCGTAGTAGCGACACGAAGTACTCGACCGCGTTGTGCGGGAAGAAATCGCGCAGTTCGCCGTACAGCTGCGCGGCCAGCGTCTTGTTGTGAGCGAGCACCATGGTCGGGCGCTGCACGCGCTGCGATGACCGAGGCGATCGTGAAGGTCTTGCCGCTGCCCGTGACCCCGAGCAGGGTCTGGTGCGACGAGCCCGCTCTCCAGCCCCTCGACGAGCCGTTCGATCGCCTGCGGCTGGTCGCCCGCGGGCGCGTAATCCGCCTTCAATTCAAAGCGCTGGGCTGGTTTCATGCGCATCGGGCCGCACGTGCGTGGATCCGGCAGACGAATCTCGTACTATACCGCCCGCTCGACACATCCCTACATCGCAGGGAATTCCCGTGCCCCATGACCGTCTCCCGGCGCGCCCAGCGCGTCAAACCCTCCCCGACCCTGGCCGTCACCGCGCTCGCCAACCGCCTGAAGGCGGAAGGCAAGGACATCATCGGCCTCGGGGCCGGCGAGCCGGACTTCGATACGCCGGCGCACATCGCGCGAGGCGGGAATCGACGCGATCCGCAAGGGCTTCACGCGCTATACCAACGTCGATGGCATCGCCGAACTCAAGGACGCGATCATCGCGAAGTTCAAGCGCGACAACGGCATCAGCTACGAGCGCGCGCAGATCCTGATCTCGAGCGGCGCGAAGCAGACGATCTACAACCTCTGCATGGCAGTGCTCGATCCGGGCGACGAGGTGATCATCCCGGCGCCGTACTGGGTCTCCTATCCGGACATGGTGCTGCTGGCCGACGGCGTGCCGGTGACCCCGTTTGCGGGCCCCGAGCAGGGCTACAAGATCACGCCGCGCAGCTGCGCCGCCGCGATCACGCCGCGACGCGGCTGGTGCTGCTCAACAGCCCCTGCAACCCGACCGGCGCGGCCTACACGCGCGCCGAGCTGCGCGCACTCGCCGACGTGCTGGTCGCGCATCCGCGCATCGTCATCGGCACCGATGACATCTACGAGAAGATCTACTGGGGCGCGGAGCCCTTCGCGAGCCTGCTGACGGTGGCCCCGGAGCTCTACGACCGGACCATCACGATCAACGGCTGCTCGAAGGCCTACGCGATGACCGGCTGGCGCATCGGCTACTGCGGCGGACCGAAGGAGATCGTCACCGCGATGACCACGATCCAGGGCCAGTCGACCTCGAATGCGTCGAGCATCACGCAGAAGGCGGCGGTTGCGGCGCTCAACGGCGACCAGAGCAGCGTCGCGAAGATGAACGAGGCCTTTCAGGCACGGCACGACTACCTGATGGCGGCGCTGAACTCGCTGCCCGGCGTCTCGTGCGTGCCGGCCGCCGGCGCGTTCTATGCCTTTGCCGACGTGCGCGGCGCCATGCACAACCTGGGGTTGCGCGATGACAACGCGTTCTGCGAGTTCCTGATCAACCAGGCGCTGGTCGCGGTCGTGGCCGGCTCCGGCTTCGGCGCCCCGGGACACATGCGCCTGTCCTTCGCCTGCAGCCGCGAAACGCTCGAAAAGGCCATCGAGCGCATCCGGGCGGTGCTGCCCCTGGAGGCCCAGGCGCGAACCGCCTGATATCGCCGCGGCGCGGCGCAAGTCCTTGACGCCAGGGCCCTAACACCCAAGAATTCGCGCCGCCAGCAATCCTTGCCGTCTACTCCCCGGTAGCTCAGTCGGTAGAGCGTCGGACTGTTAATCCGTTGGTCGTTGGTTCGAGTCCAACCCGGGGAGCCAATAAGATCAATAATATATTCGATATTATTAATCTTATAGATGTTCAGTGGAGGCGTCCGCCTTTCGCTTTATTGGAGGCCGCTGGCGACGCCCCCCCTGCCTAAAGTAGCGGCAGGAGATGAGCGCGTTCCTGCGAACCTCGAACCCGTCAGTGGCGCCCTTCGCTCGATGCCCCGCAACCCAAACCCTACCCCGAAGCTTCACGCGCCGGCAGGGGCCGCGGCTCCTCCTGAACTAAGACGCGCGTTGCCGGCCTCAACCTCCGACGGGTGAGATCAACTGCACGGTCGGAAAGTAGCTTCTATAGCGCCCCACGTCGCGGGTCAGAATTGCGGCACGGTTCACCGCGGCGTGCGCCCCAATTTCGAAGTCAGACAAGACTCCAGGCTTGCCGCCCTTTCGGCGTCGGGATTCGAGGAACACTTTCCCCGCCAGGAACACGGCCTCGCGCCGAATCGGCTCGACCCTGAGCTTCGCCTCCAGAAGAATTGCCTCGAGCTCCTCGATACGCTGGAACGCCAGGGACAGCTCGGAATAGGTCACCGCATTGATCGCCAGGATGTCGACGAGACTCGCCGGTTCGAGCTGCCCCTGCGACCACTCCGCCCACCGCGGATCGTTCTGCAGGACATCGAGCAGCACGTTCGTGACATATGAAAACATGCGGGACGATGCACAATCTAACGCGGCCACGAGCGGCGCATGCATGAGCGGCGGGGACTCAGTAGCCAGACGACTAACGCGGCTCACTTCTCGCGATGCAGTGCTAGCAGCAATCGCTTGTCGATCTGCGCGCGCCGGTGCCCGCTCGGTACGGCATCACACCGACATTGCGCCCGCTCCCGGTTCGCTAGGAGTACAGATCGTCGATCCAGCGAATGAACTCGGGAGCCGCCGCCGGCTCGATATCGAGGTTGTAGACAAGACCGGTCTGCCCGCTGCGCGTCAGCACACAATGCAGCTGCAGATCCTCGCTGGCATTGATCTCCTGATGCGGCACGAACGGGAGGATATCAATGAAATCTTCCGCCTCGGCATCGGCAATGAACTCGAGCCTATCGCCTCAGCGCAGTCGCGCCACGCCGTTCACGACGTAGATGACGCTCTCCAGATCCCCATGATGATGCGCGCCGGTCCTGGCGTTGGCTTCGATCGTCACCGTCCCGGACCAAAGCTTCGCCGCTCTGGTCCGCTGCGCCGTGACGGCGGCGCGTCGCTGCATACCCGGTGTCTGCGGGTTATTGGCGTCCAGCTCCGCGGAACGCACCACCCACACGCCGCCGGTTCTCCAGCGACTCATCAATGCACTCATGCCGCGTCTCCTCCGCGTTGAGTAGATATGAGACTCGACACCCTGCCCCGCCCGCGCCGCGCAGCATGCCGAGGCGCTGCAATCACTCCAGCGCGCTCGGACCCTGGCTTTCAACCGCATCGGCCGGCCCGCGAAC
Source organism: uncultured Gammaproteobacteria bacterium (assembly GCA_963838275.1). Taxonomy (GTDB): domain Bacteria; phylum Pseudomonadota; class Gammaproteobacteria; order Steroidobacterales; family Steroidobacteraceae; genus FEN-1191. The sequence goes on along the minus strand of CAWIQV010000039.1, from coordinate 22,294 downwards.
GGCTTTACATAATCGCGCGACAGCCCGATTGCTGCGGTCAGACGCGCGCGCCTGCCGGGGAGAGGTGCCGCACGCGCATCGATATTCAGCGGCAAAATGCCGTACTATTCAGCGCGCTGGTCAGCGAGATCGTCTCAAGGACCCGGCATCGCGGTGCCACGAAATGGCGTCCGACTAGAGCTGCGCGGAGCACCTATGAATTTCGACTCCTTGACGCATCGCCGTTCGAATGGACTCAGACTTGCGACGCAGTTGTTGAGCCTCGGCGCGCTGCTGGCAGCGCCGCTCGCCGCGCAGGCGCAGTTGCCAACCCTCCCGGATGCGCAGTTCACCGGAAGCGCCACGGGCACGCCGCCGCTCAATAACACCGCGGGCACTTTGACCGGATCAGTCTGCACGCCCGACGGCCTAACGTGCACTGGTACGGACACGATGTCGGCCGGCTATACAGGCGGCAACGGCTACGGAAGTGCATCGGGAGCCTCCTCCTTGGGCACGATCGCCGAAAGTGGCGGCAGCGTCCAGTACGCGTTCGAGGTGGTCGCTCCGGCGGGAACCTACAATCCCGTGCAGCTGATGTTTACGGCGAGCGGCACCACCAGCATCGGGATCGGCGGCTATGCCTATACCGCCGTCGATGCGCTGGTAGAGACTTCCAATCATGGCCAGCTGTTCCTCGCCGGGGTCGCCTGCACTGCGGACAACACGTTCTTGAACGGCAGCTGCAGTCTGGCCAGCTCGTTCACTGCCGCGCAGACCTTCACCTACACCAGCAACTACATCGGTTACGTGGGTCTTCAGTTCTTCGGTGAAGGCGATGGTGAAACCTACAACGCGTTCGTCGATCCGCAGATCAGCTTCGCGCCAGGCTTCAACTCGACCGGCTACCAGCTTATTTTCAGTGCGGACGCGCCGGGTAGCCCGCCGGCTCCGGTGCCGCTGCCGGATTCGTTCGTTCTCTTGCTGTTCGGTCTCGCCGGGCTGCTCGCCGTTGCACGCGTAGCGCGTCGCGTGCCGCGCAGCATCTGAAACGCCAAATCCGCAGCAGCCATTCACTGGCAAGCGCTGCCGCGAGCTGCCGAGCCGCTGGTCCCGGCGCGATACGGTGCTGCTCGATCCGCGCGACCGGCCAGGGTTACCCATATACCGGCCCATTGCATCGGCGACCACCAGCGATCCATAACCAATCTTCCGGTTCGTGTCGGTACCCTACGAGGCGGTCAGCGGATCGGTGAGTTGGACGCTGACGCCTGCGACCCTGAAAGTACGGCCTCCATCAGTCGAGACGGCCAACCCCAGCGTCGAGTAGTAGCAGGGAACTTCTCCGGCGAAAGCCGGATTTGCGCCGCCACCGCTCAATCCGTCGGCTCTGGCGGGGCTCTTCCATTGATATTCGCCGCGGAAGCTCATGAGCCATGCGCGTTTGCCATGGACCTCCAGGGGCATGAGCTGGCCGCCGCCTGAGTAGCCAGCCTGTTTGGAGGGTAGCCTATCCGCCGATCCACTTCTGTCGCAATGATTCGACGGCCGGAAGTGCGATCGGCGAAAAGCCCTTGCTCCCGCGTAAGCGGGATGCGACCTTTGATGCACTCATGACCCATCCGACCATCGCGCTCCTCACCATCACTGCCGCCGCGCTGCCACTGATCGCATTGGCGCAGGATCCGAGCGCGGGGCAAACAGTCGGCGGGGCCGGGCCCGGCGGCCCTGGCGTCACGGTGTGGGCGCCCAAGCCTGACAAAGCGCCCTACCTTGCCCCCAACCAGCCGCAGGTGAAGTTGGCTGACCTCCTGAAGAAACACGCGGGTCAGCGGGCCTGGGCGGAGACGGTGGTGCGCGATGCGAACGGCCTGACTGGTCGCTATATCCAGATGGCACCCGGCGAGCGGACCAAGACCCAGTTCTATGCGGACTCTTCCATGTTCTTCATCGTCGAGGCCGGTCAGCTCAAGGTGTCGCTGTCGGGCCAGGAGCCCTTCATCGCCAGCAAGGGCTTCATCGTGCAGGCGCCGGCGCGCGTGCAGTATGCAATGGAGACGACGGGCGAAGCGCCTGCGCTGCGCTTCGAGGTAACGCACAGCCGCGCCCTGCCCTTCTATCCCGAAGCCGAGAGCCCGACGCCCGTGAAAGGCTACACCTACCGGAAGGTCACTTTGCAGGGCGCGCCGGGCAGCTACGGTGCCGCCAAGCCTTATCTGGATTTCCAGAAGGAGATCGTCGAGGGCGGCGGCCGCTCCCCTGGCGGCTTCGTCCGCGACGGCGAGACCGCAGCCAACATCACCCGCGCACCGGGCGCGCCGACGCCGCCTCCCAGCCAGCTCGGCCATTTCCATGACGGCACCAGCGAGTTCTGGTTCATCATGGAAGGGAATGTCGAGTTCCAGATCGAGGGCGTACCCTTCATCCACGCCACGCAGGGCGACATCGTCTATGCGCCGGCGGGGCGCTGGCACCGTTCCGGCCATGCCGGCGAGCAGATGGACACGCGCATCTCGATCCATCCGATCGGGGCCGCGGCCAATGCGCTGCCGCCGAACGGTGGTGCCGCCGATTGATCAGCGGAGATTGTCGTTCTGGCCGGTGATGGTGACCCGCCCCGAAACGCCATCGACCTCGAGCAGGTCGCCAGTCTTGATGCGTTGCAGCGCACCGGCGACGCCGACCACGGCCGGGATTCCATACTCGCGGGCGATCACGGCGCCGTGTGACATCGCCCCGCCCTTTTCCATCATCAGCGCTCCGGCAGTCACGACCAGCAGCTCGGTGCCGTCCGACAGCAGGATCCCCGGAACGTGTCGACGCTTGAGCTCCGCAGCGTAGGTGTCGCGCCGCCTGCACGCAGCGGCTATGCGCACAAACTCCTAGGGTCCCGGGAGCGCTTCCGCAGCGATACCGCCAATCTATTCCGGTGCGGCTCGTCTACAGGCTTGTACGTATTGGCGATCGCGCGTGCTCGCCGGACCATCGGCACCATGGGTCGTCACCGACGCCTCGGAAGAGGACCATGCGGGGATTGCGCAATGATCCAGCTGATGGGAATCCGTATCTGCGTCATTTTTACCGCAACTGGCGTACGACCCGATTCGGACGCCTTCACAACCGCGTGTACGCCTGGTTATCCGCGCTCGGGCTCACGCCTCCCAGCCTGATCACGCTGCAGGTCAGGCATCGGCTCGATGGCCGTCTGTGCTCGACGATCCTTGCTCCGGTCAACTTCGAAGGGGCGCGCTACGTGGTGTCGATGCTTGGCGACGAATCGGAATGGGTCAGGAACCTTCGCGCGAATTCGGGGGCAGGGTTCCTGAAACGGCGACGCTCGAGTCCGGTGAAGCTCACGGAAATTCCCGTGCCGGACAGGGCGCAGGTACTCAAGGCGTGGTGTCAGGTGGCAACCAGCGGACGGCGGCACCTCCCGGTTGCCCACGACGCACCGGTATCCGCATTCGAAGCGATTGCGGCAGACTACCCCGTCTTTCGCATCGACCCGGTGTGATCGATTCGGGGAGGTGGCCTCAGAACACGAACGGAATCAGCGCCCAGCTCGTGCGCCGGTACTCTGCGTACGCCTCGCCGAAATGTTCTCCGAGCCGCCGCTCCTCGAGCCGGATCCGGCGCCAGAACGCCACGGCCGCCAGCAATACCGCGATGAGCCCGCGCAGCTCGCCGAGCGCGATGGCGGAGCCGAGGAATCCGATCAGCAGTCCGCTGTAGATCGGATGCCGGATCCACCGGTACGGACCGGTACGTACGATCTCGTGGCCTTTCTTCAGCGTGACCGTCCCGCTCCAGTTGCCCGCGAGCTTGATGCGCGCCCAGACCGCAAGCACGAGTCCCGCGACCACGAGCGCGACCCCTACCCCGTACAGCGCCCAGCTCGGATCGTGCCAGCGCTGCACCAGCCAGTACGGAACCCGGCGCGCGACCAACAGCCACGCCGCCGCGAGCAGCGGCAGGGTATTCACGAGTCGCGACCCGGGCGATTCCCGCCACGCCACCTGCTTCACGCGCGACGCCATCACGAGCCAGATCAGCAGCCAGCCCAACCAGAGCGCCGGGATCAGCAATCGTGCGGCCCACAGCATCGTTCATCAATCCCGATCGAAGCCGTAGACCTCGGGCAGGATGAAAGTCGCCGCGAGGAGACCGATGACCGGAAAGACGGCTACCAACAACGTGGCGTTGGCCTGGCCGACCGCCGCGAACAGGGATGGAAACAGGAAGATGGCGAGGAACGACGGCATTTTGACGAATATGTACGCGAAGCCGCTCGCGGTACCCCGGTACTCCGGCTTGGCGACCATGGTTGGAATGGTCATGCAGTTCGATGCGTCCCAGTAGTGACCCCACAGCATCGCGGCGGCTGCGAAGGGCACGATGGCGACATGGTGGGTATAGAGCGCGCCGGCCGTTACGAGCAACGATACCAGCACGATGGAGAAGCCGGCGATGCTGATGCCACGCTGACCGATCTTCGGTGTGATCAGCGGTCCGACCCAGCCTGAAATGGCCGCAATGACGTAGAGCGCCATGGTGACGAGGTTGACGCCGATGATGGACGAGACCCCGACCATCACCATGAGCAAGGGCAGATAGAATGCGAAGGTCGCGAATTCGCTTCCCTGCGCGAAACACGCGATCCAGCCGTACACGCTCGCGCGCCAACGCACCGGATCCGTGCGCAGGTCCGCGATGAACGCCATCGGCCGTGGCTTCGGCACGATCGCATCCTCGTCGGGAAGCATGTCCAGTCCGTCAGCGTACATCCGCTGCGTGATGCGTCTGGCTTCCCGAAAGCGTCCCTGGCGGACCAGCCAGATGGCGGTTTCCGGAAGGTCATGCCGCAGGATCAGGATGATCAGCGCCGGCACCGCGCCCAGGCCCAGGGTGACGCGCCAGATCGCGGGGTGCGGAAGATCCACGAACAGAAACAGCGCGATGACGCCCAGGGTCAGCACCTGCCCCACCGCAAACATGAACTGCCAGCGGTTGCCCATGACCTCGCGCTCGCCCTTCGGCATGGACTCCATGATGTACGTATAGCCGGTCGAAATGTCGCTGCCGAGCGGGATACCCAGTATCAGGCGGATCACTGCCAGCCAGGCTACGCTCGACGCGAAGGCCTGGAGAATCGCAAACACGATGAACATGATCATGGTCGCGAGGAACATCACTCGCCGCCCGATACGGTCGGAGATCCAGCCACCCAGCAGGGCGCCGATCACGGCACCCCCCTGAGTGCCGGCGGCAGCCAGCCCAAGGAGCCAGGGATCCGGATGAAACTGTTCCTTGATGAACACCAGCACGAAGGCGATCGAATACAGATCCCAGGCCTCCACCAGGATCGAGGACATCATGAGCCAGCCGATCCGGCTGCTCTTCGGGTTGTACCGCGCCACCAGGTGACGGACCGCGGCATCCATCGCAGGTTGGGGAGTCATCGCAAGCGCCACTGCCGTCACGCCTCGCTGCGTCGGACCACGAGGTCCGGCCTTTCGAATACCGCAGGCAGCAGTTCGGTTCCGAGTCCTGGCCCCTCCATCGGATACACGAAGCCGCCGCGAATGGGCGGCGTCGCGGTCACGAGTTCCCGATACCAGCCCGTGTAGAACGCACGCACCGACTCCTGGATCAGCGTGTTGGGCTGGCTGAATGCCGTGTGCACCGATGCCGCGAAACTGACCGGCCCGGTGCAGTCGTGCGGCGCGAATGGCTTCTGGTAGGTATCGGCGAGCGCGGCGATCTTGCGACCTTCGGTCAGGCCGCCGGTCCAGCACAGATCGACCATGACGATTCCAATCGCATCGCGATCCAGCATTTCCTTGTACGTCCAGCGCGAGCCGAGCGTCTCGCTGGCGCAGACCGGCACCCGTGTCGAGCGCGCATACTCGGCCAGCGCCTGGCTCGAGTTCATCCGGATCGGATCCTCGTACCAGGTCGGCTCGAACGGCTCCAGCAGCCGCGCGATGCGCTTCGCGGTGGTGAGATTCCACAGCGAATGAAACTCCACCATGATGTCCATGCGATCGCCGACGCGCTTGCGGATGAGCTCGAACGGGCGCAGCGCCGCCTTGAGCTGCTCGGTCGAAATGTCGACGCCCCCGCTTTGCCTCGCGGCGGGATCGAACGGCCATATCTTCATCGCATCGATGCCGCTCTCGAGCAGGTTCTCGGCCAGGGCACCGGCGTCGGTCGTGAAGGCATGGAGGTCTTCGTAGCGACCCTCGCCGCCGAGGTTCCACGTGTTGACGGGACGGATGTCCCGATTGCGGACGTATTGATAGCCGGCGCAGGTATTGTAGAGGCGTAACCGGTCGTGACACAGCCCGCCCAGCAGCTGGTGTACTGGCTGATTCACCACCTTCCCGTACAGATCCCAGAGCGCGATGTCGATGGCGGAGGCCGCCCTATACTCCGTGCCGGTGCTCGACTGCGCCAGCGGCAGGTCGACCAGCTCGCGGTTGAGGTGTTCGATCCGCAGCGGATCGCGCCCGAGCAGGCGGATCGCGAGCGTGTCGTGGATGTGGGCGGCCACCGCCTCCGCGCCGTAGAACGTCTCCCCGAGCCCGACGATCCCGGCGTCGGTATGGATCCGGACCCAGATGACGTTTTCGAATTCCCGCGTGTAGAGCGTCTCGACGCTGACTATCTTCATGGCCGCCCCCAAGACTCATTCTCTGCAGGTCCGGCTGCCGACCGCAGCCCCGCGCCACAGTACCCGAGCGTACCCGGCAATGCGCAGCATTTGCGCCAGCGGCGACTGCTACGCGGCTCGCCCCTCCGGGATCGCCCGGTCGCCCACATGGCCGGCATGGGCGTGCCGGCGGTACCAGGCCTGGAGGCCATGCCCGAACGGCCGATAAAGCGGCTTACATTTATATCGTAAGTCTATATTTTATCAATATATTGTTTTGTGCTCGCCGGCCACGGTACGTGGGGCCCTTACCCGCTGGTGGCGGCAACCCGCGCGCCGGCTCGCGGCTCAGCGCAACGCCGTATCGATCATCAGGGCTGCCTGTGCCTGAGGCCGCTGCAATATCGCATCGAGCTGATGGATCCGCGCCGCGCACAGCGTATCGGCCGCCATCGGAACGGTCTGCGGGAAGCGCTTGCTGGTCAGCAACGTGGCCACGTCGGGACCGAAGCCCTGCGCGACTTCGTTCTGGATCCCCTGGTACTCGGCCATCGTCGCATTGAAATCCACGGGTTGGTCGGCAGTGAAACGTTCACGGCGCCCGCCCTTCCCCCGAGTTTCGATTCCGGGTGAATCGAGCAGCACCTGGACCGCCGCCGCGTCGAACGCCGCGGTGTTCTGCGCCGAGAACCCGTGGGCGAGCGTCTCCCGGTCCAGGGCCTGACCGGAGAGCGCCGCGTAGCACTCCTCGGGACTGCGTGCCCGCAGCTCGCGCAGCGCGTCCACCGTCGCCTGCCCCCACGCAATACGCGTCACCTGACTGGCGAAGCCCAGACGGTTGGTCGCGATCGCGTACAGCAGCGGGCGCGCCTGGAGCCGGGATTGCGGGAGTGTCGCGCTCGTCGCCCGCTCGGCGACCAGCACCGCCAGAAATTGCGAAGCGTATTCCGGCCCCACGTGGGCGAGGCCCTGGTAGATGGGGTCGGCTTCGATGTCCGCCTGCAGCTGGAGTTCCGGATGCAGGCGCAGCTGCACGCTCGGCCTCTGGACGGTCGCATAGAGCAGTACGTTGCCGATGAAGACGATGGCGATGAACCGCCGCAGCAGGGCGCCATCGTCGAGCTCGTCGTTCCGGTGGATGACGCCGACTACCAGCGCCGAAGCGACCGCGCACCCCGGGATCGCGAGCAGCAGCGACCACTGGAGCATCACGGCCGGGCCCCCAGCAAGCCTACGCGCCAGCCCGCCCGGCGCAGCAAGGCCGTTGCCTGGACACTGAGCGCAACGAGGGCCACCACGTTGACCAGCGGAATGCACGTCAGCGCCATGAACGCGAGCTTCTGGTTCTGGCTTCTGCGTAGCGCCGAGCAGATGCGCAGCACCCCGAACAGCGAGTACACGGACACGCCGAAGTCCATCACCGTGGCGATCAGCGGCGCCACGACATGGCCCTGGATCATCGATTGCACCACCAGCGTGAGCAGGATGCTGTAGATGACGATCTTCTGACCCGATGCGGCCAGCGGCGCCACCTCGTCCGGATCCCCCCGGCAACCACCGCTGGTGCCGCCGGCGCCACGCTCGGCGAGCGCGGTGCGACCCCCGAACTGGCGGAATCACCCGCTCGCGCCTTGGCCTTCACGTAGGCTACCTGGCAGGACGGGCATTGCCATTCGGGCGCCACGTCGGTCGCCAGCCGTACGTAACCGCATTTCGGGCATTGCATGTGACGCTCCGGGTACTGGATGCGTCACTGTACCGGTTCGATCGGCCCCGGTATCCGGCCCAGATCACAGTGCGTCGAGGACGAGTCCTGCTTCAGACGTAGCGCACGGACTGGTGCACGCCGGCGGAGAGGTCCTCGGTCGGTGTGAATTCAGACGCGCCGCGCTGATCAACGCCGCATCGAATCCCTGGAATCCCGAGCCGTGATCCCGCTCTGCGGCCGGCGTCCGTTCACTGGCCGGAGTCCGCTCTCCGGCCGGGCAATTTCATATCCCCGGCCGGGCGATCTCCGCGAAGGCGTTCTTGAGCCACAGCTTGACCCGCTGGCGCTCCATCAGCCGCAGTCCACTCGTGTCCGCGTCGCTGCGGTTGACCGCCGCCCAGAAGCTGGAGCTGCTCGCGTCGATCTTGATCATCGAGGTTTCGTGCAGGCGCTTGAGATGGACGATCGACGCGCCCATCGCCATCGCGCGCTGCTTCTCGCCCGAGCTCTCGAGGATCCGGAAATCATCGCCGCGGACCTCGTTCAGGACCAGCACGTAGTTCAGGCGCGTGCCGTGCCGGTCCAGCAGCAGCTTGAGCAGGTCGACCGAGTCCCTGCCGGCATCCATGACGTGCCAGTAGCGGATGTTGAGCCCCAGTTCCGGCGCAACCTCGAGCAGCTGCGATTCGTCCATCCATTGCGTGAGGCGGTTCTGGGTCTGTGCCGCGAGATCGACCAGCACCCGGCGGTCGGGGTTGTCGGATGCCGCCTCGACGATCGCATCCATGCTGTCATAGCTGTCGATGAGGATCGGAGACGCGTAGCCGGCGTAGAACCGCAGCAGCGCGCCGTGCGACCGATCGGTGTCGAAGCCGAGGAACGCGATCTGGTTGTCGATCATGTACTGCGCGAGCAGCCGCGCCACCAGCGACTTGCCCACGCCGCCCTTCTCGCCGCCGATCAGATGGATGTTCGTCATCGCCGCTCCGGATGAATGCCGGCGACTAATCTAGCATGCTGCACCGCGGAAATCGCCGCGGTGCGCGAACCGCTATTTCACTTCCACCAGTTCGATGGCTTCGCGGCTGGGGCCTTCGATCATCGCTGCCCGGGTCGCGCCCAGGCGGTAAGGCTGGCGCAGGAATCTGACGCCTTCCCGCCGAAGCTTGGCGACCCAGGCGTCGAGATCGGTGACACCCAAGCCGATATGGTCCATCAGGTGTCCGCGCGTCGGCAGCAGCGGCTGGTCGATCTGCGGGGCGTACCACATCAGCGCCACATCACCGAAACGGACCCCAGCCACCGGCGCGCGGTACATGCCTTCACGGGTCAGGGCCGGCCAGGACCGGTCCGGCGTCCGGGCCACCTTGCAATCAGCCTCCGTATGCGCGATCGCCGCCGGTGCCGTCGGCGCATTGGCGGGCGGCGGAATCGCCGCTTCGAGATGGCGCTGATACCAGAGCTGCGCGCAGAACGGATCCTGCTCGGACATGTGCACGTGATTGAAGTGCTCGAACGGCGCATCGCCGGCATATTCGATCAGCGTGTTTTCCGGTCCGAGGATATACGCAAAGCCGCCGCCGCCCAGCGGCTTGACGCCTCGCGCCTTCGCATCGAGGATCTGCGCCCTGGTCAATCCGAGCACGCCGCCGGTACCCGGCCACGTGTCGCTGCTGATATAGACATACCCGCCTGCGTCGGTGGTATAGAGCGGTGCCAGCTTCACTTCCGGCCGCGACTGGTACAGCGCGAGGTTCCTGCGCTCGTCCTGCACCAGCCAGCCGAAGTGCCAGAACGCCGTGGTGGATGGGTCCGAGGGCGGCGGCGCCGACACCCTGTTGAACAGGATCAGCACGTTGGTCGGGGAGGCCAGTGCCGGCTGCCCGCCCCAACTGGTGCGCGAAGTACTCGGAAACTGCCGGTTCAGGAACGCGATCATCGCGTCCGGGTCCACCACGTTGAGGTGCAGATGGTGGAAGCTCGGCGGCGGCAGCGCCGGCGTGGCCTCACCCGGCGCCGCGCTCGATGCCGCGACCGCTCCCGCCACGCACAGCAGCGCGATCGCACCCGCCTGCATCATGCCCGCCTTCATCCGCCCTCCCCGATCCAGCTCTTGGTCGCAGTGGCCCGCACGGTCCGCCCGTTTCGCGCCCGCGACTGCGTCCACGCCCGGACCAGGAGCGACGTCAGCCACAGCAGCGCGGCAATGACCAGTGCGGCGATCAGCCACGGCAGCGTGGCCAGCACCCCGGCAGCGGAGATCCCGGGCCAGCGAAACTGCTCGAGCACGCTGAAGCGATCGAGCATCCAGTGCCATGCCTGGTGCGCCACGATGCCCGAGACGATGATGATTCCCATGCGCTCGGCCACCGCGTAGCGGAACAGCAGGTTGAGAGCCGGCACGAACAGGCACAGCACCAGCAGCTGCCCCAGTTCCACGCCGACGTTGAACGAGAGCAGCGAGGTCAGCAGGTGCGAACCGGCGAACTGCAGGGAATGCTGCAGGCCGAACGAGAAGCCGAAGCCATGCACCAGCCCGAAGCAGAAAGTGATGATCCAGCGGTGCCGGGGCTGCAGTACGACGATGTTCTCGAGCGCCATGTAGAAGATCGAAACCGCGATCAGGGTCTCGATCAGCGGCGGAAACCACAGCACGTCGGGGGCGTAGTGGTAGGCCGAGGCGATCAGCGTGATGGAATGGGCCACGGTGAATGCGGTCACGATCGGAACCAGAGGCCGCACCCGGCGGAATGGAATCACCAGGCACAGCAGGAACAGCAGGTGATCGGTGCCGTCCAGGATGTGCCGGAATCCCATCACGACGAAGCGCGCGGCGGCGTGCGCCCAGCTGGGATCGAGCGGCACCAGGCCCGCATCGCCCTCGAGTTCGTAGGCGCGCGTGACCCCACCCGGCGCCAGAAACTGGACCGTCGTGACCTCGTGCTGCGCCAGCCGGTCGAAGGCCGCGTGCATCGAGAAGTAGGAGCGCTCGGAACGGATCGGATACTCGAACAGCACGTCCAGGATTCCCTGCTCCCAGTACAGCGTTTCGCTGTCGGGCAGGCGCGGCCCGAGCACATGCGCCAGCGCGGTGTCGTAGCTCAGGAAGGAGGAATCGGATTCCACCGACATGCGTGTCGAGGCGATGCGGGGTGCCGGCAGCACCTTGCCGTCCTCGTACATATCGAGGCTGTCGAGCAGCGCGAGCTTGGCGGCATCCCCGAGGAAGGGCTCGACCCTGGACAGGTCGACGAAATCGCGCTCCCGGCGCGGATATTCCGCATCGGTGATGGACTTCAGCGGCATCCGCACCAGCACCCGCAGGACCTGGCCCTGCGGCTTCACGAACATCCGCACCACGGTGTCGATCGGGATGTCATGCGCGCGCGCCGGCACGGCCGGCAACGCCATCACCGCCAGCACCATCAGCGCCGCGAGCGACCGCATCGCTGCCGGCAACGCGCCGATCCAGCGCGGCACGGCCATGAGGTTCAGTTGGCGGCGGGCCAGGGTACGCCCTGGTCCATCTTCGTCACGGGACCGACGCCCTTGAGCAGGAACCGCTGCACGCGCTTGCCTTCGTAGGTTTCGGTGGTGTAGAGGTTGCCTTCGTGGTCGATCGCAATGCTGTGCACCGCGTGGAACTCACCCGGCTGCCGGCCGCCATCACCGAAGTTGGTCACTTCCTGCAGCGTCTGCCGATCGATGATGCGGACCTTGTCGTTCACGCCGTCGGCGATGAAGAGGAACTGCTGCTGCGGGTCGTGGGAGAACGCAACGTCCCAGACGGAACCGTCGCCCTCGGTGTTGGTGTGGTAGTAGGCTTCCTTGACGAACTGGCCGGCGGCCGTGAACACCTGCAGCCGGTCGTTTTCGCGATCGCACACGTAGATCAGCCGGTCCACCGACATGTCGGCACAGTGCACCGGGTTGCGGAACTGCTGGTCGTGGGGCTGTGAAGGATCGTAGGCCGGCACCGGCGCGTCGTCCGGCTTGTGGCCATAGGCGCCCCAATACCGCTTCATCTTGCCGGTATCGGCATCCAGCACCGCGACCCGCTTGTTCAGGTAGCCGTCGGCGATGTAGGCCTCGTTCTCCTTCGGATCCACGAAGATCTTCGCGACCCGCCCGAAATTCTCGAGGTCGGTACTGTCGCCCCTGAAGCCGGCCACGGCGCCCTCGCCACTGCCGGCGGCCGCCCCGGCCACCCGACGCACGCCCTTCCTGCCGACCTGCAGCAGGAATTTGCCGTCCTTCGTGAACTTCAGGATTTCGGAGTCGGCGCCACCGTTGGCACCGATCCACACGTTGCCCTTGTAGTCGACGAATATCCCGTGATTGGAGTCCGGCCATTCGTAGCCGGGCCCGGGTCCGCCCCAGTGCCGCAGCAGGTTGCCGGCCTGGTCGAATTCCAGCACCGGCGGCGCAGCGGTGCAGCAGTCACCCTTGTTCAGGTCGATCTGCTTCTCGTGAATGCTGAGCGTCGGTGCGCCGCGATGGATGATCCAGATATGGTCATCGGCGTCCACGGACACGCCGATCGTCGAACCCAGGACCCAGTGATTGGGCAAGGGCTTGGGCCACAGTGGATCGACGACATAGCGGGGGACCTTCAGGCCCTGCGAGGCCTGGGCCGCACCGTCGTGCTGCAGCATGGCCTGGCACGCGGCCAGCGCCCCGAGGCTGACCGCGAATCCGGCGCCGATCAGGAAATTGCGCGATCGCAGGAAGTTACCGATCATGCGGCACCTCAATGCGCGGCGGGCCAGGGCACGCCCTGGTCCATCGTGGTCACGGGCCCCATGCCCTTCAGCAGGAAGCGCTGCACGCGCTTGCCCTCGTAGGTCTCGGTCGTATACAGGTTACCCTCGTGATCGATGGCGATGCTGTGCACGGACTGGAACTGGCCGGGCTGCCGCCCACCGTCGCCGAAGTTGGTCAGTTCCTGCAGCGTCTGCCGGTCGATGATGCGCACCTTGTCGTTCACACCGTCGGCGATGAAGATGAAGCGCTGCTGCGGATCCCTGGAAAAGGCGAGGTCCCAGACCGATCCGTTCTCCTTGGCATTGGTGTGGTAGTAGGCTTCCCTGACGAACTGGCCGGCGGGCGTGAACACCTGCAGCCGGTCATTCTCGCGATCGCACACATAGATCAGCCGGTCGACCGACATGTCGGCGCAGTGCACCGGATTGCGGAACTGCTGCGCGTGGGGTTGCGAGGGATCGTACGGGGGCATCGGCGAGTCGTCCGGTACGTGGCCATAGGCGCCCCAGAAGCGCTTCATCGCGCCGGTATCGGCGTCGAGCACCGCGACACGCCGGTTCAGGTAGCCATCGGCGATGTAGGCCTCGTTCTCCTTCGGATCGACGAAGATCTTGGCCACGCGCCCGAAATTGAGCGGGTCGGTGCTGCCGCCCTTGAAACCGGCCACCGCTCCCTCGCCACCGCCGGCGGCCGCCCCGGCGACCCGGCGCGCGCCCTTCTTGCCGACCTGCAGCAGGAACTTGCCATCCTTCGTGAATTTCAGGATCTGGGAGTCCGGGCCGCCGTTGCCGCCGATCCAGACATTGCCCTTGTAGTCGACGAAGATCCCGTGGTTCGAGTCCGGCCATTCGTAGCCCGGCCCGGGTCCGCCCCAGTGGCGCAGCAGGTTGCCGGCCTGGTCGAACTCCAGGACGGGAGGCGCGGCGGTACAGCAATCGCCAAGGTTGTTGTCCAGCAGCTTCTCGTGCGAGCTCAGCGTCGGCGCGCCGCGATGGATGATCCAGACATGGTCGTCAGCGTCGACGGACACGCCGATCGTGGAACCGAGGATCCAGTGGTTCGGCAGCGGCTTCGGCCACAGCGGGTCGACGACGTATCGCGGAGCCTGCAGGCCCTGGGCCGCCTGGGCCGTCGTGCCGTCGTGCTGCAGCATGGCCTGGCAGGCCGCCAGCGCCGCGAGGCTGACCGCGAAGCCGGCGCCGATCAGGAAGTTCCGGGAACGGAGTAGATTGCGCATGAGATCTGGTTTCCCCTCCACTGTGGGAGCCCTCTTGGTGGCTTGCCCGCGAGTCGATGGTTCGATCTTACACGAGCACCTGCGCGCCCGCGCACAATCCTCGACCCCCGGGTTTGAGGTCGATTTAGAACTGGACTAAAGTGCCGGCGCATGCACGGACATCGCCTTGCAATCGCGTTCGTGGCAACCGCGCTGGCCTGCGCCGGGACTGCCGCTACTTCGACTGCCGCGACCTCGACTCCCGCTGCCGCCGTTGCTCCTGCTGCCGCGGCGCCGGCCGCGGCGCGGGTGCGGGTCGCGGTATCGAGCGATGCGATCACGCTGCTGCCCGTCCAGCTCGCGCAGACACTCGGTTACTACCGTGAGGAAGGTCTGGACGTCTCGCTGACGGAGATCCGGAGCCTGCCCAGGACTCTCGACGCGCTGCAGGACGGCAGCACCGACGTGGCGCTGGGAACCACGGCGCCGATACAGATGGCGGCGGAAGGCCGATCGATCCAGGGCTTCCTGGTGATCTACTCCCGGATCAACACGATGCTGGTGGTCTCGCCTGCGGCGGCCGCGGACATCCACGGGATCTCGGACCTGAGGGGGCATCGGGTCGGCGTGTCCAGTCTCGGCTCGGGCTCGCAGCTGTTCCTGAACTATCTGCTCGGCGTGCACGGATTGCAGGGCACCGATATCAGCGCGGTCGCTATCGGGGTCGGCCGGCCCGCCCTGGACGCCATCGAACACGGACAGGTCGACGCGGCGATCGTGGTCGGCGGCGCGATCAACGTGCTGCTCCGGGCCCATCCCGGCCTGCGCATCCTCGCCGATACCCGCACCGTCGAAGGCTCGCGGCAGGTATTCGGTGCTGCGAGCTACCCGGGGTCGCTGCTGATCGCCGAGCAAAGCTGGCTGCAGTCCAACCCCGATACCGCTCGCCGCTTCGTACGCGCGGTAAGGCGCGGCATGCAATGGATGGCGACACACTCCGCGGAGGAGATCCGGGCGAGCATGCGCGAGGAGCAGCGCCTGCCGGATGCCGAGGCGGACCTGCAGACCATCCGTGACTTCCAGCAGATGCTCTCGCCCGACGGCGCGATCCAGCCGGGCAGCGCGGAGCTCATGTACAGAGTGCTCGGCGCTTCACTCGAGAACGTGCGCACCGCGCGGATCGACCTCGCGCGGGCGTACACCAACGACTACCTCAACGGCGGCTGAGCTCAGCGCTCGGTGCTGTCGCGGAGCAGCTGCAGCCACTCGGTCATCGAGATGATGTTGCCGTGGAGCGGCGCGATCGTCTGCACGTCCAGATTCAGGCGCTGCAGGTTACCGTACAGGTTGTTCCACAACGCCAGCGACAGCGGCGTGATGTAGCGGTCGGACAGATCATCCACCTCGACCAGCAGCTTCTCCTTCGGCAGCCACACGAACGACAGGAACTCGTCGTGCAGGTCCCCGATGGTCCGGTGCACCTCGATCGAGCGGGTACCGTCGCTCAGCACGTACTTGCTCGTGTACGTGATGAAGCTCGGGTCACGCGGATGCTGCGCCAGCCGGTCCGGCTCCAGCGTACGGGGCTGCTTCCATGCCCACTCGTAGAAGGCCCGGTTGCCTTCATGGGTGATGACCGTGGCACCCTCGGCCACGTAGGTGCGAAGCCCCCCCGAGTGGTCGAAGTGGTGGTGCGTATTGATCACGTAGCGGATCGGCTTGTCCGGAACCAGCTGCCGGACGGCCGCGATCACCGCGAGCGAGCGGGTCTCGTCGGTCGGCGCATCCACGACGGCCACGA
Organism: uncultured Gammaproteobacteria bacterium; assembly: GCA_963838275.1. Lineage (GTDB taxonomy): Bacteria > Pseudomonadota > Gammaproteobacteria > Steroidobacterales > Steroidobacteraceae > FEN-1191. The sequence goes on along the minus strand of CAWIQV010000039.1, from coordinate 6,174 downwards.
AATCCCTGAATTCGATCAGCACGCTGCTGGCCCCGCCGTGCATCAGCCAGACGCCATCGGCGAGCTTTTCCGGCTTGACGACTTCGGGCGGTATCGTCGCATGCAGCACCGCCTCGGGCACCTGCAGCGCGGCCCCGTCCACGTCGCGCTGCACGCTGGTCACCGCCAGATCGAGGGTCGGGAAGCCCCCCTGCGTTTCGAGGATATGCGTCGGAAACTTCAGCCCGTGGAAGTCCTGGTACCCGGAATAGGTCTTCTCGACCGGCATGTCGCCGAGCACCGGGTTCGGGATCCAGGTCTTCACCCGGCTCACCAGGTTGCGGGCATCGACGGTACCGACGATGGTGTTCGCGCCGGATTGGAACGTGAGGATCGTGACCTTTCCGTCCGCGTCCTGCCCCGCCTCCGCCGTCGCGTGGTGGTCCGCCGCCGCCTTCAGGAACCCGTGCGGCGTGAGCCAGATCTGCAGCGCGCGCTCGGCAGCGGTCGCGGGCACGGCCCGTGCCACGTCCGGAGGCAGCGGTGGATTGGCGTTGGCCGGCTGGTTCCACGCGTACTTCCCGCTGACGCGCCGGCCCTCGTGAATCACGTCGACGAATGGCGCTTCACCGCCCATCATCGGCGGATTCTCCTGCGTGCGCGTGATCTCCTCGGTCGAGGATCCGCTCGGGTAGTCGATGGTCCGCACGTAGCTCTGCATCGCGGTGGTGTGCCACGGCGCGGTGGGATTCCAGTTCATCCCGACGGCGCCCAGGTGGCCGGTACCGGCATAGCGTATCGATCGCACATCGCCCATCGCGCGCTGCGCGCGCCGGATCACGCTGCCCGCATCCTCGGCCCGGGCGGCCGCTGCATTCAGCGACAGCAGTACGGCGAGGCCCAGCAGCGCCGTGCCCGTCATGCGTGTCATGATGGTCCCCGCTCTCTTCTTGTCATGCGACGCGTCAGTCTATCCCTTGCACTCGCGACGGTAAATTCGCCGGCTCGACCAACGCGCTACGTTGCAGCCCTCACGCAGCGCCGTTGCAGCAGTGGCGCATCCGCTCAACGGGACGGGTCCGGCTGCATCTCGAGCCGCCGGCAGACATCGAGCAGCAGCTGCGCAATCCACTCGATCCTGGGATCGATCCGCGCCGCCGGGCCCGCTACGGTCACGAGGAACAGCGAATCGCGCCACCTGAAGGGCGCCGACAGCGTCGTGACACCTTCGATGCTCTCCTGGCGATTCACGTAGTAGCCGAGCTTCCGTCCTGCCTCGAGCTGCTCGCGCAAGGCATTGCGCGAGGCGACCGTGTACGGCGTATGGCGCTTCAGCACCGCGGTCTTCAGGTAGGCGCGCAGGGCGCGTTCGTCCAGGCTGCCGAGCAGCGCCTTGCCCGCGGAGGTCGCGTACAGGCTGCGGATGTTGCTGCCGACCTGGATGCTCATGCGCAGCGGCTGGCCGGATTCGAAGGACAGCAGGTACGTTGCCTGCAGGCCGTGCACCTTGGCGAGCAGTACCGACTCATCGAGCGCGTCGCGCAGCGACTTCAGGATCACTTCGGCGCGCAGCAGCACGGGATCGTGTTCGGCGACGGTCCTGGCGATGTCGTGCAGGCGCAGCGTGGGATAGAAACCACCCCGCGGCGTGAGCTCGTACAGGTAGCCGCGCTCCCGCAGCGCGCGCAGCACGTCGTGGCAGCTCGAGGGGGGAATGCCGAGCAGCCTGGAGATCTCGCTCAGCGACAGCGGCCGCCGCTGATCCGCGAACAGTTCGAAGCAATCCAGGGTACGTTCGACGATCTTCGACATGGCTACTCGAAGATGATCTTCTCCGCCGCGCCTTCGAACGGCGGCGAATAGATGACCAGCAGCCGGATCTTCTCGCTCAGGACCCGGATGGAGTGAAACACCCGCGGCGGATAGTAGAGCAGGTCACCGGTCCTGATGTGTTCATCGACGCCATCGATGCCGGCGATCGCCTCCCCCTCGATGACATAGACCGCCTGCTCCATGTCCGGGTGCGCGTGCGGGACTGCGCCTTCGTTGCGCTCGATTTCGCCGAGCGAGATTTCCAGGTACCTCGAGCCGTTGGTCCCGGGTCCCACCAGACGATAGTTGGTGGTGCCGGTGTGATTGGCAGGGCTGTAGGACTCCTGCTCGTAGGGCCGGATGACGTAGCGGGATCGCTGATTCATGCTGGAGCCTCCTTGAGTACGCGACCGCCGCCTGCCGCCCACCGGGAAAATGGAACACGACCGACAGGGGTAGCGCGAGGCCGTGCGCCCAATGTGCAAGAGGGCTCCGCCAGCGTCAAGGATTTTATTTCGCCATTGCGAAAATTTATTTGCGGTGTCGAAGATTTGCGATGGCCTGCATCCGGCCTCGGACGCTAGCGCGGACCGCTCGCCGGTCCCTGATCCCACGGAAAGCCGTAGGTTGGCAGCGTCGCCGGCAGCTGGAAGCGCGCATATTCGACCCGGTTGTTGACCGTGACCAGCTGCAGGATCTCCCTGCCGTCGCCGAGCGGAATCATGGTCTGGCTGTAGCCGTCGATGTCGATGTTGTAGTCGATCGGTGTCTCGATCAGGGTCCACAGGCCCGTGCCGCCGTCGCGATTGATGAACATGCCGTTGCCGACCCTTCCAAGGTTGTCGCGCACGACCGAACGGCCCGTGACCAGCAGCGTGCCGTTCGCTCCACCCCATGGCGACCAGGCGATGAATGGCGTGCCGTTGGGAAACTGCCGCCAGCGATCCTGGATCAGGGTGCCGAAACCCGCCGGATCCCCCCAATCGTCGCCGTCGCGCGACGTGCGGAAGTGGACCGGATTGGTGCGCGGTTCGAGCGGATAGCCAGGCATGCTGACTTCCTCGTAGCTCATGTAGTACCTGCCCTGTCCATCGCGGATGACGATGGCCATCCCGGGGCGCGTCAGGCCATCCGGTATCGCCGCATCATAGACCGGCGGTCCCCAGGTCCGGCCGCCATCCGGCGAGATCTCGTGATCCAGCAGCTGGCTGTAGCCCTCCTGCTTGGCGCGCTCGTCCGAAAAATACGCGACCAGATGACCCGTGGCATCCATGTACAGATACGGCTCGAAGACCGGATGCTGGTCGCGCAGCAGCCCGGCCCGGTCCGACGGGTCGTAACGTCCGACTCCGCCGGTGGCGATGGTGCTCAGGTAAGCCCAGGTCCTGCCGCCATCGCGGCTGTACGCCACATCGAGCGTGCGCTGGCCGGGATCGGGACCCGGGGCCCCGTCGCCTGCGGCCATGATCGTTCCTGCGGGGAACTCTCCGATCTTCACGGGCAGCTCGAACAGTGCCGGCTCGCCACGCAGCATCGGGATCTCGGCGAAGCGCTGCCACGTGTCCCCGCCATCCGTGCTGCGGAACAAAGGCAGTGGCCGTTCGCGCTGGCTGAAGGTGGCGAGCAACTGGCCGACTCCGGCGGCGTAAGCCCTCAGTTGGATCACCCGCGGATACGTGGCTCCCGGAGCCTGCTCCTGCGTGAGGAAGCCGATCTTCGAAGTGAAGACGGTGGGCACCGGCATGCTCCACAGTGCTGCGGGGTCCGCGATGGGCCCGACCGGCCCGGCCGACGGAGCCGTGGGCATGGCTGGCTGGGCCCAGGCACTGGCGAACCCCCACAGCCCGAGCGCGCTGCCGACGAGGGCAATCCTGCCGTATTCCTTCATGGTCCTGTTCCCCGCACCGTGATCCGGGCACCAGTCCGTCTCGCGCGCGCGCGGAGCGGGCCGGCACTCGAGCGTATCCCCCGCCGCTGCGTTGCGCTACGGTAGCTGCACCATGCGCAAAGGCCCCTGCATCGCCACGCTGCTGCTGCTGCCCGCGATCGCCGTGGCCGTGGACCAGGGTTCGATAACCTCCCCGACGACCGGCAGCGCCACCCGTGCGGCACTGACCGAGCCGCTGCTGCAACCCTACGAGCCGACGACCGGCGGCTACACCCAGGACAGCGACGATGTCGGCTTCATCGACGTGAACCTGTCCCTCAAGATTCGCATTGCACCCGACTACATCCTGCCCAGAGTACGGCCGTTCCTCGCGATGACCACGCGCTTCGGCTTCTACTGGGGCACCCGGCCCGGATCGCCGGTCATCGGCAAGACCTACAATCCGGCGCTGCTGCTGCGCATCCTGGCCCGGGATGCGCTCATCACCAGTCCGGACGGCAGCCGATCGGAATACGCGGAATTCGTCAACGTCGGCTATGCGCACGAATCGAACGGACAGCTGATCCATACGCAGCAGCAGTACCAGCAGGAACTCGTGAGCGCGCCGGATCCCGACTTTGCGGACAATTTCATTCACCGCGGCTGGGACTATCTCGACGTGGCGTGGAAGAAGAATTTCGGCAGTCCCGATGTGTCGATGACCCTGGAAGGAAAATATTTCCTGCCCAACGGCCTGCTGCAGGGCGCCGAGGATGAATACCATTCCTGGGAGGCCAATCCGCAGGGCAAGCCCCGCAAGGCCGTCGACGGCATTTCGGCGGCCTTCGGGTGGCCGACTTCCGCGATCGACTTTCCGGTGAACGATCTGGGTCTGAGGCCGAACCTGTTCCTCAAGTACACCACGGGCTACCAGACGCCGTTCGCCTACAGCACCCTGCGCGCGGAACTCGGACTGCACCTGGCGTCACTGCCCGTGGTCGTGTGGGGACAACACGGCTACATGAGCAGCCTGGCGAACTATTACAAGAAGGTCGATTCGGTTGGCATCGAACTGCGTTTCGATTCCTTCTAGCCGGCTTTGCCTGGCCGGATTTGCTACGATGAGCGGATCGCATGCTGCCAATCGCATGCTGGCATAGGGGTGGCGCACATGAACCACGCGTCGCGACGGCTTCTGCCGCTACTGCTGCTTCTGCTGCAGCCTGCCGCTTCGTATGCCGCGCCACCGACGGCGGCCCCCGCACTCGATTTCGCGTACTACACCACGCGCGTCGAACCGCTGTTCCTGAAGAAGCGTGCCGGACATGCGCGCTGTGTCGTGTGCCACGCGGGCAGCACGAATGCGCTGCATCTGGAGCCCTTGCCGCCCGGCAGCAGCACCTGGACCGCAGAGCAGTCACGGCGCAATTTCGAGACCGTCTCCCGGCTGGTCACGCCCGGTGATCCGGCATCGAGCCGGCTGCTGCTGCATCCACTGGCGGCCGCTGCCGGTGGCGACCGCTTCCACAGTGGTGGACGGCAATTCGCATCGCAACAGGATCCGGATTGGCGCACCCTGGCGGATTGGGTCCGCAGCGCGAAATAGTCCCGTCGACGGCGTCCCGGCCGTGCTGCCCGGGAGTACTCAGGGGATCGCGACCGTGCCGTTGCGCTTGGGGACTTCGCCCACCGGAATGACAGCCACCTGCGTGCGGGTGGACGTGTCGATGACCGACACCGAATTCGCGCCGGAATTGGCGACGTAGAGCCTGGAACCGTCCGGCGTGAAGGTCAGCCAGTCCGGTACCTCTCCCGTGCGCGCATAGCCCTGCACCTTCAGGTCGGGCAGCGAATAGACGAACACCGCATTCGCGATCGAGCTGTTGACCCACAGCGTCTTGCCATCGGGTGCGACGCCGATGCCGTGCGAAGGCGCGCCTCCTTCGGCGGTGCCTCCGGCGGGCTCATCGGGCAGCCTGATGCGGTCCACTATCCGGTGCGTCTTGAAGTCCACCACCGCGAAGCCGTTGAAACCGGAGAGCTGCACGAAGATCCGGCTCGTCGAACCGTCGGCCGCCTTCTCGAAGGCCATCGGGCGCACCCCGAGATCGAACGGCAGCTCCCAGACCGGCTCCAGGGTCTGCGCGTCGATGACCGTCAGGATCCTGCCGACGATGGAACCCGCAACGACGTACCTGCCGTCCGGCGTGACGTAGGGATTGTGCACACCGCCCTTCACGGCGATGCGCCGGATGCTCTGCATCGAGGTCGTGTCGACGACCTCGACCGCCCCCGGCGCGCTCACGATCGCGACGAACACCCGGCGGCCATCCTTCGACACCGCGACGTTGTTCGGATGACCGCTCAACGAGGCCTTGGCCAGCAGCTTCCCGGTGCGGGTATCGGTGGCCCACAGCGTATTTTCGGCCTCGCAGCTGATATAGGCGCGCGTGCCGTCCGGCGAGAACGCGACTCCATGGGGGACTTCGATGTCCTTGACCTGCATCACGACACGG
>CAWIQV010000038.1:0-10750 GCA_963838275.1 uncultured Gammaproteobacteria bacterium | reverse complement strand
TGGGACCGGCGCCGGCGCGCGCGCGCGGCGCGCGCCGCGGCCGTGACCCGCTGCGGGGTCGAATACCTGCGCGACGTGCTGGTGCCCGACGGCCAGGGCAGCGCGTTGCACGTGGATTTCCTGCTGCTGACGGCGCGCGGCGTGGTCGTGATCGACCTGCGCGACGTCGCGGGCAACATCTTCGGTGGGGACCAGATGAGCGAATGGACCGTGATGCAGCGCGCGCACCGCTTCACGTTCGTGAATCCGCAGACCGGGCTGTACGATCGCATCGCCGCAGTGCGCGCGCTCGCACCGGACCTGCCGGTCGAGGGCCGCATCGTGTTCACGGCGCGGGGGCATTTTCCGAAGGGACTGCCACGCCATACGCTGATGCTCGAGTCACTGCCGGCGGAATTCCCGAATACCGCGCCGGAGTCGATCCGCCCGCTGCTCGATCGGTGGATGCCGACCTGGAACCTGATCGGCAAGTCGGTGGCACCGAGCCGGCTCGCGGCACCGAAGCCCGCGGTCTGACGCCGCCGGCGGCGGCTTCAGGGTTCCGGCAGGCCGAAGAAGGCGCGCGCGCAGGCGCTGGTATGCGCCGCGCACTGCTGCGCGCTCTCGCCGCGAGCGTGTGCCACGGCGGCCCCGATATGCGGCAGCCAGGCCGGCTCGTTGCGTCGCGACGCCGGCCGCGGCCGCAGGTCCCGGGGCAGCAGGTACGGCGCGTCGGTCTCGAGCATCAGCCGGCCGGCGGGAATCCGGCCCACCAACCCCTGCAGGTGCGCGCCGCGCCGCTCGTCGCAGAACCAGCCGGTGATGCCGATCGCCAGGCCGAGCGCGAGGTAGTCCTCGAGCTCGGCGGCGCCGTCCGTGAAGCAGTGCGCGACCGCGGCGCGCACGGCCGGGCGATGTTCGCGCAGCATCGCGAGGAAGTCCGCGTGCGCGGCCCGCTGGTGCAGGAACAGCGGCTTGCCGGATTCGGCGGCCAGCGCGAGCTGCCAGGCGAACACGCGGCGCTGTGCGGCGCGCGGTGCGTAGTCACGGTAGTAGTCCAGGCCACATTCGCCGACCGCCACCACCTCGTCATTGGCGAGCAGCGCGCGCAGCACCGGCAGGTCGGATTCGACGCATTGCGCCGCGTGGTGCGGATGCACGCCGGCGGTCGCGAACAGGCGTCCCGGCCACGCACGTGCGAGCGCGGCCGCCGCCAGGCTGCTGTCGGGCGTCGCGCCGGTGACCACGATCTGGACCACGCCGGCATGGCGCGCGCGCTCGAGCACCGCGCTGCGGTCGGGCTCGAAGCTCTCGTGCGTCAGGTTCGCGCCGATGTCGATCCATGCCATGGCGCTACTGTAATGCGGCCGCTGCGGGCCTGATATGATCCTGCCGCATGCTGCGGCAACTGGAACTGTGGGACTCGCGCGCCGACGTGTCCGGCGATGGCTGGACGGTGCGCCAGAGCCCGCGGGCACGCCGCCTGAGCGTGCGCGTGTTCCGCCACGGCGGTGTCGAGATCGTCGTGCCGCCGCGCACGCCGCCACAGCGCGTCAGCGCGTTCGTGAGCCAGCACCGGGAATGGATCGAGCGCCAGCGGCGCCGCGCGGCGCGCCCGGCGCCGTGGCCGCTGCCGCCGCCGGAACTGTCGCTGCGTGCCATCGGCGAGACCTGGGTCTGCGAGAGCCGCGGCGGTCCCGGACGCGTGCATATCAGCGAGCAGCCGGACCAGGTACTGCTGCTGCGCGGCGAGCTTGGCGATGACGAGCGGCTGCGCCGCGCGCTGCGCGACTGGCTGGTGCAGCACGCACGCCGCCGGTTCGAGCAGCCGCTGCGCGCGCTCGGCGCGGCTCTGGGCGTCGCACCCGGGGCGCTGCAGATCCGCTGCCAGCGCACGCGCTGGGGCAGCTGCTCGCGCCATGGCACGATCAGCCTGAATGCCTGCCTGCTGTTCCAGGCGCCGCAGGTGGTGCGCTACCTGATGGTGCACGAGCTCTCGCACCTGCGGCACATGAATCACTCGGCGCGCTTCTGGGACGAGGTTGCGCGCCACGAGCCGGACTGGCGCGCGCTCGACCGCGAGCTGGTGCAGGGCTGGCGCTTCGTGCCGGCCTGGATGTTCCGGTGAGCGAGGCGCCGGCCGATCCGGGCGCGGGCGGCGCCAGCCGCGTCGACCTGTCCGACGAGGACGTGCACTGGGACCTCGGCGGATCGCTGTCCTACGCCGAATACCTGCGGCTCGACCTGCTGCTCGAGGCCCAGAAGCCGCTCTCGGGCGCACACGACGAGATGCTGTTCATCATCGTGCACCAGGCCTCCGAGCTCTGGATGCGCCTGATGCTGCACGAGCTCTCGAGCGTGATCCAGTGCGTGCGCCGCGACCAGCTCGATCCGTCGTTCAAGCTGCTCGAGCGGATCGGGCGCGTGCAGGCGCAGCTGCTGACAGTCTGGGACGTGCTCTCGACGATGACGCCGTCGGACTACTCCGCGTTCCGCAATGCGCTCGGGCGCTCCTCGGGGTTCCAGTCCGCGCAGTACCGGCTGCTCGAGTTCACGCTCGGCAACAAGCACGCGGCGATGATCGAAGTGCACCGCCACGACGAGCCGGCGTACGCCGCACTGGCGCGCGCGCTGGCGGCCCCGAGCCTGTACGACGAGGTGCTGCGGCTGCTCTCGCAGCGCGGCTACGGCGTGCCCGCCGAGCTGCTGGTGCGCGATTTCACGCAGCCCTACGAGCCTTCCAAGCAGGTCACCGCGGCCTGGCTCGGCGTGTACCACAACGCCGAGCAGGACTGGGACCTGTACGAACTGGCCGAGCGGCTGGTGGAGCTCGATCACCGCTTCCAGGTCTGGCGCTTCCAGCACATGAAGACGGTCGAGCGCATCATCGGCTACAAGCCCGGCACCGGGGGTACCGCCGGCGTCTCCTACCTGGCCAAGGCGCTGCGGCTCAGGTTCTTTCCGGAGCTGTGGGAGGTGCGGACGTCGATGTAGCCGCTCGCGCGCGCCGGTGGCGACGCCACAGCCGCGCGCCGAGCAGCAGCGCGAGGATCACCGCATAGACCAGCGGCTCGCGGTAGTCGCTCTTGAGCATCTTCCAGAAGTGCAGCAGCACGAGCAGGGCGACCGGGTAGATCAGGCGGTGCAGCTGCTGCCAGCGCCGGCCGAGCCGGCGCATCATGCCATGGGTCGAGGTGAGCGCCAGTGGCACCAGCAGCAGCAGCGCCGCGAAGCCGATCGTGATGTACGGACGCTTGACGATGTCCTGTGCGATCAGGCTCCAGCTCAGGGACTGGAACGGGCCCACGTAGACGCAGAAATGCATCAGCGCGTAGAAGAACGCGAACAGCCCGAGCATGCGCCGCACGCGCAGCAGCTGCGCGTTGCCGGTCCAGTGCCGCAGCGGCGTCACCGCGAGCGTCAGCAGCAGCATCCGCAGCGCGGTACGGCCGAACTCGTCCAGCACGAAGCGCACCGGATCGGCACCGAGCGCATAGCCCGGCACGCGCGGCCAACCGCTCTGCGCGAGGATGCCGCCGGCGCAGCCGAGGAACGGAATCAGGCACAGCGCGAACAGCAGCGGCTTGTAGAGGTAGCGGTAGCGCCGGTCGACCGCCGTCAGGGAATTTGCCACGCAGCTCGAGTCGGCGTCAGTAGTACTTGCGCAGGTCCATGCCCTGGTAGAGGCTCGCGACCTGATCGGCATAGCCGTTGAACATCAGCGTCTTCTGGCGTGAGCCGCTGAAGAAGCTGCCGCCGATGCGCCGCTCCGTGGCCTGGCTCCAGCGCGGGTGATCGACCATCGGGTTCACGTTGCCATAGAAGCCGTATTCGTGCGCGTTCGCGACGTTCCAGGTGTTGCGCGGCTGGGTCTCGGTGAAGCGGATCTTGACGATCGCCTTGCCGTTCTTGAAGCCGTACTTCCACGGTGCCATCGTGCGCAGCGGCGCGCCGTTCTGGTTCGGCAGCGTGCGTCCGTACACCCCGACGACGACGAACGCGAGCGGATGCATCGCCTCATCGATGCGCAGCCCCTCGACGTAGGGCCACGGCAGCAGGTCTTCGCGCTGTCCCGGCATCTGTTTCGGGTCGAACACGCTGGTGAATTCGACGTACTTGGCCTTCGACGTCGGATTGAAGCGCTTGAGCAGGTCGGCCATCGGAAAGCCGAGCCACGGAATGACCATCGACCACGCCTCGACGCAGCGGAAGCGGTACACGCGCTCCTCGAGCGGGTGCGGCTTGAGCAGGTCCTCGATCGTGAAGTTGCCGGTCTTCTCGGCCTCGCCGGCGATCGTGACGCTCCACGGACGGGTCCGGAACGCGCCGGCGTTGGCGGCCGGATCGGTCTTGTCGGTCCCGAACTCGTAGTAATTGTTGTAGTGCGTGATGTCCTCATAGCTGTTGGGCGTCTCGGCGACCGAGAACCCGGCGTTACGGGCCGGTGCGGGGGTGATCGCGGTCCCGGTCCCCGCGGGCAGCTCGGCGGCGCGGGACTGCGGCCACGCGGCGCCGATCAGGCCGGCGGCCAGTGCGCCCCGCAGCACGGCGCGGCGCTCCAGGAAGCGGGATTCCGGCGTGATTTCGGAGCCCGGTATGTCGTCGGCATTGCGTATCAGCATGGGCGTTCCCCGGGGTGGCGGTGCCGTGCGACGGCTCGGCATGGGCGATCGCGAGACAGTGGCGATCGCCAGGCATTATGGCGCGCGTGGCCCCCGCTGTCACAGGCGGGAGTGCGCCCGGCGCCGAGATCACTCATGCGCGGTTGGACCAGCGCAATGCCTGGACGGTTCCGCCGCCGCCGCGCAGCAGTCGCGCCGGCGCGTTCACGAGGAAGCCCTGGCTCGCCAGGCGCAGGTGCGGCAGATCGGAGCCGGCGTTGCCGTAGGCCACCACGCGCGCGGGCGCGTCGCGCGCCACCAGGGCCGCCAGGCAGCGCCGCTTCTCCTCGCCGCGGCAGTTCGGAGTGGCCAGGTGGCCGTCGAGCCGGCCGTCGTCCCGCCATACCAGCCGCGTGCACACGCTCTCGTCGAAGCCCAGCGCCTGCGCGATCAGCGGCACGTACAGCTCGGTGCTCGCCGACATCAGCACCAGCCGGTCGCCGTGCGCGCGGTGCTGCGCGATCGCGTCGAGCGCCTCGCGGTACAGGCCGGAGCGCAGCAGGTGCGGCACGAAGCGTGCGCTCCAGGCCGCGAGGTGCGCGCGTGCCAGGCCGCCCAGCGCGGCGTGGATCACCGCGCCCTTGAGGGCGCCGCGATCGCGCCCGAACGGGTAGCGCACCAGCGGCGGCAGGATCAGCGGCAGTCGCGGCAGGCGCCACGGATGGCGCAGCAGGTAGCCGGCCAGGTACGGCAGCAGCGTGTCGTGGCGCGTGATCGTGCCGTCGAGGTCGAAGACCGCGAGCGTGCCGGAGCTCAAGCGGCGCGCGAGCCCGCCGCGAGCTGGCGCAGCGACGTAGTGCAGGATGCCGCCGTGGCGGAAGTATTCGCGCTCCTTCGGCGTATCGATGCGCACGCGCACGTGGAACTGCACCGCGCGTCCATCCGCGCCGCGCGCGGTCACGCTCGCGCGACGCGCATCGGGGCCGTCGAAGCCGGTGATCTCGTAGGATTCGCGGCCCGTGAGCCCGAGCGAGGCGGCGCTCGCACCGTCCTCGAACTGCAGCGGCAGCACGCCCATGCCGATCAGGTTCGAACGGTGGATGCGCTCGAAGCTCTGGGCGATGACGGCGCGCACCCCGAGCAGCATCGTGCCCTTGGCGGCCCAGTCGCGCGACGAACCGGTGCCGTATTCCTTGCCGGCGATGATCAGCAGCGGGGTCTTTTCGGACTGATAGCGCATCGCGGCGTCGTAGATGCTCATCGGCTCGCCGTCGGGCAGGTGCTGCGTGACGCCGCCCTCGGTGCCCGGAGCCAGCTGGTTGCGCAGGCGGATGTTCGCGAACGTGCCGCGCATCATGACTTCGTGGTTGCCGCGCCGCGCGCCGTACTGGTTGAAGTCGACCGGCTGCGACGCCCTGTTCCATCAGGTAGCGCGCGGCCGGGGTGCCGCGTGCGATGTTGCCGGCCGGAGAAATGTGGTCGGTGGTCACCGAATCTCCGAGCAGCGCCAGCACGCGCGCGTCGCGGATCGCACCGATGCGCGCCGGCTCCATGCCCATGCCATCGAAGTACGGCGGGTTCTTCACATAGGTCGACTTCGGATCCCACGAGTACAGTTTGCCCGCGGGCACCACGATGGCCTGCCAGCGCTCGTCGCCGCCGAACACGCTGCCGTAGCTGCGCCGGAACATTTCGGCCGTGATGTTCTGCTGCACGTACTCGGCGACTTCGGCCGGCGCGGGCCACAGCTCGCGCAGGTACACCGGCCGGCCGTCGCTGCCGGTACCGAGCGGCTCGTGGTTCAGGTCGAGGTCGAGCGTGCCGGCCAGTGCATAGGCGACCACCAGCGGCGGGGAGGCCAGGAAATTCATCTTGACGTCGGGGTGCACGCGGCCCTCGAAGTTGCGATTGCCCGGACAGCACCGAGCAGCCGATCAGGTCACCGGCCTTGACCGCCGCCGACAGATTCCGGCTTGAGCGGCCCGGAATTGCCGATGCAGGTCGTGCAGCCGTAGCCGACCAGGTTGAAGCCGACGCTCGCGAGCGGCTCGAGCAGCCCGGCCTGCTGCAGGTACTCGGTGACCACGCGCGATCCGGGCGCGAGGCTGGTCTTGACCCACGGGCGGGCCGCCAGTCCGCGGCGCTGCGCGTTGCGTGCCAGCAGGCCGGCGGCCACCAGCACGTAGGGATTGGAGGTGTTGGTACAGCTGGTGATCGCGGCGATCAGCACCGCGCCGTCGCGCAGCTCGAAGGACCTGCCGTCGAGCACTACTGGAACGGAGCCGGTCGCGGCGGGCTGGCGCGTGCGCCGCTCCGCGGCGAGGCGCGCATGGTGCGTGCGATAGGTGCTCTGTGCGCTGCGCAACGGCACGCGATCCTGCGGCCGGCTCGGACCCGCGAGGCTCGGCTCCACGCTCGCGAGGTCGAGCTCGAGCACCGCGGTGTAGTCGGCGGCCGCGTGCGCCATTGGCGCGCCACAGGCCCTGGGCGCGCGCGTAGTCCTCGACCAGCCGCACCTGCTCCGGCGGGCGGCCGGAAAGCGCGCAGGTAGCGCAGCGTCTCCTCGTCGATCGGGAAGATCGCGCAGGTGCTGCCGAACTCCGGCGACATGTTGCTGATGGTCGCGCGGTCGGCCAGCGGCAGGTTCGCGAGCCCGTCGCCGAAGAACTCGACGAACTTGTCGACGACACCCTTCTTGCGCAGCATCTCGGTCACGGTCAGCACCAGATCGGTCGCAGTCGCGCCGGCGGGCAGCGCGCCCTTGAGCTGGAAGCCCGACCACCTGCGGGATCAGCATCGTGACCGGCTGGCCCAGCATCGCCGCCTCCGCCTCGATGCCGCCCACGCCCCAGCCGAGCACCCCTAAGCCGTTGATCATCGTGGTGTGCGAGTCGGTGCCGACCACGGTGTCCGGATAGGCCTGGCGCTCGGCGCCGGCCTGCTGCTCGAACACGACGCGGCCGAGGTATTCGAGGTTCACCTGGTGCACGATGCCGGTGTTCGGCGGCACCACCTTGAAATTGCGGAACGCCGACTGCCCCCAGCGCAGGAACGCGTAGCGCTCGCCGTTGCGCTCGAATTCGATGCGGTTGTTCTCGGCCAGCGACTGCGCCGAGCCGTAGGAGTCCACCTGCACGGAGTGATCCACCACCAGTTCGGCCGGCGCCAGCGGATTGATCTCGTCCGGGTCGCCGCCGAGCCGGACCATCGCCTCGCGCATCGCCGCCAGGTCGACGACCGCGGGCACCCCGGTGAAGTCCTGCATGATCACGCGCGCCGGCGTGAAGGAGATCTCGTGCGACGGCGCCGCCTTCGGGTCCCAGTTCAGCAGCGCTTCGATGTCGGCGCGCGTGACGTTGACCCCGTCCTCGAAGCGCAGCAGGTTCTCCAGCAGGATCTTCAGCGCATAGGGCAGGCGAGCGACGCGCTCGCGGCCGAGTGCGGACAGCTGCCAGATCTGGTACGAGGTGGCGCCCGATACGAGCGTGCCGCGAGCCTTGAAACTGTCCGTCATGGGTCCTCCCGAAGCGCGCGGCGATTATATAGGGCGCGCCCCATCCTCGATATGAGACTCGATGATCACGCCGCCGCCGAGGCAGCGTCCCTGTTCGTACAGCACGGCATACTGACCGGGCGTCGCCGCCCGCTGCGGGCCGTCGAACTCCAGCGCCGCGCCGCCATCGCTCCCGGGTCGCACCCAGGCCGGCTGCAGCGGCTGGCGGTGGCGCAGCCGCACCTCGGCCCGAAACGGCGACTCGCGCACCGCGCACAGCCAGTGCAGCGTTCCGAGCCGCAGGCGGCGCGCCTCGAACCGGTGCTGCGCGTGGCGCTGCACGACGATGAGCGCATTGCGGGCCGGATCCTTCGCGGCCACGTACCAGGGCTCGGCCGCGCAGCCGCGGGTACCGCCGAGCTGGAGGCCGGCGCGCTGCCCGAGCGTGTAGAAATGCAGGCCCCGGTGGCGGGCGAGCACCCGACCGTCCGGAGTCTCGATCGGACCTTCGCGGGCGGGCAGGTAGCGCTCGAGGAACTGCGCGAACGGGCGCTCGCCGATGAAGCAGATGCCGGTGCTGTCCGGCTTGTCGTGCACCGGCAAGCCGGCGCACCGTGCGCGCTCGCGCACCTCGTCCTTGCACAGCTCGCCGAGCGGGAAGCGCACCCGCGCCAGGCTGGTGCGCTCGATCGCATGCAGGAAATACGACTGGTCCTTGCCCGGATCGCGGGCCTGGAACAGCGCCGGGCCGTCGGCGCAGTCGGCGCGCCGCGCATAGTGGCCGGTCGCGAACAGCGGGGCGCCGAGGCGCGCCGCGTAGCGCAGGCACAGGCCGAACTTGATCTCGCGGTTGCACAGCACGTCCGGGTTGGGCGTGCGCCCGGCACGGTAGTCTTCGAGGAAGGCGGCGAACACGCGCGCGCGGTACTGCTCGGCGAAGCTCACCCGGTGCAGCACGATGCCCAGTTCGCGCGCCACCGCGCGCGCGTCCTGGTAGTCCTGCGCGTTGGTGCAGTACGCGTCCTGCTCTTCCCAGTTGCTCATGTACAGCCCCTGGACCTCGTGGCCGGCTTCGCGCAGCAGCAGCGCGGCGACCGCCGAGTCGACGCCGCCGGACAGGCCGACGATCACGGATGCAGGCATTGGCCCATTCTATGCGATGGCGGCGAGGGGCGAGCGGGAGCCGCGCAGATAGTCGTCGATACAGCGCAGCACCAGCGGGGTGCGCAGGCGTGCGGACTGCGCGGCCACCGCCTCGCGCGTGAGCCAGTGGGTGGCGATGATCGGGGGATCGAGAGTGCGTCCGGGATCGAAGCGACCGACGCTGCCGATGAATGCGAAGCGCAGCGTGGTCTGGCCGGGCCTGCGGCGCCATAGGTAGACCCCGAGCAGCCACTGCGGCTCGAAGTCCCAGGCCGTCTCCTCGAGGGTTTCGCGCACGACCGCATGCAGCAGCGATTCGCCATCCTCGAGGTGGCCGGCCGGCTGGTTGAGCACCAGGCGTCCGCGGATGCGCTCCTCGACCAGCAGGAACCGGCCGTCGCGCTCCGTGACCGCAGCGACCGTCACGTCAGGCTTCCAGATCATGGCGGGGCGAAGCATAGCGCGGCGCGCGGCGGCGCGGCCGCCATCAGCGTCGGGCGATGCGCACCTCGCGCTCCTCGGGAGCGCTGGCCTGCCAGACCGCGTCGAACTCCTGCAGGTACTGGCGCGCCATCGGCGGATTGTTGAAGCCGACGATGCCCTCGAACCGGTCGGCACGCAGGCGATACACCATGGCGCGGTCATCGGCGATGCAGTAGGCCGCGGTGAGTTCCCGATACTGGGGGGCGCGCACGCGGATCTCCAGATAGCTGGTTAGCCGGTAGGCCATCGCGATGAAGCGGTTCGCGCCGTTCGACAGCCGCGCCTGGTCGCGCAGCAGCACCCGGACCTTCGCAAAGCTGCGGCCGAGCACGAAGCGCTTGATGATTTCGAGGAACGCGCCCTGGTCGTAGATCTCCGGCTCGAGATCCGGGGTCATGATCGAGATCAGCCGCTGCGCGCCGCCGGCCACGGTCTCGGTCGCGCCGCGCACCTCCTCGAGGGTGCCGATCACGTGCAGGGTGTCGGTGGCCGGACGCTGGGCCGCGACGATCTGCGCGGCCAGCGGAGCGTCCTCGAGCCCGAAGCTCGAGAGGCGCGCCGATGTGGTCGCCCGGCTCTCCCTAGTCGCTGTCACCGCGTGCCCCGTACTGACCGTGAATGGTCGCGCCCAGATGGTAGAGAGCCGGCGGGTCCGCGAGTGCCAAGCGCATCACGTTTCCGCGGCGGTGCAGTGTGAAGGCGCTAACGAAACGGTCGCTTGCGCCGCGACGGCGGCGCCCGCCGCACTATTCGGCGGCGTACTTCCGGGCCAGACGGGCGGCCAATCCGACATATTCTGCCGGTCGCAGCGCTGCCAGGCGCGCCCGCTCCGCCGACCCGAGGGGCAGCGTCGCGACGAACGCGCGCAGCCGGGCCGCATCGACCTGCTGGCCGCGCGTGAACTCCTTCAGCAGCTCGTAGCCGTTCGGTACGCCGGCGGCGCGCAGCACGCTCTGGATCGCCTCGCCGAGCACCTCGTGGGCGCCTTCGAGGTCGGCCGCCATGCGTTCGGCGTCCGGCGTGAGGCGCGACAGGCCGCGCTGCAGCGCCT
>CAWIQV010000037.1:0-6161 GCA_963838275.1 uncultured Gammaproteobacteria bacterium | reverse complement strand
AGCCGGTGATGGGCGCGCTGGCCGGTATCGGCATCGAGCCGATGTACGCCGGCAACGCCGTCCCGAGCAACGCGCCGCGGCTCAAGGCGCTGCTGGCGCCGCAGGAGCTGGCCGGAGCGGTGCAGATCGAGGAGCTCGGCGACCGCACCACGGTGACGCTGCCGGCCGCGGATCTGTTCGCCTCCGGCAGCGCCTCCCTGACGGCGCGCTACGTACCGGTGATCACCGCGATCGGTGTCGCCCTGAACAAGGTGCCCGGGCGCGTGACCGTGATCGGGCATACCGATGACCAGCCGGTGCATTCGCTGAGTTTCGCGAACAACAACGATCTCTCGCGCGCCCGCGCGCTCTCGGTGCTGGCGCTGCTGCGCGCCCAGCTCGACAGTCCCGGTCGCCTGGAAGCCGTCGGCCGCGGTTCCGACCAGCCGCGTTTCCTGCCGCCCGACCGTCCGGAAAACCGGGCACGCAACCGGCGTGTCGAGATCATCCAGTGGCTCCGTTCCTGAGGCGCGCGCGATGTTCGCAGTCCTGAAGCAGAAATGGTTCCTGTCGCTGGTCGTGCTGCTGCTCGCCTGCCTGATCCTGTGGTTCCTCGGACCCTATGTCGCGTTCGCCGATGCGCGGCCGTTCGACTCGCTGGTGGGCCGGCTCATCGGCGTGCTGCTGCTGGTGCTGGTGTGGGGCCTGTGGCTGCTGTTCCGCTCGGTGCGCGCGCAGCGCGCCAACAAGGAATTCGCCGGTGCGGTGTCGGCGCAGGCCGATGCGCCTGCGGTCGCCGGCCGCGGCGCGGCCGGGGAATCCCAGGACAGCCGTGCGCTGCGCGAGCGCTTCACCGAGGCGATGGAGGCGCTGCGCAAGTCGCAGGCGTGGCAAGGGCGGACTGTACGACCTGCCGTGGTACGTGATCATCGGCCCGCCGGGTTCGGGCAAGACCACGGCGCTGGTGAATTCCGGCCTGCACTTCCCGCTCTCGCAGAAGTTCGGCGCCGGCGCGCTGCGCGGCGTCGGCGGCACGCGCAACTGCGACTGGTGGTTCACGGACGAGGCGGTGCTGCTCGACACCGCCGGCCGCTACACCACCCAGGACTCCGACGCCGTCGCGGACAGCGCCGGCTGGGCCGAATTCCTGCGCCTGCTGCGCCGCTATCGCGGCCGCCGGCCGATCAACGGCGTGCTGGTCGCGATGAGCGCGTCGGACCTGATGCTGCTCGACGAGCGCGCCCGCGCTGGCGCACGTCGCGGCGGTGCGCGCGCCGCATCGATGAGCTCAACCGGCACCTGCGCATCCGCCTGCCGGTCTACCTGCTGATCACCAAGTGCGACCTGATCGCGGGCTTCAGCGAGTACTTCGACGACCTGGCGCAGGACGGCCGCGCGCAGGTCTGGGGCACGAGCTTTCCGATCGAGGCCAGCGAGGAGGGCGGCGGACCGGCGGCCTTCGGTCCGCGCGTTCGATGCGCTGGTCGCGCGGCTGCAGGCGGGTCTGTTCACGCGCCTCGAGGAGGAGCGCGATCCGCGCCGGCGCGCCGCGATGCTGGCCTTTCCGCAGCAGTTCGCGGCGCTCAAGGGCGCGCTGGCCGGGTTCGTCAGCGACACGTTCACGTCGACCGGTTACGACACACCGGTGCTGCTGCGCGGCGTGTACTTCACCAGCGGCACCCAGGAATCCACGCCGATCGACCGGATGATGGGCGCGATCGCGCGCACCTTCGGCATCGACGCGCAGTCGGTCGCGGCGCCGACCGCGGCCGGCCGGGCCTACTTCATCGAACGGCTGCTCAAGGACGTGATCATCCCGGAGGCCGGACTGGCCGGCGTCAATCGCCGCCTGGAGCTGCGGCTGCTGGCGCTGCAGTACGGCGGCTACGTCGCGTGCGCGCTGCTGGTGGTGCTCGGTCTCGTGGCGCTGTTCCGCAGCGATTTCGCGAACCGCGCCTACCTCGACCAGGTGGCCGCGAGCGTGCAGGTCTACCAGCAGACCCCGGCGCCGCCGGTCGCCGTGACGGCCACCGGGCTCGCCGATACGCTGCCCCGCCTGGGTGCGCTGCGCGATGTGGTCGACACGGCCGAGCAGTACCGCGAGCACCATCCGTGGAGCATGGGCTGGGGCCTGTACCAGGGACGCTCGGTCGGCGAAGCGGCGCGCGACGCCTACGTGCGCGAGCTCAGCGGCTCGCTGCTGCCGGCGCTCGGCGATCAGCTGCGCGCGGAACTGGTCAATGCCAGCGCCGACCCGGAGCGGCTGTACGAGCTGCTGAAGGCCTACCTGATGCTGGCCGACCCGAAGCACCTGGATGCGGACCAGATCGACTACCTCGCGAGCATCGAATGGCAGCGGCTGTACCCGACGCAGCCGAGCGTGCGCTCGCAGCTGCAGCAGCATTTCACGGCACTGCTGCAGGAGCCGGCGCGCCTGCACCCGCTGACGGCGGATGCCGACCTGGTCGCGCGCGTGCGCGAATCGCTGCGCGCCGCGTCGCTGCCGTTGCTGATGTACAGCCGGCTCAAGCTCGGCTACGCGAGT
Source organism: uncultured Gammaproteobacteria bacterium (assembly GCA_963838275.1). Classification (GTDB taxonomy): domain Bacteria; phylum Pseudomonadota; class Gammaproteobacteria; order Steroidobacterales; family Steroidobacteraceae; genus FEN-1191. Next base: position 3,637 of record CAWIQV010000037.1, on the reverse strand, counting down.
GACACCAAGCGCGCACTGCACCTGGACGTGGCCGCAGGGCTCGGCAGCGACAAGGTGTTCGTGCGCCGCAGCGGCGCCGCGCTGTCCGATCCGCTGCCTGCGCTCTACACCAAGCCCGTATTCGACGAATACCAGCGCACCGGACGGCTCGAGCTCGTCAAGCAGTTCGCCGACGACCGCTGGGTACTCGGCGATGCGGCGCCGTCGCTGGCGCAGATGTCGGGCATGACCGACCAGGTCAACGCGCTGTACGAGGCGGACTACATCCGCGCCTGGGATGCGGTGCTGGCCGACGTGCGCGTGCGCCCGACCAGCGGCAGCCGCGACCTCGCCGACCTGCTGCTGCTGCTGGCGAGTCCGGCCTCGCCGCTCAAGGGTTTCTACCAGCTGGTCGACAGGCAGACCAACCTGCTCAAGAAGGACGACAATCCGGCGCTGGCCAAGGCCGAGGCCGCCGCCGGCGCGCTGGCCTCCGGGGCCGCACGCCTGTCGCAGCTGTTCGGCGGCGCGCAGCCCTCTACCGATCCGGCGGACCAGCCCGGCGCCAGGGTGACGGCGCATTTCGACGCGTACCACAAGCTGGTCGATACGTCCGCGGGCGCGGCGCCGATCGACCGGCTGCTGGCGGCGCTGGGCTCGGCGCAGCAGCAGCTCGACCGGGCAGCGCAGGGTGGCGCCGGCTCGGTCGGCGATCTGGCCAACGCGAGCCAGGCCGACGTGTTCCGCCAGCTCGGTACCGAGGCCTCGCTGCTGCCGCCCGCGATCGGCGATCTGGTCGGACAGATGGGCCAGCGCACCGCGACCGTCGTGACCGACCAGGCCAAGAGCGAGCTCGGTCGCCGCTACGAGCAGCAGGTGGTCAGTGCCTGCCGCGAGGTCGTGCAGGGCCGCTATCCGTTCGAACCCACCAGCGCGGTCGACGTGCCGCTCGCCGACTTCGGCCGGCTGTTCGGCTACGGCGGCGTCTATGACGGCTTCTTCCACAGCACGCTCGAGCCGCTGGTGGATACCTCCAGCACGCCGTGGCGCTGGCGCGAGGGCGCCGGCTCGGCCGCCGCGATCCCGGGGGCGCTGGAGCGCTTCCAGGCCGCGGCGCTGATCCGCGATACCTTCTTCAAGGCTGGCAGCCAGCAGCCCGAACTGCACTTCACGCTGACGCCCGATTACCTCGACCAGGACGTCACGCGTTTCGTGCTGAACCTCGACGGCCAGATCTTCGAGTACCGCCATGGCCCCTCGCGCGCGGTCGCGATGAGCTGGCCGGGCGCACCGGGCGGGCAGGGCTCGGTGAGCTTCGAATCGGGCACCGACGTCGGTGCCAACCTCGCGTTCCAGGGACCGTGGGCGTGGTTCCGGCTGCTCGGACGCAGTCAGCTGCAACCCCAGTCGGATGTGCGCTACCAGATCAGCTTCACGGCGGGCGGCAAGAGCGCGCGGATCATCCTGGACGCGGCCAGCATCCGCAATCCGTTCGCGCGCGTCGAGCTGCTGAAGTTCCGCTGCGGATGAGGGCCCCGATGAGCAGCGCGCTGCAGGTGGGCTTCTTCGGCAAGCTGCCGGTACTCGGGGATTTCCTGACCCGGCGGCTCGGCAGCGATTTCCTGACGCCCTGGGACCTGTGGCTGCAGCAGGGCATGACCGCGGCGCGCGCGCAGCTCGGCGCGTCGTGGACGCAGTACTACCAGAGCGCTGCCCCGTGGCGCTTTGCGCTCGAGGCCGGCGCCTGCGGGCCGCAGGCCGTGATCGGCGTGTGGATGGCCGGCAGCGATCGCGTCGGCCGGCAGTTTCCGATGACCATCGCGTGCGCGCTGCCCGGCGAGCGTGGCGCACTCGAGACCGCGACGGCCGCGGAGGCGTGGTTCGCGGCAGCGGAAGCGCTGGCAGCCGACGGCGTCGGCGGGCAGCTCGCGGCCGATCACTTCGATGCCGAGGTCGCGTCCCTCGCGGGTGTGCTGGAGGCGACCGCGCTGAGCTTCGCCGCGGCCGCGGACCTGGACGCCTGCGCGCAGTACCTGCGCGCGCACGGTGCGTTCCGGCTGCCGCTGGCGCCCGGCGGCTTCGGGGCAGCGCTCAATGGGATGTGCGCGGCGCAGCTCGCGCGCTTTGCGCCACCGCTGGCGGCTTTCTGGTGTGAATCCACGACCGCGGAACCGACGCTGTACGCGAGCCGCGGGCTGCCGGCGCCCTTGCTGTGGGCCGAGTGGCTGCGTGTGCCGCGGGTGACGACGACGTCGCTGTCCGCTGCGACGGCTGCCGCACCGCCAGCACCCGCCGCGGCACCGCCGGTCGCCGCAACCGCCGCGTTCACCCCGCGCGCGTCGGCGCTGTCGCCGCCGTCGTCCGGACTGCTGAGCAGCCTGGTCGCGGAGGCACCGCCGAGCCGCTGGCAGCATGCCGTGATGGCCGGCGCGGCACCCGGGGCGGCGCTCGCCGTCGCTGCGATCGCCGGGGACACCGACGCGCGCGTGAATGACCAGCTCGGGCGCGTCGGCGCACTGCTGCGCCAGTGGTCCCCCGAGGCCGACGACGGACTGATCGACGGCCTCGGCGCGTTGCTGCGCGCGCCGCAGGAAGGAGCGATCCACCTGGCCGCCTGCCTGCCCCAGGGCGGCGGGCACGTATTCCTGTGGTCCGGTGGCGGATCGGTATTCCGCCTGCGTGCCCGCAAGCTCGAGCGGCTCGTCGCCGACGCCCTGCCTGAAGCGCCGCTGGAAGGCGGATCGCTGCTCGATCTGCTGCAGCCCACCGACGCTGACGACCGCGAGGATCAGTCGCAGCAGCTGAAGGTCGCGCGCGTCGCCGCCACGCCGCTGCAGGACCGCTACCTGCTGTGTGCCGATGCGACCTACGCGTCGCTGTCCTGGGGTCAGCTGGTCTCGGCGCTCGAGGAATCCTCGCCGGAGTTCGCAGCCGAACGGCTGCGCGAGGCGGCCGGCGTGCGCATCGAGAGCGCGGCTCCGGCGCTGGTGCTGATGTTCGAAGGCTCGCCTGAGGCCCCGGCAGCGCGCGTCGCCAACACGCTGCGCGCCGAGGTACCCGCCATGGCGCAGGGCGGTGCCACGTGCTCCTAGCCCTGAGCGTGATCAGTGCGCAGGGTCCTTCGCTCGGCGCGGCGAGCTACAAGGTATTCGATGCGCGCGGCGGCACGATCGGTCGCATCGAAGGCAACGACTGGATCCTGCCCGACACCGAACGCCTGGTATCGAGCCGGCACGCCGTCGTGCGCTGCGTCGATTCGCGTTTCTACGTCGAGGACGTGAGTACCAATGGCACCGGGCTCAATGCGCCGCAGGCCGTGATCCCGCGCGGGCAGCTGCAGTTGCTCAACGACGGCGACCGCCTGTTCATCGGCGACTTCGAGGTGCTGGTGCAGATCCTGGCCGAGGCGGCCGCACCGGCACCGATGCCGGCAGCGGCACCGGTCCCGCCGCCATTGCCCATGCCCCCGCCCATACCGATGGCGGCGCCCATGCCGATGGCGCCTGCAGCACCGATCGCACCGCCGATGCCTCTGCCATCGGCGGCGGTTGGTGGCACGCTCGAGGATCTGCTCGGTGGCGGTACCGCCGCGGCACCCTACGCGACACCCGGGGCAGCACCGGTCGCCGCAACCCCCGCCGCAGGCGCACTGCCGGAG
>CAWIQV010000036.1:0-15149 GCA_963838275.1 uncultured Gammaproteobacteria bacterium | reverse complement strand
GTGCCCAGACTCGTCAACTCGTAGCGGGACAGGGATGCGCACACCATCTGCGCCAGCTTGTCGCACGCCTCCAGGACACCGCGCATCTCGCTCTCGGCGCCACCGAGTCGTGCGCGCCCCAGAATGCGATCCAGCACTCCCATGGCAACGCCCGGATTCGGTCGGTAGACTATGCTCAGATAGATCTCATTGATCATGAGTGCCTGTGCCGCAAGCCCGCCGCGGTACCTGTCGTGCAGCCTCGCAGCGAACCCGCTTCCGCCCGCGACCGGCGCCAGCGTGGGGTCGCGTCGGCGCAGCACATGCGTCCACAGGGCGACATTGGGACTTGCGATATTTCGCCATAGGATATTCAACCGCTCGTGCCACCCATTGAGCTGTTCGTCATCAGCTGTTTCAAACCCGAGACCCTGCAGGCGAAACACCTGTATGTAGTCGCACAGCGAAGTGCGCACGACGCTTTCGCTCACCTGGGCGGAAAAGGGAATGTGTTCCGCCGCAGAGAGTTCACGCCTGAGCGCCGCGGTGCGCACTGATGCGGCCGTCATGACTCGGCCCATATTCCAGGATCAGATCCGCACCGCCCGCGGCGTCCGCGCGCATCGGCGTGCGACCCTGCCAGGGGGCTGTAGCTGCTGGCCCGCCAATAGGCCAGGTTTGCAAGCAAGGCCGGAATTCGCATCTTTCCCCACAGCAGCGCAAGGTCGAAATAACGCGGATCCCTGGCGCACATCAGTGCGCAGATGCCGTGAATCGGCAGGCACCAAAGCAGCATCAGAAGATTCCTGGAGAGCAGGAAGGCCTCCATCGTGATGATCATGTTGGCGAGGATCGCTGAATAGGTGACGCCCCAGCGCATCGGAGGTCGCGTTACACCGACAAACAGTGGCTCGGCGCGCACTCCGCCGTTTCGCGTAGCCATCGGCGCTCAGACTCCGAACATGCCGCGCACCCAGGTCACGATCTGCGGTGCTCCGAATGCGATGGCGATCCCGAGTATCGCGCCGAGACACCAGCCCCACGACATTCGGTTTGCCATCGCCATCGCGCCGAGAGCCATTACGAGGATGACGGCGACCGGCGTCAGCCATGCAAGAATGTTGGTCTGCAGGGCGGTGGCCCCGGTCATGAACGGCGAGGCCTGCGCCAGCACGAGCTGCGGCCCGAGCATCAGCAGGCATCCGATCAAGATCGAGGTCACCACGAAGCCCGGACACTCGTGGCGCGCGTACACCGCCTTCCTCCGGTCAGTCTCGGATCGGCCGGCGCCACCGCCGGCCCAGCCTCGGGTCATACTGGTCTGCATATCAGGCCGCCGACTGGACGGATTCCCGCCCGTCGCCCTCTTCCCGGCGTGACTCGAGCTCCTCCCGCTTGAGCTTTCCCGGTGCTCCGAACCGGAAGCCTTCCACGATGATGGAGTAGTCGTACTGCTTCTCCCCCTGCGGATCGATCCAGTTGTTGGCGCGGATGCGCGCATCGACGATCAGCTGATCGCCCTTTCTGGCATTCCTGGCAATAGCTTCGCCAATGGCTCCGAAGGCTACGAACCACAGGCTGGTGACCACTTCCCTGGCGCCTCCTTCCTCGTCCCGTCCGGCGTAATCGTTGCCGATGAGGCAGAATCGCGAGTAGACGGTCTGGTCCTTGGCGACGAGCTCCGGATTCTTCGCGAGATTTCCGATCGCCGTCATCGTAAAACTGTTCATTCCCATGCTCCTCATCCCGATGTAGTTGGTGATCTCGACTCCGGCGGGGATTCTAGGCAGGCGTTGCCATCGATCGGGATGGGGAATCGGCGGCGATGTTGCAGATTCTCGCCCGACGCACGGCTGTGGCAGGGCGACGCGGCATGGCGCGGCGCGGCGCACAGCAGACCGTCTGGACCCGCACTCCTGCTGCCGCGCGTTCCGGCTTCAGTGTATTGTGTGCGCTCAACAATCGCGGAGCTTGCATGGCCACCAAGTCGCACTCTGATGAAGACGGTACGATCGAGGAATGCATCGATGCGATCGACACGTTCGTGGACGGACTCGAACGCTACTCGGTGCCGGTGCTGGCCTTCGCGCTGCGCGTACACCTGAGCGGACTGCTGCGCGCGATGGTCGATGGGAGGGTGTGCACTCCGGACGACGTGCGCCAGTTCGTGCACGAGCTGGAGCAGGAGGCGCTCGGTAGCGGGGATGCCTGAGGCATGAGTGCGCTGCTGCATGCCAGCGCAGCCGGCCTGTTGACGCTGCTGCACGTCGCGCTGGCCCTCGGGGTCAGCATCCATGTGCTGCTGTACAAGCGTGAGCCCGCCACCGCGATCGGCTGGGTCGGCCTCGCCTGGCTCGCCCCGGTGCTCGGCAGCCTGCTGTACCTGCTGCTCGGCATCAACCGGGTACGTCGCCGGGCCCGGACGCTGCGCGCCGCCCGCGCCGCGCCGAGCATTGCCCGGGTACTGCCAGCACCTGCCCGTACCGACTACCTGGCCGCGCTCGAGCTCACGGCCCAGCGCATCACGCAACGCTGTGTGGAACACCACAATGCAATCGGGATCCTGGGCAACGGCGATGAGGGCTATCCGGCGATGCTCGCCGCGATCGACACGGCCCGGCGCAGTGTCGCGCTCGCGAGCTACATCTTCCGCGCCGATGGTGCCGGAGGCGCGTTCATTGACGCACTCGCGCGCGCCCGTGCGCGCGGTGTCGAGGTCCGGGTCCTGATCGATGGCTACGGTGGCGGCTATCTGCGTGCCGCGGCATGGGAGCGACTGCGCGCCGTGCGGGTACCCGCCGCGCGCTTCCTGCACTCACCGCTGCCGTGGCGGATGCCATTCCTGAATCTGCGCAACCACAAGAAGCTGCTGGTCGTGGACGGCACCGTGGGCTTCATCGGTGGGCTGAACATCGGCGACGAGAACCTGACCGGTGCGCGTCCGCCGGAGCCGGTGTTCGACACGCATTTCCGGATCGAGGGTCCCGTGGTCGCGCAGCTCGCCGAAGTGTTCGCGGACGACTGGCGCTTCGCCACGGCGGAATCGCTGACGGGGGATGCCTGGGGGCCGCCGCCTGGCTCCGGGATGCCGCGCGGCGACGCAACGGCTCGCGTCGTGACCTCGGGTCCCGACGAAGACCTGCACAAGATCGAATACCTGGTGATCGAGGCGATCGGCTGCGCGCGCTCGCAGGTCCGGATCATGACGCCCTATTTCCTGCCCGACGAGCGGCTGATCACCGCCCTCACGCTCGCGGCCTTCCGCGGCGTCGCGGTCGAGATCGTGCTGCCGGCACACAGCAACCACCCGACCGTCGACTGGGCTGCACAGGCCGCGCTCGAGCCGCTGCTGGCAGCCGGCTGCAGCATCTGGGAGCGTCCGGCGCCGTTCCATCATTCCAAGCTGATGACGATCGACGAGCGCTGGAGCCTGGTCGGCAGCTCGAACTGGGATACGCGCAGCTTCCGGCTGAATTTCGAACTCGATGTCGAGGTCTATGACGCGGTGCTGGCGCGCGCGATCGGCGCACTGATGCGCCCGCCCGATGCCCGCGCGCTCCGACTCGAGCAGCTGCAGCAGCGCCGGCTGGCGGTGCGCCTGCGCGACGGTGCTGCACGGCTCATGCTGCCTTACCTGTAGCAACCCCGCGCAGGTCAGCGTTTGGCCAGGAACCCCGTGACCGCCGCCTCGAAGGCGTCCGGCGCCTCGATGCTGGACAGGTGGGCCGCGTGCAGCTGCACGAAGGTCGCCTCCGCGATCCCCGCGCACAACACCTCGGAATGCGGCAGCGGCGTCGAGGGATCCTGATCCGCGCCGACGACCAGCGTCGGCGCCGCGATGCGCGGCAGCTCGGGACGCAGGTCCAGGTCGCGAATGGCGGCGCATGCCGCCGCATAGCTCGCCGGATCGACCCGCAGCAGCATCGCGCGCACGGTCTCGACCTGCTCGGGCGCCGCCGCACGGAAATACGACGTGAACCATCGCTCCAGTATTGCCGGCACCAGCGCCGCGATGCCATCGCGGCGCACCGCATCCATGCGGGACTGCCACATCGAGGCCGGAGGCATGTGGGCGCTGGTGTTCGCCAGCACCAGTCGCGCCACGCGCTGCGGATTCTGCGCGGCCACCTGCATCGCGACCATCCCGCCCATCGAGATTCCGCACCAATGGGCCACTGGTACCTGCGCGGCGTCGAGCACGGCGAGTGCATCCTGCGCCAGCATGTCGATCGTGAGCTCGGGCATGGCGGCCGGCGCCGAACTGCCATGACCACGCGCCTCGTAGCGAATGACCCGGAAGTTCCTGCACCATGGCTGCCGCTGCGGGTCCCACATCGTCATGTCCGCGCCGAGCGAGTGCAGCAGCAGTAGCGCCGGCGCGTCGTCGGGCCCGGCCACGTCGTAGTGAAGGGATGCCCCACCAGACCATGCGGTCGCCATCGATGCCGGGTTCCTGTGTCGGTGCGCAGTACGCCAGCGCCGATGGCGCGGGCTGCTAGACTACGTGATCCAATCAGCACCTTAACATGGGGCGGGTACCATGAGCGCCACGATCAGTCCGCTGGCGGGAAAGCCGGCAACCAATGTCACTCCGCTGGACGTACCGGCGCTGCTGGCCGCGTACACGGACCTGCGGCCGGACCCGTCGATCCCGGCGCAGCGCGTCGCGTTCGGTACCTCCGGGCATCGCGGCTGCTCGCTGGACGGCAGCTTCAACGAATGGCACGTGCTCGCGATCAGCCAGGCGGTATGCGAATACCGGGCACAGGCCGGGATCACCGGTCCGCTGTTCCTGGGGCTGGACACGCACGCACTCTCGGGTGTCGCGCTGCGCAGTACGCTCGAAGTGCTCGCCGCGAACGGCGTCACGACCCTGCTCGCCGCCGGCGGTGAATACACGCCGACCCCCGCACTGTCGCATGCCATCCTGTGCTGGAACCGCGGCCGCAGTTCCGGGCTGGCCGACGGCATCGTGCTGACCCCGTCGCACAATCCTCCCGACAGCGGCGGCTACAAATACAATCCGCCGCACGGCGGCCCGGCGGACACCGACGTCACCGGCGGCATCCAGGCGCGGGCCAACGCGCTGCTGGAGGCCCGCCTCGCCGGCGTGCGGCGCATGCCCTACGAGCGGGCACGGCTCGCTCCCGGCACGCAGGAGCACGATTTCCTCGGGGCCTACGTCGCCGACCTTGCCAACGTACTCGACCTCGAGACCATCCGCAGCGCCGGTATCCACATGGGGGTGGACCCGCTCGGCGGCGCGGGCGTGCACTACTGGGCGCGGATCGCGGAGCGTTATCACCTGAACCTGAGCGTGATCAGCGAGCAGGTCGACCCGACTTTCCAGTTCATGAGCCTGGACTGGGATGGCCGCATACGCATGGATCCTTCCTCGGCGTATGCGATGCATCACCTGATCGCGTTGAAGGATCGCTATGACATCGCGTTCGCCTGCGACACCGATCACGACCGGCACGGCATCGTGACGCGCTCGGCCGGCCTGCTGCCGACCAATCACTATCTGGGCGTGATGATCGACTACCTGTTTCGGCATCGCCCGGGATGGAACGTCGCCGCCGGGGTCGGCAAGACCATCGTGAGCAGTTCGATGATCGATCGGGTCGCGGCGCACCTCGGCCGCGGTGTCTACGAAGTGCCGGTCGGCTTCAAATGGTTCGTCGAAGGCCTGCAGGACGGCAAGCTGTCGTTCGTCGGCGAGGAGAGCGCGGGCGCCACGTGCAGCCGGCTCGACGGCACCGTCTGGACGACCGACAAGGACGGTCTAGTACCCGCACTGCTGTCCGCCGAGATCCTGGCGCGCACCGGCCGGGATCCCGGTGCGCGCTACGTCGAACTCACTCGCCAGTTCGGCGCACCGCTCTCGGTGCGCGTCGACGCGCCGGCCACGCCGGCCCAGAAGCGCGGGCTCGCGAAACTGTCGCCGGCCCGGTTGCGCACGACGATGCTCGCCGGCGAGTCGATCGAGCGGGTGCTCGATCGCGCTCCCGGCAACGACGCGCCGATCGGCGGCATCAAGGTCATCGCCGCGCATGGCTGGTTTGCGGCGCGCCCTTCCGGCACCGAGGACATCTACAAGATCTATGCCGAAAGCTTCCGCGATCAGACGCACCTCGACGCGATCGTGTCCGAGGCGCAGGGCATCGTCGATGCGGCGCTCGCGGCCGGTTGACGGCGGCGACTGCCGGCACTATCCCCGGAAGATGTCGAACGGCTCGATCTGCAGTACCCGGCGTATGGCGATGTAGCTCGATACGCCCGCGATCAGCACGACCATCGCGAACGCGAGTCCGAGATTCCAGAACGTCGTGATGGCGGCGTAGAACGGCAGGTAGGCGTGCGCGATCGATATCAGGATGGTGACGAGTCCGATTCCCAGCCCATAGCCGATCAGCGAGGTGAAAGTCGTCATGAACAGGATCATGTAGACCAGTTCGCGATTCCTGGCACCGATCGCCTTGAGGGCGCCGAACTTGTCCAGATTTTCCAGGATGAAGGTATAGAAGGTCTGGCCCGAGATCGACAGCCCGACGATGAAGCTGATGACCGTCATCATCAGGATGTTGGTGCCGATGCCGGTCTTGTAGGTGTAGAAGCCGGCGATGTGCTGGTTGAACTCGTCCTTGGTCAACGCGACGTATCCGAGCCTCGCGACCTGCTGCTTGATTCCCGGAATGGCCGCGTCGTCCTTGGCCTGCACCAGCAGGAACGACAGCGTGAAATGCGTCTGCGGCAGGTACTGCAGGGCGCGGTTATAGGTCGTGTACAGGGTAGGAACGCCGTTCAGCCCATTGGCCGCCACGCTCGCGACGCCCACGATCTTGATGCGATGGTTGTTGAGCTCGAAGGTCGCGCCGATCTTCGGACTGGCAAGCTTCGAGTATTCCGCATCGTCCACGACGATGAAGCCATCGTCGGCGTAGATATCCTGGATGTTGCCCTGTTCGAGTTGCGGCCGTCCGAACAGGCTGCTGTCGTCCAGGCCGATGACCACCACGGACTGGTATCCTCCGTCGGCCAGCTTGACCTGTCCGCCGCCGAGGTACAGCGGCACTGCGAAGCTGACGCCGTCCATGCTGCGTACCGCGTCCTCGAGGTAGTTCGGCATCGGAATCGAGGTGGTGGAAGTATTCACCGCCGGATCCATGATCCACATGCTGGCACCGATGTTGGTGACGGTCGAATAGGCGCGATTCAGGATCCCGGCAAACATCGAGGTCATCTGCGTCATCAGGAACACGGCGAAGGTGATGCCGATCAGCAGCGCGGTGAATTTGGCCGCGTCGTTGACCAGCAGCTTGTAGCCGATCCGCAGGATGCCGTCGTACTTGAGCTTCATGGCACCGGCCGCGGCACGTCTCGGTCGGCAGCCTGCCACCACCCGCCTCCCAATGCGGCGTAGAGCGCCACGGTGTCCTGGTAGCGCTGCGCCAGTGCCTGCAGGTAGCCGAGGCGCGACTGCTGGTACTGGACGTCCGCGACCAGGACGTCGACGCTGGCCGCGAGTCCGGCCTGGTAATTCGCCCGTAGCAGTTCGAGCGCCTGACCGGCGGCGCGCTGGGCATCGGATTGCGCCTGGAGCGCCTCGGCATCGTGCTGCAGTGCCTGGAGCGTGTCCGCGACCTGTTGGAACGCGTCGAGCACCGTCTGGCGGTAATTGCCCAGCGACTGCTGGAACGCGTCGATGGCAGCGCGCCTGCGGAACCATAGACTGCCGCCCTGGAACAGCGGCACGGTCGCCGAGGGCCCGATGCTCCAGAAGCGCGCGCCGGATGCCGACAGGCCGCCAAAATTCCGGGCCGCGGCCCCGTAGTCGCCGCTCAGGCTGATGCTCGGAAACATCGCGGCGGTCGCGACTCCGATACTGGCACTGGCTTCGTGCAGCTGCGCCTCGGCCGACAGGATGTCGGGGCGCTGGCGCACCAGGTCTGAGGGCAGGCTCAGTGGCAGGTCCTGCGGCAGGTTCAGCGCGGCCAGATCGATGTCGGGCAGCATCGCGTGCTCCGGAATGACGCCTTCAAGCGCCGCGAGCAGGTCCCCGGCCCGATCCTGGCTCTGTTGCAGGGGTGCGAGCGCGGCCCCGCCGGCAGCGATCAGACCGCGCAGTGCGAGTACGCTGCTGAAAGGCTCCGTGCCCGCGCTCACTCTTGCCTCGGTGGCATCGAGTTCCTGCTGCTCGAGCGCGATGATCTGCGTGGTCGCGAGAATCTCGGCGTGGTACGCCGCCCGCGCGATCGCCGTGTTCACGACCGTGGCGGAGAGCGTCAGGTAGGCGGCCTCGAGCGCATAACGCCGGTCGTCGGCCGCGGCACGCAGCCCCTCGACCGTGCGGCGTTCCCCGCCGAAGACGTCCAGGCCGTAGCTGATCGCGCCGCTCAGGGTCACCAGATTGAAGACCGAGCCGCTGGCCTGCAGGCCCTGCAGCTGGGGGGCGGTACGCTCCCGGGTAGCCGCCACGCCGGCGTCGAGGTGCGGCAGGAACACGCCATAGCCGGCACGCAGCAGGTCCTGGCTCGCCAGCAGGCTGTTGCGTGCAGCCTGCAGGGTCGGATTGTGCGCGAACGACTGCTGCACCAGCGCGTCCAGTTCCGGGGAGCGGAACAGCCGCCACCAGTCGGCTGGCAGGCTGAGGTCGACATCGAAGCGCTGCGCGCCAATCTGCGCACCGCTGGCCGCCGCACTGCCGGTCGCGGTGCCGCTCGCCGCGGCGAGCGGCGCCTGGGTGTACCGCTGTGCTTCCGGTGCCGTCGGCCGCCTGAAATCCGGACCCACGGCGCAGGCCGCCAGCATCGCCGCCAGCACGGCACCACCCGCACCGGGGCGCAGCCATCGCAGCTCAGGCAGGGCGGGCGGCTTCATGGGTGGCACGGTGCTATTGCTGCCCGATATAGACGTCCACGTCCTCGCCTGGATACACCGGCGCGTCCTGCTTGCGGAAGCGGAAGATCACCGGCAGCACGCGCACGTCGACCTGTTCCTGGCGCTCGTTCGTGAGCTCGATCTTCGGCGTGACGTATGGCTGCACCCGCACGAACTCCAGTGGCACCTTGAGCTCGGTACCGCGGATCGACATCTGCGCGCGGATGTGAAACACCGACGGCAGGCGTGCGACCAGTATCTCGTCGACGAAGCAGCGCACTGCCAGGTAAACCTGCGGCGGCCCCATGACGATCACCGGATCCTGCCCCTGCGTGTAGGTGCTGTAGACCCCCTGCGGGCTCACGTACCCGCCGGGCGTACCATTGATCGACAGTACGACCCCGTCGGCGGGCGCCCTGATCGCATACTTGGCCAGCAGCGCGTTGGCCGATGCGTAGCCCTGCCGCAGCGAATCGTAGGATCGCTGCTGATTCTCGATGTCGTAGCTCCAGGCCCCGGCCTGCGTGAGCTCGTATTGCCTGCGCGCCACGCCGAGCGCGGCATCCGCCTGCCCGAGCGCATCCTGCGCGCTGTCCAGCACGTTGCGGCTGATCGAGCGCGGGTCGATGTCGTAGGATGCGCGATCCTTGTCGTACTGGTCGCGGGCGGTCTTGAGGTTCGCCTCCGCCTGGACGACCTGCGATTGCGCAATCGCGAGGTTCTCCGGCCGGGGCTCGGCCTTGAGCTCCCGCAGCAGCGAGTAGGCCGCCTCGGACTGCAACCGTAACTGCGCCGCAGCGGCGCGCTGCACCGAATCGTCCAGCATCATGAGGGGCGTCCCGGCGGCAACCTGTTGCCCCTCCTTCGCCAGCACCTGGGTTATCCGCCCCGGCACCTCCGGATAGATGTTGATGTTCGAACCGCTGCCCTGGTCGCTCTCGATGATGCCGCTGGCATAGATCGCGGTCGGGTACGGGCTGCTGACGGGCTGGAACACCGGCGGCTGAGCCTTGCGGCTGATGCCGAACACGTAGGCGCCGATCAATCCCACCAGGATGCCGGCCGCCGACAGTGCGATGATGATCCGGTTTCTCACTCGGTGCCCTTGTCCAGTCCGGTGATGCGTCCGTCCTCCATGTGGATGATCCGATCGGCGAATTCGTTGATGCGGGCGTCGTGCGTGACGATCAGGATGCAGCGCTGCTCGTTGAGCACCTTTTCCTTCACGAAGGCGATGATCATGCGGCCGGTGTCGCCATCCAGCGAGGCGGTCGGTTCGTCGAGTATCAGGATCTGGGGCGCGCTCACGATCGCACGGGCGATCGCGACACGCTGCTGTTCCCCGCCGGAGAGCTTGACCGGCAGCACCTCGGTGCGATCCTTCAGGCCGACGATCTCGAGGTACTTCCTCGCCTCCCCGAGCGATTCGTCCCAGTCGAGCTTCTTCAGGATCAGCGGAATGGCGACGTTCTCGGCAGCGGTGAGACGCGGAAACAGGTGATAGTCCTGGAATACGAAGCCGATCGTGTGCAGCCGGAAATCGGCCAGCTGGTCGTTATCCAGCGTCCAGATCTCGGCGCCGTGGACCTTCACGCTACCCTCGTTGGGGCGCAGGATGCCCGAGAGCATGCTCAGCAGCGTGGTCTTGCCGCTGCCGGACGGGCCGACGATGAACAGCACCTCGCCGAAACGGGCCTGCAACGTGACGGACTTCACCGCCGTCATCCTGGCCTCGCCGGTGCCAAACCACTTGGTCAGATTGATCGCTTCGATTGCCGGGGCTTGCATGGTGTTCCGCTGGGGCGCAGGCACGCTCGGGCGCCACCCGCCCATGGGAGCACCTTGACGGCCTGCAGATGCGCGATCTGTACGATAGCGCGCATGCTCCCGCCCGGTTATCCGTGATTTCCACAGGCCCGGCCGGTATCGCCCCCGGCGCTGCGTCAGTGCGGCCGCAGCCAGCGCCAGGAGCGTGCCATCCGCTCCAGCGCGCGACGATCCTGCGGGTAGCGCTCCGGGGTCGTCTGCAGCTGCAGGCGGTAGACTTCGCGGCGCCGGACGACCAGGACGTTCTCGATCACGAGACGCGCCGGATCGGTGCCGCATCGGAGCTCGAAGCGGAACCGCCCGCCGGGCGTGCCATCCAGCGTGCCGATTGCCGCCTCGTCGGACACCAGCGTGTCGCGGACCCGAATCGCATTCAGGTCGCTGCGATGCACGCCGCTTGCCGTGATGTCGTAGAACACGTCATAGGACGCGTCCACACGCAGGAACGCGCGCGGTGTCCAGGACAGCACGATGCCGAATCCCCGCTCCGGTCCCGATGGACTGGTGAAGGCGACCAGCGGCGCCGGAATCCGGACCGAATACCCGTAGGTCGCATTGACGTAGCGCCCGGTGTGGGCCCGGTTCGGCGCCTGCTCGAACCCCGGCGGCGGAGCCAGCCCGCAGAACTCCTGCCGCGTCTGCCCGATAGCCGCACCGGCGAACAGCGCACCCGCGAGCATCGCCGCCGATATCAGGTGGCGCAAGGCCGGCCCCGGCGTTCAAGGCCGCGCGCGCGGCGCGCTGATCGCGGTCAGAATGCCGGCGAGGATCCGCTCGGGGCCCGGCGGGCAGCCCGGAACGGCGACATCCACCGGGATCACGTTGGCCACGCGCCCACAGCTGGCATAGGACTCACCGAAGATCCCCCCGGTGCAGCCGCAGTCGCCAAGTGCGACGACCAGCTTGGGATCCGGCGTCGCTTCCCATGTCCGGCGCAATGCCGCCTGCATGTTACGCGCGACCGGTCCGGTCACGAGCAGCAGGTCGGCGTGGCGCGGACTGGCCACGAAGCGGATGCCGAGACCTTCGAGGTTGTAGAGCGGGTTGTTGAGCGCGTGAATCTCCAGTTCGCAGCCATTGCACGAGCCGGCATCGATCGCCCGGATGCACAGCGCGCGCCCGAGTGTCGTGCGGATCGCCTCGGCCAGCGCCTCGCGCTCGCGCAGCGCCTCCTCTGGTCCGGGGGGGCGCTCGCTCACCAGGCCGACGCGCTGGATCTGCCGCAGTGTCTTCCACATGTGCTAGAGGTCGTGCCCACTGTAGGAGAGGTTGAAGGACTTGTTGATCAGCGGAAAGTCCGGAACGATGTTGTCGATGATCGCATGCTCGAGGACCGGCCAGTTCTCCCACGACGGATCGTGCGCGTGACAGCGCCGGATCGCCCCGTCAGGACCCGCCAGTAGAGCGACCAGCGCCGGTCCCCGCCAGCCCTCGATCAGCCCGCAGCCGAACGCCGGCTGCGGTGCGGCCGGGACCGGGCTCGCGTGCGGGCCCCCGGGCATCCGCTCGATGATCTGGTCGATCAGCGCACAGGACTCGAACAGCTCATCGAAACGCACGGCGACGCGGGCGGCCACGTCGCCCTCGCTGCGCGTGCAGGTGCGCACCGGCAGCTGATCGTACGGTGCCCAGGGCCGGTCCACCCGCAGATCATGCGCCCGGCCGCTGGCCCGGCCGGCGAGACCGGCAAGTCCCAGACGCCGGGCCAGCGCTGGGCTCACGGTGCCGGCTCCCACGAGCCGGTCGCGCACGCCCTCGTGCTCATCGAGGATACCGCGCAGCAGGCGGACCTCCGGCACCAGCGCCGCCACGCACGCGGTCAGGGCCCGCGCACCGGCGGGCGTCAGGTCCGTGTGCGTGCCGCCGGGCACCACGAAATCCAGCAGGTAGCGGGCGCCAAGCGCCGTGTCGATCGAGCGCAGCAGCAGCTCCTTGAGCCGCGAGAACTGCGCGAGTCCGAAGGCGAAGCCGGTGTCGTTGACGATCGCACCCAGATCCCCCAGATGATTGCCGACGCGCTCGAGCTCCAGTGCCAGCGCACGCAGCCACAGGGCACGCGGCGGTGGCGTCATACCCGCCAGTCCCTCAAGGGCCTGGCAGTACGCCCACGAGAAGGCCACGGCGGAGTCCCCCGAAATCCGGGCCGCGAGCCTCGCGCCCCCGGCCAGCGACAGCTGCGTGAAGCGCCGCTCGATGCCCTTGTGTACGTAACCGAGGCGCTGCTCGAGCCGCAGTACCTTCTCGCCGACCACCGAGAAACGGAAGTGGCCGGGCTCGATGATGCCCGCATGGACCGGTCCGACCGCGATCTCGTGCACGCCCTCGCCTTCGACCTGCACGAACGCATACGGTGCGGCTGCCGGTGCCTGCGGTGCCGGCACGAACGGGTCGCGCAGCGGATGGAAGTCCGGCCCCCACGCGCCATGACTCAGCCATGGCCTGCGGTCCGGATCGGTGCTGCGCAGGCCGGAGAGGTCGGCCAGCGCGCGCTGCTGCCGGCCGGCGGTCGGGAACACCGTCTCGAGACCCGGATACTCCAGCGCCGGGTCGGGCATCGGCAGCTCGACCAGCAGCACGCCGGGATCGGCACCCAGCGCGGCCATGACGCTCTGTGGTTCGCCGATGCCGCCCTGTGCCCAGAGCGCCAGCAGGCGCCCGCCGCTGGCCGCTGCCGCCCGGGCGACGTCGCACCACCCGGCGCTCGTGACCCTGAGAGTACCCACGGCGGGCGCGCCGGGAACGGGGATGGCGGATTCGAACCAGCGTTGCATTGGCATCGCGTCCCGTTCAGGGGCCTCCGATGAGACGGGCCGCGGCCTGGTACCACTGCGCCAGATAGGGGGGAATGAAGATTCCGAGCAGCAGTACGAGTGCCAGGTGCGTGAACACCGGCAGCAGCGCCGGTGCGTGTGGCAGGCGCCTGCCACTGGCTTCGCCGAACACCATCGGCTGCACCTTGCTCAGCACCGCGGCGAACGCCACGGCGAGCGCGAGCAGCAGGATCGGCGTGGCCCAGGGCTGCTGCTGCATGGCGCTCGTCAGGATCAGGAATTCGCTGGCGAATACTCCGAAGGGCGGCATGCCGAGGATCGCCAACGCGCCGGTCATCAGACCCCAGCCGATCGCCGGACTGGTCGCCGCCAGGCCATGAATGCGCTCGATCAGCTGGCTGCGGCACTTCTGTGCCGCATGGCCGGCGGCGAAGAAGATCGCGGATTTGGTCAGCGAGTGCACCGTCATGTGCAGCAGCGCCGCGAAGATCGCGACTGGTCCACCCATGCCGAAGGCGAACGTGATGATGCCCATGTGTTCGATCGACGAATAGGCGAACAGTCGCTTGATGTCGCGCTGGCGCCAGAGGAAGAACGCGGCCAGCAGCACCGAGGTCAGCCCGAAGCCCATCAGCATCTGTGCCGGCAGGCGCGAATGCAGCGCGCCGTCCACCAGCACCTTGCACCGCACCACCGCGTACAGGGCCACGTTGAGCAGCAGGCCGGACAGCACCGCCGAGATCGGCGTCGGGCCCTCCGCATGCGCATCCGGCAGCCAGTTGTGCAGCGGTGCGAGTCCGACCTTGGTGCCATAGCCGACCAGCAGGAACACGAACGCCAGACTCATGACCGCCGGCTCGAGTTGCCCCTTCACCGCGTCCAGGTGGGTCCACAGCAGGGCGCTGACGCCGGCGGCCCCCAGCACCTTCTCGGCCGCGAAATACACGAGGATCGTGCCGAACAGGGCCTGCGCGATGCCGACGCCGCACAGGATGAAGTACTTCCAGCCGGCCTCGAGACTGCCGGCGGTGCGATACAGCGTGACCAGCAGCACCGTGGAGAGCGTTGCGGCCTCCATGGCGACCCACAGCAGTCCCAGATTGTTGGTGGTCAGTGCCGTGAGCATCGTGGTCATGAAGAGCTGGTACATGCTGTGATAGAGGCGCAGGCGCCCGGCGTCGAGGCGTCCGTGCTCGATCTCCACCCGCATGTAGGGTCGCGAGAAGATTGCGGTGGTGAGCCCGACGAATGCCGTCAGCGCGACCAGGAACACGTTGAAGGAATCGACGAAGAACTGCTCGTGCAGGAAGCTGACGCTGCCGCTGCCGACCACCCGGGCCGCGAGCCCGACCGCGGCGGCCAGCGTCACGAGGCTGAACGCGATGTTGAGCGCCGGCGCCTGGCGGGAAGCGCCCACCATGCCGAGCAGCAGCGCCCCGGCCAGCGGTGTTCCGAGCAGCAGCGCCAGCTCCATCAGCGCTCCTCCTTGAGGGACTCGAAGTGCTGCAGGTCCAGGCTGTCGAACTGCTCGCGGATCTGGAAGAAGAACACTCCGAGCACGAGCATCGCGACCAGCACGTCCAGCGCGATGCCGAGCTCGACGATCATCGGCATCCCGTAGGTGGCGCTCATCGCGCCGAAGAACAGTCCATTCTCCATGGACAGGAATCCCACCACCTGAGAGCAATTAAG
>CAWIQV010000035.1:0-5805 GCA_963838275.1 uncultured Gammaproteobacteria bacterium | reverse complement strand
CGTGATGCGCCGGGCCATCGCGAATTCGGCATCACGGTCGACGTACACGTGGCAGTTGCCCTCGAGGTGTCCGATGACCGGCACGCGCGCCTCCGCCTGCACGCGCGCGACCAGGCTCTTGCCGCCGCGCGGCACGAGCACGTCGATGTAGTCCCGCATGCCGCCGAGCATCTCCCCGACCGCAGCGCGGTCGGTCGTCGGTACCAGCGCGATGCACGCGGCCGGCAATCCGGCCGCCGCCAGACCCTCGAGCAGGCAGGCGTGGATCGCGGCGCTGGAGCGCGCGCTCTCGGAACCGCCGCGCAGGATCGCGGCATTGCCCGATTTCAGGCACAGCGCACCGGCGTCGGCCGTCACGTTCGGTCGACTCTCGTAGATGATCCCGATCACCCCGAGTGGCACCCGCACGCGGGCGATCTGCAGGCCGTTCGGACGCTTCCATTGCGCGATCACGGTGCCGATCGGATCCTCGAGTGCCGCGATCGCGTCCAGACCCGCGGCGATCGATTCGATACGGGCGGGCGTGAGCCTGAGCCGATCGAGCAGTGCGCCGCCGAGGCCCGCTTCCTGTGCCGCGCGCAGGTCCTGCGCGTTGGCCTCGAGCAGCGACGCGGACGCGCGCCGCACCGTGGCAGCCGCGGTCCGCAGTGCGCGATCCTTGCGCTCCCGGTCCACCAGGGCGAGCTCGCCGGCCGCAGCGACCGCGGCGCGGCCCATCGCCTGCATGAGTTCCTGCACGGACGCTCCACCCGGCACCGGGATGCCGACCGTGCCGGCGTCGTGCGTGACCGCAGCATTCATGACTTGACCTCCGCGAACTCGAGCGCGGCACCCGGCCGCGCACCGGCATGATCATGCTGCAGAATGACCAGGTCGTCACGATGAATCAGTTCCTCGCGGCCGCGAAATCCGAGCACCGCCTCGATCTCACCGCTGCGCCGGCCCAGGATGCGCGCGGCATCGGCGTCGCCATAGGCGATGATCCCGCGCGCCACCTCTGCCCCGTCGGGGCTCACGACGCTGACCGTGTCACCGGACTCGAAGCGGCCGAGCGTGGCGGTCACGCCCGCGGCGAGCAGGCTCTTGCCACTGCGCAGCGCGCGCAGCGCGCCGGCGTCGATGTGCACGGCGCCGGCCGGCTTGAGCGTCCCGGCGATCCATTGCTTGCGTGCCGCACGGGGCGTCGCGCTCGGCATGAACCAGCTGCAGCGCGCGCCATCCTCCACGCGCCGCAGCGGATGGCGCGGATGACCGCTGGCGATACACATGTGACACCCCGCGTCCACGGCAATCCGTGCTGCCGCGATCTTGGTTGCCATGCCGCCCGAACCCAGGCCTGAAATCGGACGACCCGCCATGGCTTCGATCTCGGGCGTGATGCGCCAGACGCGTTCGATGAACTGCGCCTGCCGGTCGCGGTGCGGGTCGGCCGTGTACAGCCCATCGACATCGGACAGCAGCACCAGGCAATCGGCGCTGGCCATCTGCGCCACGCGCGCGGCGAGCCGGTCATTATCGCCGTAGCGGATCTCGGCAGTGGCCACGGTGTCGTTCTCGTTGATGACCGGCAGCGCGTCCAGCGACAACAGCGCCTCGAGCGTCGCGCGCGCGTTCAGGTAGCGCGTACGCTGCTCGCTGTCCTCGAGTGTCAGCAGAACCTGCGCGACGTTGACGTCTGCCTCATCGAGCAGTTCCTTGTAGGCATGCGCGAGCCGGATCTGGCCGACCGCGGCCGCGGCCTGACTCTCCTCGAGCCGCAGCGCGCCGGCGGGCAACCCGAGCTGTCGCCTCCCGAGGGCGATGGCGCCGGAGGACACCAGGATCACCTGCTGGCCGCGGCGGCGCAGGCGCAGCAGGTCCGCGACCAGCGTGCGCAGCCACGCCCGATTGAGCCGGCCGGTGCGTGCGTTGACCAGCAGCGCGGAGCCGACTTTCACGACCAGCCGCCGCGCGTCGCCGAGCGGGGAGGCTGCAGATTTTTTCTTGCCGGTGACCATGATTTCCGGCGCTATTGTAGGTCAAGCCCGCGCCAGCGATTGCCTGACCGGCTCCCCGGCCCTAATATCGCGACCGGCGCGCGCGGCGCGCCGATCGCATAGCGCATGAGGGTGCCGTCCCGTGGCAAGAGAATACGAACCCGTAGCGGGTCAGTGGTATGAAAACGTCGATGAAAACGAGAGTTTTCGGGTGCTGTCCGTCGACGAGGATGCCGAACTGATCGAAATCGAATACCTCGATGGCGACATCGAGGAACTCGACCTCGATACGTGGGCGGAACTCGACCTCGAGAAGATCGAGCAGCCGGAAGGCTGGTCGGGTGAAGACGGCGAGGATGAGGAGGAGGAGGACGAGGATTGGGACGATGACGAGGATGAGGATGAGGATGACGACGAGGACGAGGACGACGACCTCGATGAGGAAGAGGAAGAGAGCGACCGCTACTGATCCGACGCTGCGGCGCTACGGTGCCACTGCGCCCGCTTCGCCCATCCCGCCCCTATCTGATTGATTGATAAGGCTGATATCAATGACGCGGCCCGCGTATCATTGGTATGGCGCAGCCCGGCTGCGGTATGGCGCAGCCCGGCTGCCTGTTTGCCGGCCGCCTGTCTGCCGGCTGCCTGCCTGCCGCGACCGCGACACGGCGGGAGTCTCGTCGGACGGCTGGAACCCGCGGCACGCGGCGGTGTCGGCGGCGGGTCCTGGGCGCTCGTATACAATCGAACGACTACGAGAGTCCGCGTGACGCGGCCCCGCGCCGTACCAGTCCAGCATGGCGCATGCGCCGCATGCCGGTGCATCCGACCGGGTTGCCGGCGCGTATGAGGTACTGATGAGCGAACCCAGCCGAATCCCCTCCGCCCCCGGTGCCGATCCCGGAACCGCCGTGCGCCGCGGCGGCGTGCCGGTGCGCGTCATGCGATTCCTGCTGCGTACGCTCAACCGCTGGTTCGACAGCAGCATCGACTATGTCGCGGCGGCGCGCGACACCATGCCTGATCGCATCGACTGGCTGCGCGTGCTGCCGTTCGTGCTGGCGCACCTCGCGTGCCTGGCCGCGTTCATCGTCGGCGTGAGCCCGGCGGCGCTGCTGGTCGCGCTGATCGCCTACGTGGTACGCATGTTCGCGATCACCGGCTTCTACCACCGGTATTTCTCCCACCGCGCGTTCAAGACCTCGCGCACGGGCCAGTTCATCTTCGGCCTGCTGGGCGCCTCGGCGGTGCAGCGCGGGCCGGTCTGGTGGGCCGCACACCACCGCTACCACCATGCGAATTCCGATCGCGCCTCGGACCTGCATTCCCCGTCGCAGCACGGATTCGTGCGCGCGCATATGGGCTGGTTCCTGTCGATGAGGGGCTTCGCGCCGGACCTGGGCCTCGCGCGCGACCTGCTCAAGTTTCCCGAACTGCGCTGGATCGACCGCTACGACGCCCTGATTCCGGTACTGCTGGGGCTCGGCATGTTCCTGCTCGGGGTGCTGCTCGCTCACACGGCGCCCGCGCTGCATACCAGCGGCTCGCAGATGCTGGTGTGGGGATTCTTCATCTCGACGGTCGCCTGCTGGCATGCGACCTACACGATCAATTCGCTCTCGCACCTGTTCGGATCGCAGCGTTACCGCACCGGTGACACCAGCCGCAACAACTGGCTGCTCGCGATACTGACGCTCGGGGAGGGCTGGCACAACAACCATCACCACTATCCGCGCGCCGCGCGCCAGGGATTCTACTGGTGGGAGTACGACCCGACCTACTACCTGCTCAAGCTGATGGCCTGGCTGGGGCTGATCTGGGACCTGCAGACCGTGCCGATCGCCGTGCGCGACCGCTCGCCGCGCCGGCTGCTCGCCGCTCGGCGCTACCCGCACCGATGAAACCGAGCATCATTCCCGTCGAGGCGGTGCGCACGGATGCCGCGGCGGACAGCCGGGCCTCGCCGCTCGCGCGCCTGTGGCGCGCCCAGCTGCTGGCGGCGCTCGAACGTCTCGAGCACGGCGAGTTGCGGCTGATCGACGCCGACGGGGAATACCGGTTCGGGCGCCGCAGCGAGCGCTACCCGCTGCACGTCACGCTGCGCATAGCGCACCCTGGAGCCTATGCGGACATCGCACTCGGCGGCAGCGTCGGGGCCGGCGAAGCGTACATCCACGGCCACTGGAACTGCGACAACCTGACGGATCTGGTGCGCATCCTGATCCTGAACCGTCACGTGCTCGAGGGCCTCGAAGGCCGTTTCGCGCGGCTGCAGCGGCCCTTGCTGCGGGCGTTCCATTTCCTGAACCGCAACAGCCGCCGCGGCAGCGCGCGCAACATCGCGGCGCACTACGATCTCGGCAACGCGCTGTACGCCCTGATGCTCGATGAAACGATGGCGTATTCCTGCGGCATCTTCGAGCGCGAGGACTCGACGCTGGCACGAGGCCTCGCGCGCCAAGTTCGATGCGGCCTGCCGCAAGCTCGCGCTCAGCTCCAGCGACCACCTGCTCGAGATCGGCACCGGCTGGGGCGGCCTGGCGCTGCATGCCGCGCGGCACTATGGCTGCCGCGTCACCACCACGACGATCTCGCGCGCCCAATTCGAGTTTGCGCGCGAGCGCATCGCGGCTGCCGGGTTGTCCGATCGCGTCACGCTGCTGCTCGAGGACTATCGCGACCTGCGCGGCAGCTACGACAAGCTGGTCTCGATCGAGATGATCGAGGCCGTCGGGGCCGCGCTACCTGGACACGTACTTCGGCCGCTGCAGTGCGCTGCTGGCCGACCACGGCGCCATGCTGCTGCAGGCGATCACGATCCAGGACCAGATCTACGAATCCGCGCTCGGGCAGGTGGACTTCATCCAGCGCTACATCTTCCCCGGCAGCTTCATTCCATCGATCACCGCGCTGACCGACCGCGGTGTGCCGCGCCACCGACCTGAAGCTGTTCCACCTCGAGGACATCGGGCCGCACTACGCGCGGACGCTCGCCGCCTGGCGTGCGCAATTTCATGGCTCACCTGCCGCAGGTACGCGCGCTCGGGCTTCCGGACAGCTTCGTGCGCATGTGGGAGTTCTACCTGTGCTACTGCGAGGGCGGATTCGCCGAGCGCCAGCTCGGCGACGTGCAGATGCTGCTGACCAAGCCTGGCTGCCGCCGCGTTCCCGTCACGAGCTCCGGCCCCGCCGCGCCGGCCTGAAGCCGTAGCGGTGGTCACTGCAGCGGCCTCGGCCGCGGAACGCATCCGGGCCTGGCGCGACCAACTACGCGAGCTGATCGGCCCCGAAGCGGTGCTCACGCTGCCTTCGGACCTGGCACCGCTCGAGGTGGATCATCGTGCGCTGTACCGCGGCCGTGCGCTTGCGGCCGCGCAGCCGCGCTCGGTGGACGAGGTCGCGCGGCTCGTGGTGTGGTGCCGGGAGCGTCGCATCGGCATCGTGCCGCAGGGCGGCAACACCGGCTATTGCGGCGGCGCCACGCCCGATGGCTCGGGCCAGCAGCTGCTGCTGCTGCTGCGGCGGCTCAACCGCATCCGCGCAGCTCGATGCGGCCAATTTCTCCCTGACGGCAGAGGCCGGATGCGTGCTGGCGGCCGTGCAGCAGGCCGCCGCGGCCGCCGATCGCTATTTCCCGCTGAGCCTGGGCTCGGAAGGCAGCTGCCAGATCGGCGGCAACCTGGCGACCAACGCCGGGGGGCTCAACGTGCTGCGCTATGGCATGACGCGCGATCTGGTCCTCGGGATCGAGGCCGTGCTGCCCGACGGCAGCGTGATGCATGGACTCAAGTCGCTGCGCAAGGACAATACCGGCTACGACCTCAAGGGC
>CAWIQV010000034.1:0-27075 GCA_963838275.1 uncultured Gammaproteobacteria bacterium | reverse complement strand
ATGTATCGCTTGCAGCTTGCTGCTAGTTTCAAAGTATAAATCAAAGGAATGCGGTCGATCTGGACTCTCCCCTCGGTGGGGGCTGCTTTGCGGTGCTGAATCGGTGAAATCTTGCACTTTCGTTCCATTGCCAGTCTCGGTCATTTTGACGCAAACTGGCGCTGGAGGATAAATCTAACCCTATGGTGATCCATCGAGCGCTTCGTATTTTTGTTCAGGTGGAGCGTTCTTCTCATTTTGCTCAGAAACGCCGGCGCCAAGTCGGCTTGTAGCCAAAAAATAAAAAGGACTTCGGATAGCCGTTGGATTGACTTCGGTCAATTTAATCCGCTGTGGCTAAAAATCCTGTCTGTGGCTAAATCTGTTGTTCAACCCGACTGAAAGCGACCGTGAAATTCGGCCGCAAGTTCTTGCCGATCCCCGACTTGCATCCGGCCGTTCCGGCCTAGTAGAATCGAATCTCGTCCAAGTCGAGTTCGAGGACTCAAGTTATCGCGGCGTCGAACTCGAGAAAAATGTTCTCTGCGTTTAGCTCTCGGCTCGACACAAAATCCGCGCATGACGCGCACGGAACTGCGGAAAGTTTGTGCTGTGCCTCGTTATCGTTTCTAGCTTTCTCACTACGGGTCGCTGCAACCGTCTATCGTACTAAACGAGGGTGTCAGGCAGCCCTCTACATAGCGAAAATTAGAGTTTCGTCTGTACAAGTGTGTCGGTTAATGAGGGACAAATTGTACTCACTCAAAATGGAAGTCCTACCAAGAAAAAGTGCTAATCCAAACCGAACTCTTGAACAAAGAGCGCGGGATTCCACGTGATCGCGGAAGCTCCCTGCACAGTCTCAGTCTTTGCCAGCCAAGGTTCGGTTTCGATTAGCACTTTTTCTTGGTAGCTTCCATTTTGAGTGAGTACAATTTGTCCCTCATTAACTAAAATGTCGATTGGGGTCACTCCGTTGAATTGATCGTTAACGTAGACCCTTGCGCCGCTTGGCTCAGACGAAACTCTAATTTTCGCTATGTAGAGGGCCGTCTTTTGGCGCGCCTCCGTTTTAGTACGATAGACGGTTGAGCAACCCGTAGTGAGAAAGCTAGAAACGATAACGAGGCACAGCACAAACTTTCCGCAGTTCCGTCGCGTCATGCGCAGACATTGTGTCGAGCCGAGAGCTAAACACGAGCGTTTTTCTCGAGTTCGACGCCGCGATAACTTCGTCTTCGAACTCGACTTGGACGAGATTCGATTCTACTAGGCCGGAACGGCCGGATGCGAGTCGGGGATCGGCAAGAACTTTACCGCCGAACCCACGGTCGCTTTCGCGTCGGGTTGAACAACAGATTTAGCCACAACAGATTTAGCCGCAGCGGATTAAATTGACCGAAGTCAATCCCGCGGTTATCCAATGTCCAATTTTGTGTATTGGCTCTCAGCCGACTTGGCGCCGGCGTTTCTGACAAATGCGAAGAACGCTCCACCTGCAACGAGACTGCCGAACAGTGCAATGATCACCATAGGGTTAGATTTATCCTCCAGCGCCAGTTTGCGTCAAAATGACCGAGACTGGCAATGGAACGAAAGTACCAAGTGTTCACCATTCAGCACCGCAAAGCAGCCCCCACCGATGTCAAAGTCCGGATCGACCGCGTTCCTTGATTTATCTTTGAAACTGGCGGCAAGTTGCAAACAAGACGCCGTCAGTAGATGAAGAAGCGACCAATTGCTTTCCACCCTTATTGTCGATGACGAGCAACTTGCTCGCGATGAGCTCGCCTTCCTGCTGAAAGGTCTGGACGACGTTGAGGTTGTTGCGCAGGGCAAGAACGGCGTCGAAGCAATTAGTCTCATCCGCGAGCACAATCCCGACCTCGTGTTTCTTGACGTGCAAATGCCCGGATTAGACGGCTTCGGAGTCATCAAGAAACTTCTTGACCGCAAGCTGCCGCTGCCCAAAATCGTATTTGCCACCGCCTTCGACCAATATGCGGTGAAGGCGTTTGAAGTGAACGCGGTCGATTATCTGCTCAAGCCATTCGATAAGAAGCGTGTAGCTGTCGTGCAAAAGGCTCGAACTAAGTTGGAGTCGGCTACGTCGTCATCAGACAAACTCGACTCGCTCATCAGCATGTTGGAGTCGCAAAAGCCGCAAGCCTCCAAAGTTTTGCTCAAGGCGGCGGGGCGCCTGTTCCTGGTCAATCAGAAGGACGTTTGCTTCGCTTCCATTGAGGACGGAACGATACTGCCGTGACCACGGGAATCGCCGGCATGGAAGGGCAATCGAATTGCCGGACGCTGGAAGAGCCCAGCAGCTCGGTCGCCGCGCTCGGCGATATCTACATTCCCTCGGCCGGCGGCGGCCAGGTGCCGCTCGGCTCGATCGCGCACATCGCGGTACAGACCGCGCCGCTCGAGATCGACCACCTGGGCAGTTCCCGGCGGCGCTGTTCTCGTTCGACGTCGCGCCCTCGGCCTCGCTCGAGCAGGCGGTGGCCACGATCCGTGCGGCGGAGCAGACCGTCGGCCTGCCGGTCAGCATCTCGACCACCTTCGAAGGCGCCGCGCTCGCGTTCCAGTCCTCGCTGCGCAACGAGGTACTGCTGATCCTCGCCGCGATCGTGACGGTCTACATCGTGCTCGGCGTGCTCTACGAGAGCTATATCCATCCGCTGACGATCCTCTCGACGCTGCCCTCGGCCGGCGTCGGCGCGCTGCTCGCGCTGATGATCGCCGGGCTCGACCTGAACATCATCTCGATCATCGGCATCATCCTGCTGATCGGCATCGTCAAGAAGAACGCGATCATGATGATCGACTTCGCGCTGGCGGCCGAGCGCGACGGCGGCAAGTCGCCGCGGAGGCGATCCACGAGGCGGCGCTGCTGCGTTTCCGGCCGATCCTGATGACCACGGTGGCCGCGCTGTTCGCCGCACTGCCGCTGATGCTCGGCAGCGGCACCGGCTCGGAACTGCGTGCGCCGCTCGGCATCGCGATCGTCGGCGGCCTGCTGGTCAGCCAGCTGCTGACGCTGTTCACGACGCCGGTGATCTACCTGTTCTTCGACCGGCTGGCCGCTCGGCTGCGCCGCTGGCGCGAGCAGCGCGCCGTCACCGCCCCGCAGGCGGGCGTGCTGCCGGCCGGAGCCTCGGAGTGACCTTGATGGGCGCGCGCATGAACGTCTCGGCGCCGTTCATCCATCGCCCGGTGGCAACCACGCTGCTGACGATCGGACTGGCGCTCTCCGGCGTGCTGGCGTTCACGCTGCTGCCGGTCGCGCCGCTGCCGAACGTGGACCTGCCGACGCTGTCGGTCTCTGCCGCGCTGCCCGGTGCCAGTCCCGAGACCGTCGCGACCAGCGTCACGACGCCGCTGGAGCGGCACCTCGGCACCATCGCGGGGGTCACCGAGATGACCTCGCGCAGCACGGTGGGCAGCACCAACATCACGCTGCAGTTCGATCTCAGCCGCGACATCGACGGCGCCGCGCGCGACGTCGAGGCGGCGATCCAGGCGGCACGGGCGGATCTTCCGACCTCGCTGCGCAGCAATCCGACCTATCGCAAGTTCAATCCCGCCGACGCGCCGGTGATGATCCTGGCGCTGACCTCCGATACCCTGACCGCGGGGCAGATCTACGACGCGGCCTCGACCATCCT
Organism: uncultured Gammaproteobacteria bacterium; assembly: GCA_963838275.1. Lineage (GTDB taxonomy): Bacteria > Pseudomonadota > Gammaproteobacteria > Steroidobacterales > Steroidobacteraceae > FEN-1191. Next base: position 23,425 of record CAWIQV010000034.1, on the reverse strand, counting down.
GCAGCAGAAGCTGCTGCAGCTTCCGGGGATCGGCGACGTGACGATCGGCGGCAGCTCGCTGCCCGCGGTGCGGGTCGAGCTCAACCCGCGCGCCCTGTTCAAGTATGGAATCGGACTCGAGGACGTGCGCGCCGCGCTGGCGGCCGCGAACGCCAATAGCCCCAAGGGCGGTATCGACGAGACCAACCGCCACTTCCAGATCTACGTCAACGACACCGCGACCCGGGCCGCGCAGTACCAGACGCTGATCGTCGCGTACCGCAACAACGCGGCGGTGCGTCTGGCTGACATCGCCACGGTCAGCGACGGCGTGGAGAACATCCGCAATCTGGGCCTCGCGGACGGCAAGCCGGCGGTACTCGTGATCCTGCACCGCCAGCCCGGAGCCAACGTGATCGAGGTGGTCGATCACATCCGCGCGCTGCTGCCGGTGCTGCAGGCGTCGATTCCGGCGAGCATCCGTATCCTGCCGACCAACGACCGCACCGAGACCATCCGCGCCTCGCTGCGCGACGTCGAGCGTACGCTGCTCGCCTCCGTCACGCTGGTGGTCCTGGTGGTGTTCCTGACGCTGCGCGACGGGCGCGCCGCGCTGGTGCCGGGGGTCGCGGTGCCACTGTCGCTGGTCGGCACCTTCGGTGCGATGTACCTGCTCGGCTTCAGCCTCGACAACCTGTCGCTGATGGCGCTCACGGTAGCCACCGGCTTCGTCGTCGACGACGCGATCGTCGTGCTCGAGAACACCTCGCGCCACGTCGAGGCCGGCATGGCGCGGCTACAGGCGGCGCTGCTCGGTGCGCGCGAAGTCGGCTTCACGGTGCTGGCGATGAGCCTGTCCCTGAATGCGGTGTTCCTGCCGATCCTGCTGATGGGCGGCATCGTCGGCCGCACGTTCCGCGAATTCGCGGTCACGCTCGCGGTCGCGATCCTGATCTCGCTGCTGGTGTCGCTGACGACGACGCCGATGATGTGCGCGCGCCTGCTGCGCACCGCGCGCGAGCGCGGACCGCCCGGCCGGTTCATGGCGGCGATGGAGCGTGGCTTCGACCGGCTGCGGGCATTCTATGGCGGCTCGCTGCGCACCGCGCTGGATCATCCGCGCGCGGTGATCACGCTGCTCGGCGTCACGGTGGTGCTGAACGTGTACCTGTTCTGGATCATCCCGAAGGGTTTTTTCCCGCAGCAGGATACCGGCAGCCTGCAGGGCAACCTGCGCGCCGACCAGAGCACCTCGTTCCAGGCTATGCAGCACAAGCTGCGCAGCGTGATGGACATCGTGCAGGCGGATCCCGCCGTCACGGACGTGGTCGGCTTCATCGGTGGCGGCGGCGGGCCGGGCGGCGGCGGCAACGCGACCAACTCCGCCCAGATCTTCATCGGACTGAAGCCGATGGCGGTGCGCAGGATCAATGGCGATGCGGTGATCGCGCGGCTGCGCTCGAAACTCGGCGTCGTCACCGGCGCGCGGCTGTTCCTGCAGACCGTGCAGGACCTGCGGGCGGGCGGCCGGCAGGGCAACTCGCAGTACCAGTACACGATGCTGTCGGACAACCTCGAGGACCTGAACACCTGGACCCCGCGGATCGCCGAGGCGCTGCAGGCGGTGCCGGAGCTCGCGGATGTGAATTCCGACCAGCAGAACAAGGGTTTGAACATCTCGCTGAAGATCGATCGCGAGACCGCGAGCCGGCTGGGCGTGAACCTGACGGAGGTCGACAATACGCTCTACGACGCCTTCGGACAGCGCCAGGTATCGACGATCTACAACGACATGAACCAGTACCACGTCGTGATGGAAGTGGACCCCAGCTTCTGGCAGAGTCCGGAAACGCTGAGCGAGGTCTGGGTCAGCACCTCCGGTGGCGCGCTCAGTGGCACGCAGGCGACGGCGGCCGCGGCGGGCGCGTTCTCGATCGGCGCCAGCGCCGCCGCCAGCACTGCGGGCGGCGGCAATGCGGCGCAGAATGCGCAGCTGAACGCGCTGGCGAACAGCGGTCGTGGCGGCGCGTCGACCGGCTCGTCGGTGAGCACCAGCCGGGAGACCGTCGTGCCGCTGGCGGCCTTTGCGAGCTACGGACCGAGCACCACGCCGCTGTCGATCAACCACCAGGGGCCGTTCGTGGCATCCACGCTGTCTTACAACCTGCCCGAAGGAGTCTCGCTCGGCCAGAGCATCGCCGCGATCGAGCGCACGATGCGCGACCTGCACGTGCCGATCTCGATCCACGGCTCCTTCGCCGGCACGGCACAGGTTTTCCAGCAGTCGCTCGCCAACGAGCCGTGGCTGATCGCCGCGGCGATCGTCGCGGTCTACATCGTGCTGGGCGTGCTCTACGAGAGCTACGTGCTGCCGCTCACCATCCTGTCCACGCTGCCCTCGGCCGGCGTCGGCGCGGTGCTGGCGCTGCTGGTCACGGGTACCGAGTTCAGCCTGATCGCGCTGATCGGCGTGATCCTGCTGATCGGCATCGTGAAGAAGAATGCGATCATGATGATCGACGTCGCGCTCACGATCGAGCGCGAACGGAAGCTCCCGACCCGCGACGCGATCTACCAGGCCTGCCTGTTGCGGTTCCGGCCGATCATGATGACGACCTTCGCCGCGCTGTTCGGTGCGATACCCCTGGCGGTCACGACCGGCAACGGCGCGGAAATGCGCCAGCCGCTCGGCATATCGATCGTCGGCGGGCTGATCCTGAGCCAGATCCTGACGCTGTACACGACCCCGGTCGTCTACCTGTATCTCGACCGCGGCAGCCGGTGGCTGCGTGGCATGCGCCGCGCGCGCGTGGTTCCGGGATTCGCGGCCGGCGCGCAGCAGCAACCCGTATGAAGACCCTGCTTCCCGCAACGGCGCTGGCCGCCCTGACGCTGACGGCCTGCGCGATCGGGCCGAACTACAAGCGCCCGCCGACTCCGGCGCCCGTCGCATTCCGGGAGGACCAGGGCTGGAAGCCGGCCAACCCCGGCCAGATCAGCGCGGACCAGCCGTGGTGGTCGATCTACGCCGATCCGGTGCTCGACGGCCTGGAACGGCAGGTCGAGGTCTCGAACCAGACGCTGAAGGCGGCGGAAGCCGCGTATCGCGCGGCCCGCGCGGCCGTCGATGTCGACCGGGGCTCCCTGCTGCCGGATCTCAGCCTGACCGGCGGCGCTACGCGCAGCGGTGGCAGCGGCACCCTCGTCCAGAGCGGGGTGTCGGTAGGCAGCACCGGCGGTCACCGAACCTCCTACAGTGCCGGCGCGCAGGGCAGCTGGATCCTGGATGTCTGGGGCCGTATCCGCCGCACGATCGAGTCCGATTCGGCCAGGGCCCAGGCCAGCGCGGCGGACGTTGCGGCCGCACGCCTGTCCGCCCAGGTGCTGCTGGCGGAGGACTATTTCCAGCTGCGGGCCGCGGAGCAGCAGCGGCGCCTCTACCAGAGCTCGATCGAGGCCTTCCAGGCGTCCCTGCAGATCGCGCAGAACCGCGTCAAGGCCGGGGTTACGACCGTCGCGGACGTGTATTCGGCGCAGACCGAGCTCGAGAATACGCAGGCGCAGTCCACCAGCGTGCTGCTCACGCGCGCGAAGCTCGAGCACGCGATCGCCGTGCTGACCGGCAGGACGCCCGAGGAACTGACGATCGATGACGGACCGCTGACCTCGACCGTGCCGGTGGTGCCGGCCGGCGTGCCCTCCGATCTGCTGCAGCGCCGTCCGGACGTCAGCGCCGCGGAGCGCAGCGTCGCCAGCACGAATGCGCTGATCGGCGTCGCCGAGGCCGCGTGGTTTCCGAGCGTGACGCTGAACGGCTCGATCGACTATACCTCCGGCATCTTCGAAGGCCTGCTCGGCGCGCACAACGCCGTATGGTCCTTCGGGCCGCAGCTGGCCGAGACGGTATTCAACGGCGGCGCACGCCTGGCGCAGACGCGCGAGGCGCGCGCCAACTACGATCAGGCGGTCGCCAACTATCGCGAGACCGTGCTGTCGGCGTGCCAGCAGGTCGAAGACAACCTGTCGAGCCTGCGCGTGCTCGAGCAGCAGGCGCAGCTGCAGGATACCGCCGTCAGCGACGCGCGGCGCTCCGAGCAGCTGACGCTGAACCAGTACAAGGCGGGCGTCGCGGACTATGCGACGCTGCTCACCTCACAGACCACGCGGCTGTCCAGCGAGATCAGCGCGCTGAGCATCCAGAGCCAGCGGTTGGTATCGAGCGTCGAGCTGATCTCCGCGCTGGGCGGCGGGTGGAACACCGCGCAGCTCGCGCGCGCCGACAGTCATTCCAGTACCGGTACCGCGCCGGGCCGGCCGTGATCACCCAGGGCATTGCCATTGGCATCGGCGCCGCGCTTGGCGCCCTGCTGCGCTGGCGCCTCGGTGCGCTGCTCAATCCGGTGTTTCCGACGATCCCCTTCGGCACCCTGGCAGCGAACCTGCTGGGCGGACTGCTCGCAGGCATCTGCCTCGAGTACTTCTCGCGCAACGCCGCGGTGCCGCCGGAGCTCCGGCTCGCGGCCACGACCGGCTTCCTGGGCGGCCTCACGACCTTCTCGACCTTTTCGGCCGAGACCGCCACGCTGCTGCTGCGTCGCGACTGGTTCTGGTCGGCGGCGCTCGTGAGTCTGCATCTCATCGGATCGGTGGTGCTGACCCTGACCGGGGTGTACGCGGTGCGCCTGCTGGCCGGCATGCGGGTGACGGCGTGAACGCGACGGTGCTGCGCCTGTACATGCACGAGAACCGCCGCGTGCACGGCGCGCTGCTGTACGACTGGCTGCTCGAGCAGGCGCGCCGGCTCGGCATCCACGGCGGGTCGGCGTTCCGCGCCGTCGCGGGCTACGGCCGCCACGGCGTGCTGATGGAGCAGCGCTTCTTCGAACTGGCCGGCGAACTCCCGGTGGTCACCGAATTCATAGTCAGCGCGGACGAGGCCGAGGCGCTGCTCGCGCTGCTGCGCCGCGAAGGCATCGACCTCGTGTACGCACGCTGGCAGGCGGAGTTCGCCGCGACCCTGCAGTCCGAAGCCTAGCGCGGCTTCAACGAGCGGACGGCATGCCGAACTCGAGAGCGACCAGGTCGGGGGACGACGTGGCATTCGAGAATGTGATCGATGCCTTCGCGGACGACCCGCGCGTCACGCCTCCCGGAACCGGCACGGGATTTGGCGACCGTCGCGCGTTGAAGGCGAATGGCAAGATCTTCGCCATGATGTCCTCGCGCGGCGACTTCGTCGTCAAATTGTCGAAAGATCGTGTCAGCGAACTGATCCGGTCCGGCCGAGGCACCGCATTCGATCCTGGACACGGTCGACTCATGAAGCAGTGGCTCGTGATTACAGCTGGCCATGAATTCTGGGCGCCGCTTGCCCGTGAGGCGCGTGCGCTGATGGAGTGAGCGCGACGGCCTGGCTGCTGCCCTCAGGGATCGGCGGCCTGGGCGCTCTCGCGTGCGGGCGTCGCGGCACGACGCCGGGCTCGGGTGAGTTCCGATCGCCAGCGATGGCGCGCGGTAACGGCAAGCAATACCAGCGCGAACAGCGTCAGGCCGTAGCACGACCAGACATAGCCGCCGTAACGGCCCATGCCAAGGGCGACGCCCAGCGTCATCGGCTCAACCCGGCCAACCACTGCGAGTTCCGCTCGCGCCTGATGATCTGCGCACAGAGGCCGTCGCACAGTACCGCGCCAGAGTAGATGCAGAAGGCGAACATCATGACCAGCAGCGGCGTGAGCATGGACGGATCGATGGCGGACTTGCCGAACACGGACAGGCTGGGGCCCTGATGCAGGCTGTTCCACCACACCACCGAATACTTGATGATGGGAATGTTCACGACGCCAACGATGGCGAGCACCGCCGAGGCACGATCGGCCCTGCCGATGTCATCGATCGACGCGCGCAGCGCGATATAGCCCAGATACAGGAACAGCAGCAGCAGCTCGGAGGTCAGCCTCGGGTCCCAGGCCCAGTACGCACCCCACATGGGGCGACCCCAGATCGACCCGGTCATCAGCGTCAGGGCGGTGAACACCGCGCCCGGGAATGCACAGGCCGCCGCAAAGGCATGGGCCAGCTTCATGCGCCAGATCAGCCCGATCGCCGCCGCCGTCGCCATCGCCGTGTAGATGACCGTGGTCATCGTGGCCGCCGGCACGTGCACGTAGATGATGCGGTAGGCGTCGCCCTGCTGATAGTCCACGGGAACGACGAACAGGCCCTGGTAGGCGGCCCAGGCCATCAGGATGACCGCTGGCCAGAATAGCCACGGCCGCACCCTGCGCGCGATTTCGTAGGCGTAGGGTGGCGAGGCCAGCTTGTGGAACCAGACCCAGTTCATCGACTTTCGCGCGGCTGGCTCGAGACCCGCGCCGGCTCGGTCCGCTACTGCTTGTCCCAGATCACGGTGAAGTTCATCGGCTCGCCCTTGGCGTTGGTGCCCTTGTTGGAGATCGTCATGCGCTTGCCGTCGGCGGAGACCTCGGCGACGCCGTGCATCTGGTAGAGGCCCTTCTTCGTGACGCTGAGCTGATGGTTGGCGTCCACCGGGGTGATCGCCAGGGTGTCATAGGGGGCGCCCACCCCATGGGTCGGGTGGTCCTTGCCGTCGTAGATCACGTCCGCGGTGTAGTCGATCTTGCCGCCGTCTTTGCGCAGCCCCTTGCCGTCGATCCGGATGCCACCGGGAATGGCGGTGCGGGTCATGATCATGTAGGTAATGGGTCGGCCGGATATTGGAGGCCTGCATGTTTCGCTTCCAGACGCCCGTGGTGTTGTCCTTCGAGGCATCGGCGGCGAACGCGGGCGCCCCCAGCGCGACGCCGAGCAAAGCCAGGAAGCAAGCGGCTGTTCTTCTGTTCATGGACTTCCCCGTGGCCACCGAACGCCTTTGGATGTGGCGCCCCGTCATTGGCGACAAAGGCTATCACGGCGCCGGCGCGGCGATCCAGACCGTCTGAGTCCGACAAGACGATAGGGATCTGCAACACACACGCACGGCGCACTGCGCGTTCTTGTCGACGTTGCAGAGCCCTGCGCATTCGCAACGCATCGCGCAGAGCAGCAGTAGGCCCGACGCGCGGTCGGCCACGCGCTGCGCTGGCACCCAAGCGTCGAGCTGAACAAATCTCTGCAATTCTGTTCGGGCCCTGGTCGCAATCAACCGGCGAAGGGCAGCTTGGCAGGCGCTCGACTGGAACTGCGCCGCGCAGACCATCGGAGCGCGACGTGATTAGCCCGATGCTTGTAGTCCAAAGCGTCGTCTGGAGCGAATACCTGCTTCCATTACGCAACGGGGACATGCCATGCAAAGGCGTGTGGCTCGATGAGGCATCCTGTCGCGAGACTCATCGATTCGATAGTGACGGACAGCCTCTCAACGGCAACTCAGTACCCTGCAACCTGGGTGAATTTGACAAAACCCAGCTATTGTCGGACAAAGCGCGCTCACTTGAGCGTTGCTGTGGGTCATCCCTGATCGGAAATCGCATCAAAAGCTTGCAACATAAAATCGACATGGTAGATCCCAGGCTCTCGAGTTCAAACTGGCTTTAACGCACTCGCATTCGCGAACCTGGGAACGCCCCAAGATGCTCCAACGCAATCTCATTCTGATGTCGATTCTCGGCGCACTCGGTGCGCTACCGGCGATATCTGCGGCGAGCACGGTGCTCCCGGCAGCCTATGGCAATGAACAGCTCGCGTCCGGGCCCAATACGCTCAATCAGAATGGCTTCGGCACATTTAATCTCTATGGGGCCGGGTATTCTTCCGCTACGTCCGAACCGGGATACGTAAGTGCGTCATCACCGCAGCCAGATGGCAGCGGCGCAGGTGCCAGCTCCTATTATTATTTCTCAGTGGACACGACCGGCGGAAGCAGTACGGCGTTGATAGACATCGCGGCGACGGTATTTGCTACCGGGACGAATGCCGAAGCCTATGTGAGCTTCGGCAGCGTCTATGTGGCGTATACCAATGTTGATGGATTTACGGAGCCGCTTCAAACGCAATTCACTGTGCCCACAAATACTCCTCTGTTGATCGGGTTGTATGCCCAGGCGGCATTGACGGGTACTACGGAAGGCTCCTCGTCTTATGCGGATCCCTATATCTACCTGGATCCGTCGGTTGCGAATCCGAGCGCCTACACAATTCAGGTGGACCCCGGGGTCAGCAATACGCCTACTCCCGTCCCACTACCCGCCGCCGCCTTGTTGCTCCTCAGCGGGATAGGGAGCCTTGGTCTAGTCGGGCGTCGGCGCAGCCTGAACTGAGCAACGCGCTCAAGTCGGAAGCAGCAACCCCGGTGTAGCCGGGGTTGCTGCTTTCTGTGTCGCGAGAAGTTCTCGTTCCTGGCCGCTTCGATAGGTCGGTGCCCATTGAAGGCCACTCCTGATTGAGCCGAGCGACAACGCGTTTTGACGCGGAATGTCATTAGCACCACTGTTCAGCGGATCGGGCCTGACTGGCCGGGGAATCCAGCGCCACCGCCGACGCAATCGAACGAGCCGATGCCCGATGGAGGGAGCTCGAGACCCGCAAGCGCTCGATCGTGGATCGTATCGATGCACTCGAGGTAGAGGCGACGGCTTGAGCTTCGGGACTCCACGTCGCCCGTCACCGGTGTGTGGCTTCAGGTCTTCTTGAATGCAGCGCCGACGGCAGCACCGACAATCAAGGTCAGTGCGGACTGCAGCCAACGCTGTTCGTCAGCCGAGGTGTGGCCAAAGAGCAGCAGACCGAGGCAGGTCAGGAAGACCAGCGCGACCATGCCGACGGCAATCAGGAACGTTACCGTTTCACGCAGGCGCCGGGCGCGCCCGTCATTCTCGCTCTCGGCCGGCTTGATGCTGACTTCGAGCTCGCCCTGGTGTACCAGCGTGTTGAGGTCTAGCTGCCCGGGCTTAGAGTGGCCGCCTTCCTCCCCGGCCATCGCTCTACAGACCGACGATTTCCGTCAGGACCTGCCGATCCTTTGACACGATCCCCAGACGATTGCCCTGCTCCTTGGCCTCGTTCGCCACCTCATACAGGGCGAGCGCTTTGCGCAGGATCTCGCTCTTGTTGGTGCCGTTCTCCGTCGCCAGCTGTCCGAGCATGTTGTCGAGCTGCTTGGTGATGACCAGATTCAGGCGCACGCGATTGCTTGCACCCTCGCCTTCCGTATCCATGATCGTCTCCAGGTCGGGTTCAAGGGATCTATAAGGATTATATACGCATTCTGTACGCATTTGAAGAGCATAAATGACGCATATATTTCGCTTCTGACGCTTTACTGGCGCGCCGCGCTCAGCTCGTGCCCTGGTGCCGCAGGCAGTGCCGGCGCTGATGAATCCGCTGGTCCGAATCCTCGCTCGCAGGCCGTCTAGACCAGCACGCGCTCGATCCCTCCAGCATTCGCGCGCGCGACATACTCCGCCATCCAGTTGCCGCCGAGCACGTGGCGCGCGATCTCGACCACGATGTAGTCGGCATCGACGGCGGCATCGTCGTTGTAGCGCTTCAGCCCCTGCAGGCAGGACGGACAGGAGGTCAGCACCTTGACTGGGGCGGCCGCACCGCGGACCCGCAGGGTCAGCGCGCAGCTTCGCGGCGCCGGCCCGGATCTCCTCTTCCTTGCGGAAGCGCACCTGGGTCGCGATGTCGGGGCGCGTGATCGCGAAGCGTGCCCGGACTCGCCGCAGCAGCGGTCGTTCTTCTCGATGCGGCCGTTCTGCGCATCGTTCATCAGCGCATTGACCACCTTCAGCGGCTCGTAGGTCTTCATCGGCGTGTGGCAGGGGTCGTGGTACATGTAGCGCATGCCGGTCACGCCCTCGAGCCGCACGCCCTTCTCCATCAGGAATTCGTGGATGTCGATGATGCGGCAGCCGGGGAAGATCTCCTCGAACTTGTAGCCCTGCAGCTGGTCCAAGCAGGTGCCGCAGCTGACACGACCACGGTCTTGATGTCGAGGTAGTTCAGCGTGTTGGCGACGCGGTGGAACAGCACGCGGTTGTCGGTGATGATCTTCTCGGCCTTGTCGAACTGCCCGGCGCCGCGCTGCGGATAGCCGCAGCACAGATAGCCGGGCGGCAGCACCGTCTGCACGCCGACGTGCCAGAGCATCGCCTGGGTGGCGAGACCGACCTGCGAGAACAGGCGCTCGGAACCGCAGCCGGGGAAATAGAACACCGCCTCGGTGTCGCTGCTGGTGGCCTGCGGATCGCGGATGATCGGCACGTAGTCGGCGTCCTCGATGTCGAGCAGCGCCCGCGCGGTCTTCTTCGGCAGGCCGCCCGGCATCTGCTTGTTGATGAAATGGATCACCTGCTCGCGCACCGGCGCCTTGCCCGTGGTCGCCGGCGGATGCCGGGTCTGCGCGCGCGCGAATCCGGCGACCAGCCGGCTCGCGCTAGCGCTGCAGCCGGAAGCCCCAGTCCGATCATCAGCTTGCGGCACCAGCCGGATGGTCTCCGGGTTGGTCGCGTTGAGGAACAACATCGCGGCAGCGGTGCCCGGGTTGAAGCGCTTCTTGCCCATGCGGCGCAGCAGGTCGCGCATCGCCATCGACACGTCGCCGAAGTCGATGTCCACCGGGCAGGGCGCCTCGCACTTGTGGCACACCGTGCAGTGGTCGGCCGACGTCGGCGAACTCGTCCCAGTGGCGGACGCTGACGCCGCGGCGGGTCTGCTCCTCGTACAGGAACGCCTCGATCAGCAGCGAGGTGGCCAGGATCTTGTTGCGCGGGCTGTAGAGCAGGTTGGCGCGCGGCACGTGGGTCGCGCACACCGGCTTGCACTTGCCGCAGCGCAGGCAGTCCTTGATCGCGTCGGAGATCGACGCCGATGTCGGACTGCTGCATGATCAGCGATTCGTGGCCGAGCAGGTTGAAGCTCGGCGTGTAGGCGTTGCGCAGGTCGCCGCCCGGCAGCAGCTTGCCCTGGTTGAACCGCCCCTGCGGATCGATGCGCGGTCTTGTAGGCCGGAAATCGCGCGTCTCGTCCGCGCGTCAGGTACTCGAGCTTGGTGATGCCGATGCCGTGCTCGCCGGAGATCACGCCGTCGAGCGAACGCGCGATCGCCATGATGCGCGCCACCGCGGCACTTGCCGCCTGCAGCATCTCGTAGTCGTCGGAATTGACCGGGATGTTGGTGTGCACGTTGCCGTCGCCGGCGTGCATGTGCAGCGCGACGAACACGCGGCTGCGCAGCACGCGGCGGTGCGCATCGTCGCAGGCGCGCGAGGATCGGCGCGAACGACGCGGCCGCTGAACACCTGCTGCAGCGCCGCGCGCAATTCGCGTCTTCCAGGACACGCGGATGGTGCGGTCCTGCAGCACGTCGAGCAGCCGCAGCGCCGGGTCGCGCATCGCGCGCGCGCGCAGCTCCGGCACGAGCTCGTCGAGCCCGAGCCGGGCGAGCTCGGGCAGCATGCTGGCCAGGCTGGCATCGAGCTGGGCGCCCAGCGTCTGCCAGCGCTCACGCACCTGGCCGAGCAGCTGCCGGGCCTGGCCCAGGCGCTCGCTCAAGGACTCGGCGGCCGCCGCACCGCCGGGTTCGCCGTCTTCGGCGCGCGCCAGCGGCGGTGGCGCGGCGAAGCACGCGCGCGAGCTCGTCGATCAGCGCGAGCTTGTTGCGCGATCGAGAATTCGATGTTGATGCGCTCGATCGCATCGGTGTATTCGCCCATGCGCTCGAGCGGGATGACGACGTCCTCGTTGATCTTGAACGCGTTGGTGTGCCGCGCGATCGCCGCGGTGCGCGCGCGGTCGAGCCAGAATTTGCGGCGCGCCTCCGCGCTGACCGCGACGAAGCCCTCGCCGCTGCGCGCGTTGGCGATGCGCACGACCTCCGAGGCGGCGCGCAGCCACCGCTTCCGGCTCGTCGCCGACGATGTCGCCGAACAGGACCATCTTCGGCAGCACGCCGCGCTTGGACTTGGTGGTGTAGCCGACCGCGCGCAGGTAGCGCTCGTCCATGTGCTCGAGGCCCGCGAGCCGCACGCCGCGCGCCCGCGCCGGCCGTCGAGGTAGTCCTTGATCTCGACGATGGCCGGTATCGCGTCGCGCGCCTGGCCGAAGAACTCCAGGCACACGGTGCGCGTGTGCGCCGGCATCCGGTGCAGCGACCCAGCGCGCCGACGTGATCAGGCCGTCGCAGCCCTCCTTCTGCACGCCGGGCAGGCCGCCGAGGAACTTGTCGGTGACATCCTTGCCGAGCCCGATGCTTGCGGAAGCTGCGGCCCGGGATCGACGAGGTGCTCGGTGCGCAGCACCCGCGCCCGCTCCGGTGGCGCGCCGCCGTCCTTCCAGTTCAGCTCGAACTGCGCCGTCCCGACGTCGTGGATCTTGCCGCGGTTGTGTGCGAGGCGCGTGACCTCGAGCCAGTTGCCCTCGCAGTCGACCATGCGCCACCACGCGAGGTTGTCGACCGCGGTGCCCCACAGCACCGCCTTCTTGCCGCCCGCGTTCATCGCGATGTTGCCGCCGATGCAGGACGCGTCAGCCGAGGTCGGATCCACCGCGAACACCAAGCCGGCCTCGCTCCGCGGCGTCGGCCACGCGCCGCGTGACGACGCCGGCTTCGGAGAAGATCGTCGGCACCGGCGTGTCGAGGCCGAGCAGCTCCACCGACTCGACCGGGCCCAGCGCCTCGAGCTTCTCGGTGTTGATGACGGCCGAGCGCGGCGTCAGCGGGATCGCGCCGCCGGTGTAGCCGGTGCCGCCGCCGCGCGGGATGATCGTGAGCCCCAGCTCGATGCAGGCGCGCACCAGTCCGGGGATCTCCGTCTCGGTGTCCGGCATCAGCACGACGAACGGGTATTCGACGCGCCAGTCGGTCGCGTCGGTGACGTGCGAGACGCGCGCGTAGGCGTCGAAGCGCACGTTGTCGGCGCGGGTGTGGCGCGAGCAGGGCATTGCGCGCCGCGCGTCGCAGCCCGGCGCTGGCGGCCAGCTGCGACTCGAAATCCGCCACCGCCGCTCGTGCGGCCGTGAGCAGTTCGCCGACGCGCTCGAAACGCTCGCCGGTGGAGCGGCTGCGCGCCGCCGGTCCACGTCATCGAGCCGGTGGTGCAGCGCTGCGACCAGCAGCCGGCGGCGCTTCGGGTTCTCGATCAGGTCATCCTGCAGGTAGGGATTGCGCTGCACGACCCAGATGTCGCCGAGCACCTCGTACAGCATGCGTGCCGAGCGGCCCGTGCGCCGCTCGTGGCGCAGCTCGTCGAGCAGCGCCCACAGACGGCGCTCCGAGCAGCCGGATCACGATCTCGCGATCCGAGAACGAGGTGTAGTTGTACGGAATCTCGCGCAGCCGCGCCTCGCCGGGGGCGCCGTCGGCGCGCGCTGCGCGCGGGAAGTCGGGTGAGAGCTGGGCGTTCATCCGGGAGCGGGAATCTACCGGGGCTGGTCCACGGGGTTCAAGTCTAACCCACGCGGCCCGCGCCCTGTCGCCAATGAGCGTCAGGCCCGATGGATAGGCGCACACAGTGAGCCGTGTCTCATTACACTGCGGCGGCGATCTGGCATGCTCGGGACGAACGGGGTCTTCGTTTTCCCTGGAGCCTGACCGTGACGCAGACGAACCGCGCCACCGTGCCCACCTGCTGCCTCGCCGGCACGTGGCTGATGCTGTGCCTGCCGGTGACGGTGTTCGCGCACCTGGGCGGCGATGGGACCTCCGTCCATGACGATGGCGCGGCACTGAGCGGACAGCTGCGCACCACTTCGATGCTGCAGTACGATGCGCATGAACTGACGCTGCCCTCGGGCACGGTCGTGCACGAGTACGTCTCACGTTCCGGCGCGGTGTTCGCGATCAGCTGGCAGGGTCCGCTGCCGCCGGATCTGTCGCAGCTGCTCGGCACCTACTTCCCGCGCTTCACCGATGCCGCCAGTGCGGCCATGCAGGCGCAGCACGGGCTACAGCGCCAGCTGTCCTCCGTGCAGCCGGATTTCGTGGTGCAGTCGGTCGCGCACCTGCGTTCGTTCCGCGGCAAGGCCTATGTGCCGGCGCTGGTACCCGAAGGCGTCGCGGTGGAGCAGCTGCCGTGACGCTGCAGCGGTTGCGCTGGAGCGCCTGCGGCCTGCTGCTCGCGCTGGCGGCGTGCGGCGGGGGCAGCTCCGGCAGCAGCGCCGTCACCAGCGTATCGAGCGTCACCAGCGTGTTCGCCGCGGGCGGCCCGAACGTGGTCACGATGACGGTCACTTCCGGTCCGCCCGCATCGACCCAGCAGGTCATCAACATTCCGTATGTCAGCGTGACCGTGTGCAGCAGCCCGACCAGCTGCGCGACGATCGATCACGTGCTGGTCGACACCGGCTCCTCGGGCCTGCGGCTGCTGCACTCGGCATTGCCCGCAGGCTTCGCGCTCGCTTCGCAGACCGATCCCGCCAACCCCTCGGATACGCTCGCCGAGTGCCTGCCTTTCGCCGGCAGCTACTCCTGGGGCGTGACCGCGACCGCCGACGTCCGGATCGGCGGCGAGAGCGCGAGCGGCGTGCCGGTGCAGATCATCGACGACGACAACAGCTATGCCCCCGCCACACCGAAATCCTGCAAGGCCTACGGCGCGAACGAGAACGTCAGTTCACTGGACGCCAACGGCCTGCTCGGGGTAAGCGTGCTGACGCAGGACTGCGGCGTCCCGTGCGCCAGCAGCGCGAACAACGGGCGCTACTTCAGCTGCGGGGCCAGCGTCTGTGGCTCGGCGACGGCGCCGCTGGCGAACCAGGTGGTGAACCCGGTGACGCTGTTCGCGACCGACAACAACGGGGTGATCCTGCAGCTGCCGGCGATCCCGGACGGCGGTGCCGCGACGGCGACGGGCTACCTGGTGTTCGGCATCGGCACGCAGGGCAACAACGGACTGGGCACCGCGACCGTACTGGCGACCACCAGCAACGGCGAGTTCGTGACCAGCTTCAACGGCCAGGCGCTCAGCGGCAGCTTCATCGATTCCGGCTCGAACGGCCTGTATTTCACCGATGCCGGCCTGCCGACCTGCCAGGGCAGCGCGACGCAGTTCTACTGCCCCGCCACGACGCAGGAGCTGTCTGCGACCAACCAGAGCCAGACCGGTGTGCTGCTGCCGACCAGCTTCGCGGTCGCGAACGTGCAGTCGCTCAGCAAGTCCAATTTCGCGCTCGACGACGTGGCCGGCGGACTCAGCTCGAACATCAACCTGACCGGCGACTACTTCGATTGGGGCCTGCCGTTCTTCTACGGCCGCACGGTCTATGTCGCGTTCGAGGGCATGGCGGCCGGCGGCTCGATGGGCCCGTACTACGCCTATTGATGCGGAGCGTTGGGAGCGGTGCGCAGGCTCCGGAACTCCGAATCCGCCCGCCATTCCGGCCATCGGCTGGCTGCGGAAAGCGCGACACCGACGCGGTAGAGCGCGGTCGCGTCCTCGGCCGCGCCGCGCAGGTCCCAGTCCGGGTAGACCTGATCGGCGGGCGAGTGGTAGCGCTCGCTCTCATAGCGTTCGTACTGCCGCTCGCCGTACCCGGCGGGCTTGCCGCGCACGTCGGTGCCCGCATCGAAGTACAGCCCCGGGACGCCCACGCGCGCGAAGCTGAACTGGTCGGAGCGGAAGTAGCGTCCCTGCTCGGGCTTCTGATCGGGCACCACGACGCGCTGCTGCGCCTTGAGCACGCGCGCCAGGTCGTCCTCGAGCGAGTTCTCGCCATAGCCGATCACCTGGGCATCGCGCGTGCGGCCCCAGGTACCGAGCGCATCGAGGTTCAGGTCCGCCAGCGTCTGCTCGAGCGGATACAGCGGATGCGCGGCGTAATACTGCGAGCCGAGCAGACCCTGCTCCTCGCCGGTCACGGCCATGAACAGGATCGAGCGCGCGGGTCGCGGATGATTCTGGTGGAACAGGCGCGCGATCTCCAGCACGCTCGCGACGCCGGAGGCGTTGTCGACCGCACCATGGAAGATCTGCGTTCCCTGCGGGTCTTCGTGGCGTCCGAAGTGGTCCCAGTGCGCGGTGTAGATCAGGTACTGAGCGTGCAGCTTCGGGTCGGTACCCGGCAGCATCGCGACCACGTTGCGCGACTGCACCGGCCGCAGCACGTTCGTGATGCTGACGCTGAGCCTGGCGTTGAGCGCCACCGGCCGGAACTCGCGGGTGCGCGCCTGGGCCTTGAGCGCATCGAAGTCCTGGCCTGACTGGGCGAACAGCGCCCGGGCCTTCTCGACCGTGATCCAGCCCTGTACCGCGACGTGGTCCGCATTGCCATTGGCATTCGCGAGCGTGAACGCCTCCCCGGTCCAGGAGTGCGCGACGACGCTCCAGTCGTAGGCCGCGGGCTGCGTCTCATGCACGATCAGCACCGCATCGGCGCCGAGCCTGGCGCCGATTTCGTACTTGTAGGTCCAGCGCCCGTAGTAGGTCATGGCCTTGCCCTTGAACATCCGCTCGTCGAGCTGGCCCGGGTGCGCCGGATCCTCGACCGGCGGGTCGTTGATCAGCATCACGAGCGTCTTGCCGTGGGCGTCGAGTCCCTTGTAGTCGTCCCACTGGTACTCGGGGGCCTGTACCCCGTAGCCCACGAACACCAGCGGCGAATCGCTGAGCGACACTTTCGGCACGACGCGCGTCGTGGTCGCGACGAAATCCGCCGGCCACTGCATCGCGATCGGGTGCCCACCCGCCTCCAGGCTCAACACCGGCGTGCCGGCGATTCCGACCAGCGGCACCTGCTGCACGTAGCTGCCGTCCGGATTGCCCGGGGCGAGGCCGATGTGCTTGAACTGCGCGACCAGGTAGGCCACGGTCCGCTCCTCGCCGGCCGTTCCGGGCAGCCTGCCCCTCGAATGCATCGGAAGACAGCATCCTGATGTGCCCGAGCAGGCGTACCGGATCGACGCCGCTGCCGGCGGCGGGAGCCGCGGCGTGGACTGGCACCGCACCGGCCAGCCACAGCAGTACCGGCGCGAGCAGGACGGCGCTGGGGGCGCGTCCGCTCAGGAGTCGCTGGCCTTGACGGAGCGGCGCGCCGGCAGTGCCGTCGTGACGCGCGTGGCGGGCGCCGCGCGGTCTGCGGCGACCGCCAGGTGCCCCAGGAACTGGCGCGTGCAGCGCTCCCAGGTGTGCAGCTGCGCGTGCGCGCGGCACTGCTGCGGATCGAGCTGCAGCGCGCCGCGGATGGCCTGCGGCAGGTCCTCGTCGAGCACGCCGGTCACGCCCGGGCGCACGACGTCGAGCGGGCCCTGCACCGGATAGGCGGCCACCGGCAGGCCGCAGGCCATCGCTTCGAGCATCACGATGCCGAAGGTGTCGGTCCGGCTCGGGAACACGAAGACGTCGGCTCCGGCCAGCGTGCGCGCCAGGCGCTCGCCGAACCGGTAGCCCAGGAACACCGCGCGCGGATAGCGCTGGCGCAGGCCCTCGAGCGCCGGCCCGTCGCCGACGATCAGTTTGGTACCGGGAAGCTCGGCGCCGAGAAAGGCTTCCAGATTCTTCTCCACGGCGACGCGCCCGGCGTACACCATGATCGGACGCGGCCACAGTGCCTCGGCCTCGCTGCGTGCTTCCCGGTCCGGCCGGAACAGGGTGGTGTCGACGCCGCGCGACCACAGCACCAGGTGGCCGAAGCCCCGGGCCTGCAGGTTCGCGCGCACGGTCTCGGTACCGACCAGCGTGCGCACCGCGGGCCCGTGAAAATACCGCAGGTACGCATAACCCAGCGAGGCGGGAATGCCCCAGCGCTGCCGGGCGTAGTCCGGGAACTGGGTGTGATACGACGTCGTGAACGGCACCGCACGGCGCCTGGCATAGGATCGCGCCGCCATTCCGAGCGGACCCTCGGTGGCGATGTGCAGCGCCTCGGGTGCGAACCGCCGCAGCCGTTCGCGCACCCGCGGACCGGGTCGCAGCGCGAGCCGGATCTCCGGGTAACTCGGGCACGGAATCGAGCGCATGCCCTCGGCGCTGATCAGCTCGACTTCGTGGCCGAGGGAGGTCGCGGATTCCACCGTCTTGCCGAGCGTGGTGACGACCCCGTTGATCTGGGGCCGCCAGGCATCCGATACGATCGCAATTCTCATGATTGGACCAGGATGAAACCACGCCGTCGCGTCGGATTTATGACATACCGGCCGGCGGCGCGCAATTCACTACCGCAGCGGCACACCGATGATCAACGCGTGTCCCCGCCATACCATGAGCCCGTACAGCAGCAGGCCCAGCACCACCGCCACGAGGTCATTGTACCGGCTGGCGGGCAGCCCGGCAGCCGGTGGGCTCGCGCGATCGCGCAGCGAGATGCGGTCCAGCACGGCCCACAGCAGGAAGCTGCCGAACAGCAGCACGTGCACCAGCAGGCCGTTCGCGAGCAGGTGCGCGGCCGCCCAGCACTTCACCGCCGCGAGCATCGGATGCCGGGTCCGGCGCCGGATCGCGCCCGGGAGATAGGCTGCCAGGAGCAGCGGGAACACGGGCAGCATCAGCAGGAACGTAAGGTGTCGCAGCCAGGCGGGCGGCACGTACAGCACCACGGGATGCTGCCGCGCCATGCCGAAGCCGACGATGATCAGCACCAGCCCGAGCAGGCTGAGCACGGAATACGCGATCTTCCATAGGCCCGGCCCGTAACGCCGTATCAGCGACGCGCGCCGTTCGGGCATCGCGATCGCGGCCGAGTGCGGCCCGAAAAAGAGAACCAGTCCCGAAAGCAGGGTCAACATCGGTGCAGTGTGCGCGTTAGCCAGGGGTCACGTCACCATCCATGCCTACGACCCGCATCTACCATAACTCCCGCCTGTCCGGCGCCGCCCTGCTGCTGCTCGCGCTGGCCTGCGGCGTGCGGCCGGTCGCAGCCGGCGCTCCCGGCGCGCTCGTCGCCGCGCACGAGGTTCGCACGGCAGGCTGCGGGGGCTACCCGGGGACCCGGCAGCCGCTGCGCGGCAATTCGCTGCTGGACGATGCCGCGGCGCGCTGGGCCAGCGGTAGCGCGCTGTCGAGTGCGATCGAGCATGCGGGCTACCGCGCCGATCAGACTGCCGCGCTGCACCTGCGCGGCGCCGCCTCGCTCCGCGCAGCGTTGGGCCACAGCCTGTGCGCCGCGCTGCGGGACCCGGCCATCCGTGATCTGGGCAGCGTGCAGCTCCGCGACGAGACCTGGCTGATCATCGCCGCGCCCTTCAGCCCGCCGGACGCGGATGCCGAGCGCGACGTCGCCACGCAGGTGCTGCGGCTCGTGAACGCGGCGCGCGCCAGTCCGCGCCTGTGCGGGCAGCGGCGCCAGTCCGCCGCGCCGGTGCTGACGCTCGATGCGGCGCTGAGCGCCGCAGCGCGTGACCACGCGCAGGACATGCTGCGTTACGGCTACTTCGATCATGTCGGACGGGATGGCAGCACTCCCGGCACCCGGGTCGCGGCGCGCGGCTACCGCTACCGTCTGGTCGGGGAGAACATCGCCGAGGGACCCCAGTCACCACAGGAGGTGGTGCAGGGCTGGCTCGACAGCCCCGGTCATTGCCAGAACATCATGGAAGCGCGATTCACCGACCTGGGAATCGCGTTCGCGGTCAACCGCAGCGGGCCGCCGCGCATCGAGTGGGTGCAGGAATTCGCGGCCCGGCCCTGAGCCTCACAGCAGGGTCCGCACCGGCGCAGCCGGGGCCGCCTGCAGCGCATCGCGGGCCACCAGTCCTGCCACGCGCACGCCGAGCAGGCGCAGCGGGCGCTCGAGCGACGCGCGCTTGAGCGCGAGGCCGGCGGCGCGTCGGATCACCACGGCGTCGTCGGTATAGCCGTCGATGGTCTGGTCGCGCGTCGCGCGCCGGAAATCGTCGTAGCGCAGCTTGATGCCGACGGTCCGGCCGACGTACCCGCGGCTGCGCAGGTCGTGCGCGAGCCGGGTGCACAGTTCGCCGAACAGCGCGCTGAGCGCGGCGCGGTCCCGGACCGCATGCAGATCGCGCTCGAACGTGGTCTCGCGGCTCATCGAGACCGGCTCGCTGTGGGTGAGCACCTCCCGGTCGTCCCAGCCCCATGCGCACTCGTACATCCAGGCGCCCTGGCGCGGACCGAACTGCTGCTGGAGCCAGGCACGCTCCGCGGCGGCCAGCTGGCCGATCGTATGGATGCCGAGCTGATCGAGCCGCGCTCCGGACTTCGGTCCGATGCCGTTGATGCGCCGGACCGGCAACGGCCAGATCTTCGTGGCCAGGTCCGATTCGTACAGCACGGTGATGCCATTGGGTTTGCGCAGTTCGCTCGCGAGTTTGGCGAGCAGCTTGTTGGGAGCGACGCCGATCGAGCAGGTCAGGCCGGTGTCGGCGGCGATCGCCTGCTGGATCCGGCTTGCCAGCGTCCGGCCTCCCTGTTCCTGACCACCCGGCACGCTGCTGAAATCGATGTACACCTCATCGATGCCCCGGTCCTCGACCTGCGGTGCGAGGCGCGCGATGACCTCCTTGAAGCGCCGCGAGTATTCCCGGTAGCGCGCGAAATCGACCGGCAGCAGGATGGCCTGCGGGCAGCGCTGCGCCGCCTGCATCAGGCTCATCGCCGAATGCACGCCGAACGCCCGCGCCTCGTAGGTCGCCGTCGTGACCACGCCGCGCCCCGCGTACTGGCGCAGCCGCGCGAACGGCGCCGCGTCCCCGACGCTCTCGCCTCGCGGCACGCGACTGCCGCCGATCACGACGGGCGTTCCACGCAGCTGCGGGTAGCGCAGCAGTTCCACGGCCGCGAAGAACGCATCCATGTCGAGGTGCGCGATGCGCCGCCGCGCCTCGATGCTGGCCGGCGGCGCGCTCACATCGCCTGGACCAGCGCTGGACGCGCGACGGTGCGCAGCAGCGCATTGCGGGCCTGCCACTGCTCCGCCGGCGAGAACTCCTGCAGCCACTCGACCGCACCGGCGGTCAGCGTAGCCGCCGGCACGCCATCGACGAGCAGCACGCGATTGGCGGCCAGCGCCGGCACCCGCGCGCCCGGGGTCACGATCCCCGCGAGGTTCAACGGATCCGCCGCACTGAGCGACACCCAGCAGGGCTCGCGCGACTGCCGGCCGAGTGCGCGCAGCGCCGCGACGGCTTCGGGCAGCGCGTACTGCTCGCCACTGACGCCGGCCACGAAGCGCCCGCCCCGGATCCGGCCCTGCGCCTCGAGCCGCCGCAGCGAGCGCAGCAGTACGTGCCACGGCGGCAGCCAATCGGCTTCGCGCACCAGCAGCCGGCGGAACACGACGCCATAGCGGCGCAGCAGCGCGAACGACAGCGCTTCGATCAGCTCCGCGGACGGCGGCGGCGCCGGCTGCGGCATCGGCGATGGCGACGTCACACGCCGGATCAGGCTCCAGCGTCCGGCCTCGGCGATGCCGAAGTAGCCGCTGCGCCGCGGGCGCTGCTCTCGCTTCCTGCGCCGTTCCATCGGCGCGAGCAGCGCGCGCAGGCCGCCGAAGCTGTCGGCGCTCACGGCGCCGGCCGCGACCAGCTCCGCGAGCGCACTCTCGGCCTGGGATGGGAGCAGGCGCGTGCCGTGCTGGATCTCGTCGAAGAACGAGGCGCCATGCTGCTGCAGGTATTCGGCGACCGCCGCGGCCATGCCCGATGCCGCCGCGGGGGGCGCGGCCGATACCGGTGCGAGCTGCTGCCACCACGGTGCGTGCGCGCGCAGCAGCAATGCAATCGGTGTGGCGCGCACCGGGCCCGCGGTGGCGCGCTCGGGCCCGCTGAGCCGTGCCCAGTACGTGCGGCCGGACAGGCACAGGCCGTCGAGCCAGGCGGGATCGTACTGCGCGAGCCTGGCCGGCAGTACGTCGGACTCCCAGGCGATCGCCGGCACCTCGAAGCCCTCGAGCTGTTCGAGCACCGCCGCCAGGCTGGCGGGTCCGTCCGGCCGCGGCTGGCGCGTCACGCCCTGCCAGTCGAGCAGGAAGCGCATGAACTGCGCGCTCGCCACCGGCTCGATCTCGCAGCTGGATGCGTTGTGGCCGGCTCGACGACTACGTATTGCTGTTGCATATGAAGTTGCAGCAAATACAACCTGTACTCAATATATTTCATTATTAAATTGTTCATTTATAAATTGTTAAGATTATCTACCCAAATTTGTAGCAGTTTCTGATGATCCAAAATTAGAAATCAATACAGGTCAATCTTCTACTCCTGAAGTTCAACCAAAAGATTGCTCATCACGTACTCCTTTTATAAAAACTTTTAGATGGAAATTTTATTATTCTTCCGTTTCCAATTATATGAATTTGTTATAACTACTGATAATAAAATTGAAGTACAATTAAAAACTAGAAAAATTAATAATTTTTAGTTAGAATTATTTCATCAATGATTAGAATTAAACAACAACTTATTTATGTTTATTTAAATAATAGTAATGATGTTATAATTGAAAATGAAGGAAATATTATTTCTTTTGATTCTAAAACAAAACATGTAACACCAACTGCAATATTTATTCAAACTGAAAAAGATTCATATAATATTTTTGTAACTTCAAATGATGGTACTGGTGTAGCAATTACAAGAGTACACTCTGAAAATTCTACTTTTCTATTGTTAAAGTTTAATATCTTATTCAGTCTTCTAAAGCTCGTACAGAAGAGGATTATGTTCAAATAATGATGATAACTCAAAAAATGACTGGATAGTTAATGGACAAAATTTTGAAACTCCTACAACTTACGCAATACATCAAGTTGCTGATACGAAAATTTCTTTGATCTTTATAAAACTCGTTTAGATGAACTTACTAAAACAGAAGAAAAGAACAAAAAAAAACATAAATTGAAATCTATTATAATTTAGCTGTTCAAGAAGCTTGAAATTGGCAAAAAAAAAATTAGAAATTCAGAAAAAACAATTATTGTTTTTCAACATAAATTATGTAGATCAAATAATGAAACAGATCAACTAATTATTTTAAAAAATATTTTAGAAATTGGATTTTGAAAAAAAATTCATAAATTACATTTACAAGTTGCACAAACAAAAGTAGATGCTGCAAAACATCAACAAGAATTACTTGAAAAACAACAAGAATTTGATTTTTATAAAATATCTATGAATAAAATTGAATCTGCATTAAAAGCAAAATTTGATGCTGAAATACAAAAACAAGATGTTGAAAATAGAAAAAAACTTGAACAAATACAATTAGAAAATACACAAGTAATGCAACAGCAAACAATTCAACATCAAAAAATTTTAGAAACAAAAATTAGTGAAGCAACATCTATCTGAAAAAGAACTAGAAAAAACAGAATCAGCAGCTAAAGCAAAAGCAATGGTTACTGAATTACAAGCAAAACAATATAAACTCACAAATAGTATTGCTTCTCTTGCAAATCATGATGAAGTATTAGAAAAAGAAGCAAATCAAGCAGATCTTAAAGCACAAACAGAAATAATTGAATTAAAAAAAAGAATACACTCTATTAGAGAAAATTCAAAAAAAAATATAAATGAATTAAATATACAAAT
>CAWIQV010000033.1:0-8816 GCA_963838275.1 uncultured Gammaproteobacteria bacterium | reverse complement strand
CGAGCGATGGCAGACCCCGACGCCTATGCGCTCGCCAGCATCGTCCTGTACAGCCGGCTCTGGGCTGAACTGGAACGACTGCACGCCGCGGTCACACCTGACGCGCTGCCCACCCAGATCCTGAGGCTCGAGATCCATCTGCTGATGCAGGCCTGCGACAGCTGGCGCTGGCGCGGGTTGATGAGCGCGCCGCAACGTCGCACGCTGCAGCACACGCTCGCGGACGTTCTGGACCGACTGCCGGCGAGCGATGACGGGATCAGCGCGGCGGCGATCGCCGCGGCACAGGATCGCCTGCTGGATGCGGTGATGGACCAATGCTCGAGCTTGCGCCCGGTCGCCGCGGCGCCGCAGGCTGCAGGGATCTCCCTGCAGCTGCAGCGCTGTTTCTGAGACGGACTCCCTACTTCAAGGGGCAGGCGCCGCGCCACCGGCGGCGTTGGCCGGCCGCGGCGGCGGCACGGGGATCTTGGTCAAGGTGCCGCCCTGCTGCGCGTAGGTTTCGGCACCCGTGGCGCCAGCGACGTTGAAGCCCTTGGCGGCGAGGATATCGGCCGCGTGTCCGGCGCGCGCGGCGTGGTTGGACACGGTGACGATCAGACGATCCTTCGGGATCCAGGCGATCTCCTTCTCGAGGTCACCGATCTGGATGCTCAGGTAGACCGGAAAGCCACCGTTCGTGCTGACCTCGTCCGGACGGCGTACGTCGATGAGGAGCACCTTGTCCGGTTGGGCCAGCAGCTTGTCCAGTTCCTCGCGCGAGAGCACGTGGGCCTTGGAGGCCGGCGGGCGGCCGGCACGCGCACCGGCGGCCTGGCCACCGGCGTCGTCGGCGCTATAGGCGAGTGGCATCGCCACGGTCACCAAGGCGGAAATCAGCAGCAAGCTCACTGTCTTCAAGATCGATTCCCCTGTGTGTAGAGACATGCATTCCTGCAAACGCAGGCGGGAATCCAAGCAGCTAGCGTGCCAACGGGTGCACAGAGCCTCCCGGTCCTTGCCTGCACTGGAATTCGCGAGTCTGGATTCCCGCTGCAGTGCACGCGGGGCAACACCGCGGGCAACAGAATGCTCCGATTGCAGCAGTTGCCGCCGGCCAAGGCGACCACCCGGCAGCAGTTTCTGCCTGGAATTCCGTGGCGCGGGATGCCGGCACGCCTGGCACCGATGTTGCTCCGTGTGCCCCTATGAATTCCCTACACGGCACGCTCGGTTCCGTCGGTATCTGGATACTCGGCGCCCTATTCGGACTGGCTGGTTGCGCAGCGCGGACCGCACCGCCGGCCGCAGCGCCGGTGGCGCCCACGCCCGCCGCAGCCGTGGCGGGCCTCAAGCCTGTCGCGAGCATCCAGGAACTCATGCAATCGGAGGTCGATCCGTCGGCCGATCACATCTGGGACGCCGTAGAGACCGTCGTCACCAGGAGCGGTACCGAAGAACGTCATCCGCGAACCGAGGAACAATGGGCCGACCTTCGGCGCAGCGCCATCACGCTGGTTGAAGCCACCAATCTGCTGCAGATGGACGGGCGCCAGGTCAGTACCAGGCCATTTGCCGCCGAGGCCGACGGCGCGCTCGATTCGATCCAGATCGGGCAACGGCTGGCGGCCAATCGCAGCGGATTCAACGCGTTCGCACAATCCCTGCGCACTGCCGTCCTCCGGCAATTGGCGGCCATCGACGCGAGGGACCCGGCCGCACTGGTGCGCGCGGGCGGCGACGTGGACGAGGTCTGCGAGGCGTGTCATCTGACCTTCTGGTATCCGAACCAGGTCATTCCACCCCTGCCGGAACACATACCGCCGCTGCCGCCGCTCAAGACTCACCCACGCTGAAAAGCACGTCGCGTCTGCGCGGAATTCAACATTCGGGAGCTGCACTGCTGCTGCAGACTGCTGCGAAGCCAGCAGCGCCCCCGACGGGCGGGTAGCCGGCCCCGCGCCGGTGGTGCGGCCGCACGCCGCAACGAAGCTGGATTCTTCATTCCATTCAGGTACCTGAAGGGTGCGGTGTCGGCGATCGGTCGCCTGCGGGTGACTGGCACATGGATTGCTGTCCCGGTATCCAGGTCTAGTTGCAATCCCCCATTCGGAGAATCGTCATGGCGATACCGTCCCTTCATCGTTCATTGCGTCAGTACGTCGGAACACTGCTGCCGGTCGCGGCCGGCATCGCGCTGCTCGCTGGCGCCGCGCCAGCCATGGCGCATCACGCGTTTGCCGCCGAGTACGACGCCGACAAGCCGCTGGATATTTCCGGCGTCGTCACCAAGGCCCGCTGGACCAATCCGCACAGCTGGCTCTACTTCGACGTCACGGATGCGAAAGGCAACGTGACCAACTGGGGCGTGGAGTTCGGCGCCCCGAACGCGCTCGAAGGCAAGGGCCTGTCGAAGGCGGACCTGAAGCCCGGCACCCAGGTCCACATCAAGGGCTATCTGTCCAAGAACGGCGGACCGTTCGGCTACTCGGTGAGCCTTACGCTGGGCGATGGACGCACCTTCCGCACCGGCGGTGCGCAGGACGCGCCCGCGGCGGCGGCGGCTCCGTCGTCCGCCGCGGCGCCCCCTGGCGGCGGCTGATCGAGTGCTACGGCGACACGCTCGACTGCGACCAGTACTACCCCTATCTGAAGTCCTGAGGATGAGGCTGCGCATGAGCACCACGACGCATCGGCCCACCTATCGGCAGCTGTTCGCCAGAGTCGCCATCCCCGCCCTGGCAGCTGCCTTCGGTTCCATGATCGGCCTCGCGCAGACCACGCCGACAACCGCTCCGGCCGGCAGCGGCGCCGCGGGCCCGGCTGCTGCCCCACAGCGTCCGCAGCGACCGGGGGGAGGGATCGGCTACGAGACCAGCTATCCGCAGATCGCTTCCGGTCCCTGGACCGGACAGCGCCTGCCAGATGGTCAGCCGGATGTATCCGGCGACTGGTCCAACACGATCGCGAATCACAACAACTTCACCGATCCGCAGGGTGGCATCCCGGGTGATCCGCAGGCCCGTGGCCGGCCCCTCGGTCCGCGCGACCAGCGCGCGCCGAGCCGCGTGACCGATCCAGCCGATGGTGAACTGCCCTATCAGGACTGGGCCCGGGCCAGGCAGAAGGAATTTGCGGTCGGGTTCTTCGCGGGCGGCAAGCCCGAGTGGATCGAGCCGCTAGCACGCTGCGCGCCGGCCGGCATCCCGAAATCCTTCTACTGGCATGGTTACGAAATCAGGCAGTATCCGGGCAAGGTCCTCTTCCTGTTCAACTCCGGCTGGCGGCTCATCTACCTGGACAGCAAGGAGCATCACCTGCCGCAGAACCTCAAGCTCTGGCAGGGCGACTCGCGCGGGCATTGGGAGGGCAACACGCTCATCGTCGACGTCAGCAACCTGAACGGCAAGGCGCGCCTGGGCAGGACCGGGGACTTCACGAGCGAGAACGTCCACGTCGAGGAGCGCTACCTCTTCTCGCCTGACAACAAGCGCTACAACTACGTCGCAACGTTCACCGATCCTACGGTCTATACGCGCCCCTTCACGGTCACGATTCCCGCCCGGCGCTGGACCGTCGCCGACAAGAGCAACGGCTGGCACTACGAAGTGCCGCTGGCCAACAACCCGGGCGCCAGGGAACCGATCGGCGATCATTTCGAGCGCATCTGCGTCGAGAACAATGGTGGATTCGGGCAGCTCCCCGCCGCAGCCTCGGTCGCTGGACCGGCCGCGACTTCCAGGCCGAACTGACGGGTGAGCACCATCGCGGCCCTGGCCGAGCGCCTGCAGGATACGGGCCTCGGTCCGATCATCGGCGAATCCCGGTACCTGTGGCCGACGCTGGAAGGGGCGCATCTGCTCTCGCTTTCGGTATCGGCCGGATTGATCCTGCTGACGGACCTGCGCCTGATCGGCGTCTTCCTGCCGCGAGTCCCGGTCACGGTAGTGCTGCGCTCGCTCAGGCCCTACGTCCTGGTCGGCTTCGCGCTGACCTTCCTGTCCGGGGCACTGGTGTTCTGGTCGGAGGCGGCAACCGTCATCGAGAGCCCGCTGTGGATGGTCAAGCTGCTGCTGATCGCGCTGGGCGGCCTGAATGCGCTGTACTTCGAACTGGTCATCGGTCGGCAACCAGAAGTCGTAGCCAATCGCGCGCCGCTGCCACGCGGCGTGCGCTATGCCGGACTCGCCTCCATGGCCATCTGGACCCTGGTCATCATCTGCGGTCGCCTGTTGGCCTATATACCCAGATAGATTCCTCGTCACGCGCCCCTGTAGAGCGCCATTCTGGAGCGACGCCTTGTCGACGGCCGATAGCATTCTTGCGTCCATAGATCACAGCACATTCGCGCGGCTGATCAGCAAGTCCAATCACATGGTCATCGCCAGCCTGCAGATCATCCATGTGGTGGGATTGCTGATGCTGCTCTCGACCCTGCTGCTCATGAGCCTGAGATTGCTCGGCGTCACGCTCGAGCAAGCGCCCGTGCCGCAGGTGACGCGTCTGCCCACGCGGCTGTTCTGGCTCGGAGTCACATTGGCGATCGTCAGCGGGATACTCATGTTCATCGGCAGCCCGGCGCACTATTTCTACAACCGCGCATTCGACCTCAAGATGCTGTTGCTGCTCGCCGCGCTGACCGCGCAGCTCGCGCTGTTCCGCCGGCTCGCGGCGCGCGACCCGCCACCATCTGGCCTGGCGCGTCTCGGCGTGGCGCTGTCACTGCTGCTCTGGTTCGGGGTCGGCGTAGCCGGTCGCGCCATCGGCTTCGTCTGACGCGCTGTCCGATCTGCAGCGGCGATGCCGCGCCTGCTGCTGCGGTGGAGTCACCCCCGCTTGTCGTCGCGCGCGCGCGATGCCGGGCGCGGCCGCGACCGGTGGCCGGCTGCCGGTGGGATCGTTCGAATTTTCAGCATGTTATTGGCAAGCGACGCCCGTCCATAGGCTCGCGCAGGCGCCACGCGTGGCATCTGGCCCGCCATTTGCACATCCGGCTGCTATCGCACACCAGCCGGAGCACATTTCCTTGAACGCGAAGTCGACACTGCGGGGTAGTGAGGGTTTCAGGCATGGGATTGGCGCGCTGCTGGCCGCCTGCGTGCTGCTCGTGCCGGGGCTGGCCTCGAGCCAGAATGCGGCGGGCGGGAAGATTCCGCGCCAGGCGAACGGCAAGCCGGACCTCTCGGGGATCTGGCAGACCACGAGCGCTGCGGATTTCGACCTCGAACCGCACATCGGGCGCAAGGACGCGCCCCCGGGCTTAGGGATCGTGGACGGCGGTTCGATCCCCTACACCGCTGAGGCACTGGCGAAAAAGCAGAAGAACTTCGAGAACCGCCTGACGGCCGACCCGCGCCTGAAGTGCTGGACGCTCGGTACGCCGCGCGGGATCTACTATCCCGAGCCATTCGAAATCCTGCAGCGCCCACAGGACGTCACGCTCGTGTTCGAGTTCGGCGATTCGGTGCGCACCATCCATACCGACGGCACGCTGCATCCGGTGGACACCGATCACGAGTTCTGGCTCGGGGACTCGCGCGGGCACTGGGAAGGCGACACGCTGGTCGTGGACGTGCGCGACTTCAATGACCAGACCTGGCTCAGCCGCGCCGGGGACTGGCACGACGAGGCGTTGCACATCGTGGAGCGCTGGAAGCTCATCGATGCGAATACCATCGACTACCGGGCGACGATCGAGGACCCGAACGTCTACATCAGACCCTGGAACATCGAGGTCTTTCTCTATCGCCACCGCGAGAAGGACTTCCAGCTGATCGAGAACTACTGCTACACGCTCGACTACGACCAGTACTACCCGTATCCCAAGTCCTGAGGATGAGGCTGCGCATGAGCACCACCACATATCGGCCCACGCATCGGCAACTGCGCGCCAGAATCGGCATCCCCGCCCTGGCCGCTACCCTCGGCTCCATGATCAGCCTCGCACAGACGCCGCCGGCGGCCACTCCGGCCGCTACGCCGGCCGCGGCCCCACGCGTGGGTGGAGGCGGCATATTCCTCGAGACGAGCTTCCCTGCCATTGAAAGCGGTCCCTGGACCGGGAAGCGCACACCCGACGGTCAGCCGGATGTCGGCGGCGACTGGTCCAATACCGTCGGCAACCACAACAACTTCACCGATCCGCAGGGTGGCATCCCGGGCGACCCCACGGCGCGCAACCGCAAGCTCGGTCCGCGCGAAGAACGCGCTCCGAGCCGTGTCAGCGATCCGGCGGACGGTCAGGTGCCGTACCAGCCATGGGCGCGTGCCAAGCAGCAGGAGCTGGCGGCCGGCCTGTGGAACGCCGTCAAGCCGGAGTACATCGAGCCGCACGATCGCTGCGCTCCGGGTGGCGTACCGAAGATCTTCACCCACACCGGGTGGGAGATCCGCCAGTATCCCGGCAAGGTGCTGTTCCTGTTCGATTCCAGCTGGCGGCTGATCTATCTGGACAACCCGAAGCATCTGCCGGAGAACCTCAAGCTCTGGAACGGCGACTCGCGCGGGCATTGGGAAGGCAATACGCTCGTGGTCGACGTGAGCAACGACAATGCCAAGGCGCGGTTCGCCAGGACCGCGGACTTCGCCAGCGAGAACGTGCACGTCGTGGAGCGTTATATCTTCTCGCCTGACGGCAAGCGCTACAACTACGTCGCGACCTTCACCGATCCGACGGTGTATACGCGGCCGTTCACGGTGACCATCCCCAACAAGCGCTGGACGCTCGAGGATCCGCGCAATGGCTGGCACTACCAGGCGCGCGAAGCCAACAATCCGGGCGGCCCCCGCATCGCCGATCATTACGAGCGCATCTGTGTCGAGAACAACGGTGGGTTCGGCCAGGTCGCGATTACGGCGAACAAATCAAACTGAATGACTTGCAGATCCGGCATCTGTTCATGCGCCACCGTGGCGTCGATTCCGGGTGAAAATGAACCCCTGACAGCCTCGTTGCGGCCGACCTGTCGGCAGCCGCGGCATTCGTCTCGAGGGAGGATTCATGGCCTTAGCTGCTCTTTCCAGCCGATCGGAGTCCGTGGCGGGTGCGCCGCGGGTGAATTTCCTGCCGGAGCATCCGATCCTGCAGCAGGCACGAGCCGTTTCCCGCTCGTTGCCGCAGGCCATTTCCTATGCCGGCAGTGTGTCGCCGGCGCAGGCCTGGGAGCTGGTTTCGCAACAGGCCGCGGTGCTGCTCGACGTACGCACGGCCGAGGAGCGCAAGTTCGTCGGCTACGTCCCGGGCAGCCTGCACCTGCCGTGGCTGCTCGGAACGGCGATGCAGACCAATCCGCGTTTCGCGCGGGAACTGGAATCAAAAATCCCCAAGGACGCGGTGATCCTGCTGCTCTGCCGCTCGGGCGCCCGTTCGGCCAGCGCGGCCGCGGCGGCCCACCGGGCCGGATTTTCGAATGCATTCAATGTTCAGGAAGGCTTCGAAGGCGACCTGGACCAGCACGGACACCGGGGCGGTCGCAACGGCTGGCGCTTCCATGGCCTGCCGTGGATCCAGGACTGAACCTACGTGCCACTTCGATTGCTACGGCTGCTCTAAATCAGACCATAATCATATAACTTGATAACCATTATGGTATGATTAGCTCCTGAACCGTTCGATCAGGAGATTTGCCATGGCTGAAGGTCCCGTCCAGTCCGCGCTCAGCGATCGCGCCGCACGGCAACTCGCGAATGCCACCAAGACCGTTCCGCAACTCTCGACGATTTCACCGCGCTGGCTCGTGCACCTGCTGCAGTGGATACCGGTCGAGGCCGGCATCTATCGCCGCAACCGTGTCAGCAACCCAGACCAGGTCAAGATTGCGTGCGCCGAGCGCGATGAGTCCGAACTGCCGCAGACCTTCGTCAATTACGAGGAGACGCCGCGCGAGTACTTCCTCAGCGCAGTGACGACGATCCTCGACATCCATACGCGGATCTCCGACCTTTACAGCAGCCCGTACGACCAGATCAAGGAACAGCTGCGCCTGACGATCGAGACCATCAAGGAACACCAGGAAAGCCAGCTCATCAACAATGCGGATTACGGTCTGCTCGCCAATACGCCGGACGAACAGCGCATCGTCACGCTGAACGGCGCCCCGACCCCGGACGACCTGGACGAACTGATCACCAAGGTCTGGAAGGAGCCGGCGTTCTTCCTGACCCATCCCCTGGCCATCGCGGCCTTCGGGCGCGAATGCACGCGCCGCGGCGTGCCGCCGCCGACCGTGAGCCTGTTCGGCTCGCAGTTCCTCACCTGGCGCGGCCTGCCGTTGATCCCCTCCGACAAAGTGCCGCTGGCTGATGGCAAGACCAAGGTGCTGCTGATGCGCGTCGGCGAGAAACGCCAGGGCGTCGTCGGACTGTTCCAGCCCGGACTGCCCGGCGAGCAGAGCCCCGGCCTCGCAGTGCGTTTCATGGGGATCAACCGCAATGCCATCGCTTCCTACCTGATATCGCTGTACTGCTCGCTGGTCGTGCTGACGGAAGATGCAGTAGCGGTGCTCGATGACGTCGAAGTGGGCAAGTACCATGACTACGCCGACAGCTATAAGTGACGGCCGGCTCGACGAGGCCGCGCTGGCGGCGCTCGCGAACCAGTTCTTCGCAGCGCTGCCCGGCAGCGAGTCCGGATTGGGTGCTGTCCGCGGCTTGAGTGCGGGCCCGGCGCAGGCGGCGATCCCGACGGCCCCGGCACCGGGGGCGAGCGCACGCGCGATCACCCCGGCAACGCCCGGTTCCGCAGAGGCCGCTGCGAGAAGCGACGAGCCCCCGGCGCCAGGCACCGGTGCCACTGCCGCGCCCGCAGTGCCATCGGGGGCGCCCGGCCACAATGCGTC
>CAWIQV010000032.1:0-11237 GCA_963838275.1 uncultured Gammaproteobacteria bacterium | reverse complement strand
CGCGGGCGATTGCTGAATAATGCCGGTTCAGCCCGTCGAACCGGCGATTCCGGACGACGCAATGGTGTACGCAGGACCTCGAGGGTGATGCCGCAGATGATCAGAGCCCGACGTGCCACCACGCCAGCCCCGGCCGAGACGCGCGTGCGTCGCGCCTACTTCGACTGCCGCTACGGTCAGCTGCACATGCGCTACGCGATCCCCGGAGGGGGCGGCTTCGACGAGGCCACGCCGCTGCTGTGCCTGCCGGGCGCCCCCGGATCCGGCCGCTTCTTCGAGCCGCTGCTGCTGCCGCTGGGGCGCGATCGTTCGGTCTATGCGCCCGACCTGCCGGGCTGCGGCGAGTCCGATCCGCCACCCGGGACGGCCGGCGTGTCCGAGCTTGCGGCCGCACTCGCCGATTTCCTCGATTCGATGCACCTGCGCCGCATCGATCTGCTGGCGCACGAGGGCGGAGTTGGTGTCGCGGCCGCGCTGGCGCGCCTGCGGCCCGCACAGATCGGGCGCATCGTGCTCTCTCCCCCTACCGACGCGGTGCGTGGCGAGGCCCAGGCGCTGCGTCATCCTGCACTCGTGATCGACCTGCGCGCCGCCCAGGATCGCACCGGCGAAGGCGGCCAGCCGGAGCAGCAGGCCGCCCAGCTGCGCGACTTCCTCGGCCTCCCTTGAGGCGGCGCCGGCCTCGGCCATGCCCACGGATCCCAAGGCTCCCGGGCGGCCGGACCTCGAATGCACGGCCGAGATGCCCACCCTTCCGGGCCCTGCCACCCCGGTCGGAGCCGACGGCCTCGCTTCCACCGATTCCTGGCGCATCCTGCCGCCACTCGGGGACGAGCGCATCGGCCCTACCGAGCAGACGATTCCCGAATACGACCGTGGCGGCCTCGAGCGCCAGCTCGCCGAGCTCACGCGGCGGCTGGCGGCCAGGGACGCACGGCTCGCGACGCTCGAGTCGCAGCTCGCACAGCGCGACGGGCAGCTGCGGGATCTCGAAGACCAGCTCGCTGCGCTGCGCGAGGAGCTGCTGCACGCCCGGACGCAGATCGAGCAGCTGCAGGCGCGCGAAGCGGCACCAGTGGCGGCATCGGCAGGGTCCGAGGCGGCCGCGCCGCAACGGCTGCTGGTGCGGACCTCAGGCGAGAGCGGCATCGTGCACGTACTGTCGCGCCGGACCACGGTCGGGCGCACGCCGGACAACGACCTGCGGGTCGAGGCGGATTTCGTGAGCCGGCATCACGCGGTGCTGCTGCTGGCGGGCTCGGACACCGTGGTCGAGGACCTGCACAGCACCAACGGCACCTTCGTGAACGGCGAGCTCATCGCCCGCCGCACGCTGCGCGAAGGCGACCTCGTGGGCTTCGGCAAGCTCCAGTATCCGCTTCGTCATCAAGCCCGCCTGAGCGGGCGAGCCAGAGGCGCCGCCGGCGCGAATGGCTTAAGCTGCGCGGCCAGGACGCCGGACGCTGGAGCCCATGACGGACGATTACCTGCAGCGCGTGCTCAAGGCGCGCGTCTACGACGTCGCGATCGAGTCGCCGCTCGATCCGGCGCCCGCGGCTGTCGCGCCGGCTCGGCAACCAGGTATTCTTCAAGCGCGAAGACCTGCAGCCGGTGTTTTCCTTCAAGCTGCGCGGCGCCTACAACAAGATCGCGCAGCTGTCCGCCGCGGTCGCGGCACGCGGCGTGATCTGCGCCTCCGCGGGCAACCACGCGCAGGGCGTCGCGCTCGCCGCGCGGCGGCGCGCGGCTGCCCGCCGTCATCGTGATGCCGGAGACCACGCCCGCGATCAAGGTCCAGGCGGTGATCGACCTGGGCGGCGAGGTGGTCCTGTCACGGCGACAGCTACGATGCCGCCTACGAGCGCGCGCTGGTGCTCGCGCGCGAGCGCACCATGCTGTTCGTGCATCCGTTCGACGATCCGGACGTGATCGCCGGTCAGGGCACGATCGGCATGGAACTCGTGCGGCAGACGGCCGGAGCGCTCGACGCCGTGTTCGTGCCCGTCGGCGGCGGTGGCCTGATCGCGGGCATCGCGGCGTACATCAAGCAGGTCTATCCCGCGCGTCAAGGTGATCGGCGTGGAGCCCGACGATGCGGCCTCGATGTACGAGTCGCTGCGGGCCGGCAAGCGCGTGACGCTCGATCGCGTCGGCGTGTTCGCCGACGGCGTCGCAGTGCGCCGTGTCGGCGAGGAAACCTTCGCACTGGCGCGGCGCTATGTCGATGAGATCGTGCTGGTCGATACCGACGCGATCTGCGCCGCGATCCAGGACATCTTCGAGGACACGCGCTCGATCCAGGAGCCCGCCGGTGCGCTCGCCGTGGCCGGCATCAAGCACTACGTCGCCCGTTCCGGCCTGCGCGATGCGCGGCCTGGTCGCGATCAACAGCGGCGCCAACATGAACTTCGAC
Source organism: uncultured Gammaproteobacteria bacterium (assembly GCA_963838275.1). Taxonomy (GTDB): domain Bacteria; phylum Pseudomonadota; class Gammaproteobacteria; order Steroidobacterales; family Steroidobacteraceae; genus FEN-1191. The sequence continues at coordinate 8,824 of CAWIQV010000032.1, read as the reverse complement.
CGCCTGCGCTACGTGGCCGAGCGCGCCGACATCGGTGGCGAGCGCGAAGGCCTGCTCGCGGTCGAGATACCGGAGCGCCCGGGAAGCTTCCTGGCGTTCTGCGAGGCGCTCGGACAGCGCAACATCACCGAATTCAACTATCGCTACCAGGGCAGCGAGCTGGCGCGCGTGTTCGTCGGCTTCGGCCTGGCACAGGGCCATGCGGAATGCACTGCCGTGATGACGCAGCTGCGCGCCGCGGGCTACGCGGTGACCGACATGAGCGGCAACGAGATGGCCAAGCTGCACGTGCGCTACATGATCGGCGGGCGTGCCAGCGCCGCCGGCCAGGCCGACGAGCTGCTCTACCGCTTCGAGTTCCCCGAACGCCCGGGCGCGCTGCTGCGCTTCCTGCAGGCGATCGGTACCGGGCTGGAACATCAGCCTGTTCCACTACCGCAATCACGGTTCGGACTACGGACGCGTGCTGGCCGGCATCCAGGTGCCGCCGGCCGAACGCGCGGACTTCGTGCGCCACCTGAACGAGTTGCGCTATCCCTACCAGGACGAGTCGGGCAATTCCGCCTACCGACTGTTCCTGGGCGCCTGATGGAGTCGGGCTGGATCCGGCAGGCCGCGATCGCCGCGCTGCTGGCAGTGCTGCTGGTGCTCGGCTACGCGGTGCTGCAGTCGTTCCTCGTGCCGCTGCTCTGGGCGGCGATCCTGGCCTACGTGAGCTGGAATCCGTTCCAGTACTTCATCCGCCTGTTCCGCGGCGGGCGTACGCCCGCGGCGCTGCTGATGACGCTGCTGCTGACGCTGGCGGTGATCCTGCCGATGGCTTCCGTGTTCCTGCTGCTGCGACCGGAGGCGGTGGATGCCTTCCGCAGCGCGCAGGCCTACTTCGCGGGCGGCCTGCGCGTGCCGGAGTTCCTGCTGCGCCTGCCGCTGCTCGGGGCGCGCCTGGCCGAGATCAACGCACGCTGGACCAGCGACCCTGACGCGCTGAACAACGCGCTGCGCGGCCTGCTCAACAGTTCCTACGGCCAGGTCGGCTCGCTGCTCGGCAACGTCGGTCGCAACCTGTTCAAGCTCGGCATCACGGTCATCAGCCTGTTCTTCATGTACATCGACGGCGCGGCGATGGCGCGCCAGATCCATGCCGTGCTGCGGCGCTTCATCGGCGCGCGCGCGGATCTCTACGTGCAGGCCAGCGGCGCGACCGTCAAGGCCGTGCTGCTGAGCCTGGTACTGTGCGCGCTCGCCCAGGGCGCGCTCGCCGGCCTCGGCTACTGGGTGGCGGGCGTGCCCGCGCCGCTCGTGACCACGGCCGTGACCACGCTCGCAGCGCTGATCCCGTTCGCGGTCAACTTCGCCTGGGGCGCGGTCGTCGTGTGGCTGTTCGCGAGCGGACACACGAGCGCGGCGATCGCGCTGCTGATCTGGTGCCTGGTCGCGATGAATGCGGTCGACAGCGTGGTGCGTTCCTATCTGCTCAGCGGCGCGGCACGCCTGCCGTTCCTGCTGTCGATGTTCGGCGCCCTCGGCGGGCTCGGTGCCTTCGGCGTGATCGGCCTGTTCGTCGGGCCGGTCATCCTCGCCGTGCTGTACTCGTTGTGGCGCGAGGGACTGCTGCAGCGCGACGACGGGCCCCGGTAAATGGCGCTGGCGGAGCGCTTTCCCAGCCTCAGCGTGCTGCGGCACGCGCACTATGCCCGCATCGTCGCGAGCCGGTTCTGCACCTCGCTGGCCTGGCAGATGTTCACGGTCGCGGTCGGCTGGCAGGTCTACGCGCTCACACGCAGCGCGCTCGCGCTCGGGCTGGTGGGCCTGTGCCAGTTCGTGCCGTTCGTGCTGCTGGTGCTGTTCGGTGGCCACGTGGCCGACCGTGTCGATCGCCGCACCATCCTCATCGTCGCCTGGAGCGTCGACGCCGCGTGCATCGGCGCGCTGCTCGTGATCACGCTGGCCGGCCTGCGGGCCGTGTGGCCGGTGTATCTGGCGGTCGGAGCCTACGGAGCCGCGAGGGCATTCTGGGCCCCGGCCTTGCAGGCCGTGATACCGCGGCTGGTCCCGCGCGCCGAATTCCCGCGCGCGGTCGCGATCAACGCGACGCTGTTCCAGGTGGCGGTGATCAGCGGTCCGGCGATCGGCGGCGTGCTGTTCCTGGTCGGACCTGCGCTGGTGTTCGGCATCTGCGCGGCGCTGTTCGCACTCGCGGTCGTGATGGCGCTGCGGTTGCCGGCGCACCTGCCGCAGCCTGCGCCGGGTACCGTGCGCGGCTCGGCCGCGCACGAGCTGATGGAGGGCCTGCGGTACGTGCGGCGGCACCGCTCGCTGCTCGGCCTGATCACGCTCGATCTGTTCGCGGTGCTGTTCGGCGGCGCCACCGCGCTGCTGCCGATCTTCGCCAGCGACGTGCTGCACATCGGACCGGTAGGCCTCGGGCTGCTGCGCAGCGCCCCCGGCATGGGCGCAGCGCCCCGCCGCGAGCTGCTCGCGCTGGCGCCCGATCGAGCGCCACGCCGGCCCCACGATGTTCGCCGGCGTCGCCCTGTTCGGGGCGAGCACGATCGTCTTCGCGCTCTCGCACCAGCTTCGCCTGTTCCTTCTCGCGCTCTTCGCCTGCTCGGCTGCGGCGACATGGTGAGCGTGAACATCCGCGGCGTGCTGGTGCAGCTCAATACTCCCGATGCGATCCGCGGGCCGCGTCAGCGCGATCAACATGATGTTCATCGGCGCATCGAATGAACTCGGCGAGTTCGAGTCCGGCGTCACGGCGCGCTGGTTCGGTGCGGTGCGCGCCGCCGCGCTCGGTGGGCGCGCTGACGCTGCTGGTGCGTCGCGGTGCTGGATGCGGTTGTTTCCGGAACTGCGGCGACTGGACCGTTTACACTAGTACTGTATGCATGTACAGTCTGCGGCATGGCAGGCTATCGCGGGCGTGGCGCACTCGAGAACCCCGCAGGGCGCTTCATGCAGCCAGCGCACCGAGGCCGTCGATGATGGCTGGTATGCGGAAGCCGCGCCGCAGTCGCTCCCGACCGAACAGCGCCCGGAGCACGCGCGCACGATCCTGACGCGCAACGACTCACCGGACATCCCGTTCGAGCAGTCGATCAACCCCTATCGCGGTTGCGAGCACGGATGCATCTACTGCTACGCACGTCCGACCCACGCCTACCTGAACCTGTCGGCGGGCCTGGATTTCGAGACCAGGCTGTTCTACAAGGTCAACGCCGCGGCACTGCTCGAGGCCGAGCTGTCGCGGCGCGGCTATCGCCCGCGGGTCGTCAATCTCGGCTCGAGCACCGATCCCTACCAACCGATCGAACGGGAACATCGGATCACGCGCGCGCTGCTCGAGGTGCTGCTGCGGTTCCGCCATCCGGTCACTATCGTGACCAAGAGTCACCTGATCCTGCGCGACCTCGACCTGCTGCAGGAGCTCGCGCGGCGCAACCTGTGCCAGGTGTCGGTGAGCGTCACGACGCTGGACGAGGAACTGAAGCGACGGCTGGAGCCGCGTGCGCCGGCGCCCGCGGCGCGCCTGAAGGCCATCGCGGGACTCGCGGACGCCGGAGTACCGGTCGGCGTCCTGGCCGCACCGATGATACCGGCGCTGAACGACCACGAACTGGAGGGAATCTTCGAGGCCGCGGCGGCGGCCGGTGCGCGCCATGCGCACTTCATCCTGCTGCGCCTGCCGTACGACGTGAAGCAGCTGTTCGAGTCGTGGCTGCGCGAGCACGCGCCGCTGCGGGCACGGCACGTGCTGTCGCGCATCCGCGCGATGCGCGGCAGAGCATTGAACGACTCCCGGTTCGGCTCACGATTCCAGGGCGAGGGGGTCGAGGCGAAGCTGCTGCAGGCGCGCTGCGAGGCGGCCCGGCGCCGCTACGGGCTCGCTGCACCGGCGATCGCGCTCGATACCGGCGCCTTTCGGGTGCCTGCGGCGCCGGCCGCGCAATTGTCGCTGGACGGCTTCGAGGATTGAGCTGACCACGCGCAGCGAGTGCGCTGCGCGTCTGGAAGTTTCAGCGGGCGGACCTTAAGCTCGACGCCATGGCGGTGGATAGCGGTCGGATTGCGCTGGTGGCGGGGGGAAGCGGGCTGGTGGGTGGGCGATTGCTGCCGCTGCTGCTCAACGGCGGTACCTACACCCGGGTCTATGCATTGTCCCGCCGTGCATTGCCGATGGATCATCCGCGGCTCGCGAACCGCGTGGTGCGCTTCGATGCGCCGCTCGACGCGCAGCTCAAGGGCCTCGTGTGCCAGGACGCGTACTGCTGCCTGGGCACCACGATACGCGAGGCCGGCAGCCCCGCGGCATTCCGCAAGGTCGACCATGACCTGGTAGTCGACTTCGCTCGCCTCGCGCAGAAGGCCGGGGCGGAGCGACTCGTCGTGGTGTCATCGGTTGGCGCGAATCGCGAGGCGCGTGGTTTGTACCTGCGCGTCAAGGGTGAGATGGAGCGTTCGCTGGAGTCGCTCGGCATGCGCGCCCTGGATTTCATGCAACCTTCCCTGCTGCTCGGTGCACGCCGGCACCTGCGGCTGCTCGAGTTCGGTGCCCAGGCGCTGATGTGGGCGACGCGTCCGCTGTTCCTCGGCGGCGCGATGCGCTTTCGCGCGATCGAGGCCGATACCGTCGCGGCGGCGATGTACGGTGTCGCGCGCATCGGCAGGCGCGGTGTGTACCGGCATCAGTACGATGACATGCGCGCGCTGGCGGCCGCGGCGATGCGGGATCGGCCGCGAAGCTGAGCGCGGCGCGCATTTGACAGATTGCCACGCACTGCAGCGAATGCGCGGCGATGTGAACCGACACCGGATTCCCGCGCTTGACGTCGCGCTTCAAGCTGTCACACTCGTCCACGTGACTTAAAGGCAAACCTGTCGCAAGACAGGGACGCAAAGCCACCGGTCCCGGAAGGCATGAAGGGATAGCGGGGTTGCCACGGAGCTGATTGTCGCCGAATGGCGACGCAATCGCCTCACAGTGTCATCGCCGTTGCATGTCTTCCGTTTCCGCTGTATCGACGCGTGGAATTGGGGAACAATCGCATGCAACAGGCAAATCTCGCGCACGACGAGTCCAGGCTCGCGCTGCCCGCCGGCGCGCCGCCGCCAGCGCCGCAACCGGCCAGCAGCTTCGTGATCAACCTGTGTTCTTCGACCACGCCGGTCGCGCTCTCGCCGCCGGACCACGCCGGCCTGAAGCGTTTCATTTTCTTCGTCTCGCGCCGGCGCGAGGAAGGACGCGAACGCTTCCGCTTGCACATGGGCTACTTCGCGAGCCAGGAGGAAGCCGAGAAGCTGCTCGACATCGTGCGCGAGATCTACCCGGGCGCCTGGGCCGGGCTTGCCCCTGGCCACCGCCTGCGTACGCAGGCACCGGGCGCGGCGCGCGTGGAGCTGCCGACGAGCACGCCGGTCACGCCCGCGCCGGTCGCGCCGGCGCCGGTCGCGCCGGCGCCGGCCGCCATGGAAGCATTGCCGGCGGCGGCCAGCGCTGCGCAGCCGGAGCCTTCCGTGCAGCCCGAACTCGTCGTGCAGCCCGAACTCGTCGTGCAGCGCGAACCCGCAGTGCAGCCCGAACTCGAGGTGCAACCTGAACTCGCGCTGCTGCCCGATGCCGGTCGCCGGCTCCCGGCGGCCACGCTGGAGCTGCGGTTGCAGTCCGCGCCCACCACGCCCACCACGCCCACTACGCCAGCGACGCCCGCGACGCCCGGCGAGGCTGCGCATTCGCTCAGCAACGTGCGTGCCGCGATCGCCTCGCTGGAGGAACAGACCGCGACCGCCCCGACGCTGCGCCCGCTGCCGGAGCTCAAGGCCGCTCCGGGGCTCAGTGAATCGGGAGTCCTGCGCATGCTCGAAGGCACGGCTCGCGCCGATGCGCCGACGCTGCGCCAGCCGCGCCCGGCCATGCCGGCCCGCGCCGCGACGCTTCCGGGTTCGCCGCAGCGTCCGGCGACCGAGCGCCTGCGGGAAGTCGCAGAGGCGCGTGCACGCGATGAAAAGGCGCAGTTCGCGGTGCAGCTGATGTGGTCGGTACAGCCGATCGATATCTCGCAGGTGCCGCAGCTCGCGATATTCAGTGCCTACACCCTCTATGGGGCCGAAGGCAATCGCGACGGCCGCCGCTGGTATGGCATTCGGCTCGGGTTCTTCACCGACGCGGTATCGGCCAAGCAGGTAGCGCACTACGTACGTTCCGACTTCGCTACGGTCTCGGTGGTACCGGTGACGGTGCGGGAACGCGAGCGCGCGCGCCTCGCCGCCACGCGACCACCGGCCGCCGCGGCCGCGCCTGCCGCGTCGCCGCCCGCGACGGAGCGGCCGCAGCCCGTGCGCTTCGAGTTCATCGACGACAAGCAGCACCCGACGGGCGGCGTGGCCTTCCGCGCCGACGGTTCGCCGGTCCCCGGGGCGCCCGGCGGCGCTGCGCCCGGTGCTGCCACGCCGGCGCGTCCGACGCGCGGCGCGCCCGGCAAGCGCGCCAAGCTGCGCCCGGCGTCCGCCACGCGCGTGCAGGCCAAGGCGAAGGCCAAGCCGATGACGCTCGAGGAAACACTGGAGATCCTCGGTGCCGGCGAGCTGCAGATCGACGATGGACGCAAGGCGCTGATCAACGATTCAGGGGTGCGCCACCTGCAGCTCGAGGCGGCCAAGCCGGGCAAGTCCTCGCGCCTCGGCAAGCTGTTCGAGAAGCTCGCGGAGCGTCTCGGAACCTGAACGCGGGTACCTGAAGCGCCGGGATCCGGCACGCCGTCGCCGGCGGCAGCTTCAGCGTTTCGGGCCGAACAGCTGCTCGAGTTCGTGTCGCGCACGCTCGGCGGCGCCACTATCGGCCGGCACGTAGGCACGCGGGCGCGGCTTGAAGAAGTCGCAGAAGTTCGCACCGGTCTTGTTGCTGACTTCCTCGGCGGTGGGCTCGCGGCAGTGCTTGGCCACGTGCACGTCGTACTCGACGCACATCCTGCACACGTGCAGTTCGGCGCGGCAGCGTGGGCATTCGTCGCGGCGTGACAGCGGCAGCGTCAGTGCGGCCAGCGCAGCGCCGCATTTCCAGCAGACCAGATCGTGCGCCATGCGTCAGGCCGCCCGCTGCGCGAGGAACTGCGCCAGCGCCGCGCCGGTATGCGAGCGCGCACGCCGCGCGGCGATGGCCGCGGGCGGACCGGCGGCCACGATGCGCCCGCCGCCGGCGCCGGCCTCGGGCCCCAAGTCGATGATCCAGTCCGCCTCGGCCATCACATCGAGATTATGCTCGATCAGACCAGGGAATGCCCCGCATCCACCAGGCGATGCAGTACGCCCAGCAGCTTCTCGACGTCCGCCATGTGCAATCCGACGGTCGGCTCATCCAGCACGTACAGCGTGCGGCCCGGACGCGCGCGCGGCGCATCCGTGAGGCGCGCCAGCTCCGCCACGAGCTTGATGCGCTGCGCCTCCCCGCCGGAGAGCGTCGGGCTCGGCTGCCCGAGCGTCAGGTAGCCGAGCCCGACCTCGGCCAGCAGCGCCAGCGGCCGGCTGATGCGCGGGTGCGCGGAAAAGAACGGCAGCGCGGTCTCGACGTTCATCCCGAGCACGTCGCCGATCGAATGCCCGCGCCACTGCACCTCGAGCGTCTCGCGATCGAAGCGGCTGCCACCGCAACGCTCGCACTGCACCTTGACGTCCGGCAGGAAGCTCATCTCGATCGTGCGCTGCCCGGCGCCCTCGCACTCGGCGCAGCGCCCGCCAGCGGTATTGAACGAAAACCGGCCCGCATCGTAGCCGCGGACCCGCGCCTCGCTGGTGGCCGCGAACACGCGGCGGATGTCGTCCCAGAACCCGATGTAGGTCGCCGGGCACGAGCGCGGCGTGCGGCCGATCGGCGTCTGGTCGACCTCGAGCACGCGCGCCAGCGACCCGGTACCCCGGATGGCGCGCGCGCCGATCAGGCGCGGCGGCGACGGCGCCCCGAGCATCGCGCGCAGGTTGGCATACAGCACGTCCCGCACCAGCGAGGATTTGCCGGATCCGGAGACTCCCGTGACGACCACGAAGCGGCCCAGCGGAATGCGCACGTCGAGGTCGCGCAGGTTGTGCAGCCGCGCCGCCTCGATCTCGATGGCGTCGCCGCGGGCATGCGTCGCGCGCCGCGGCACCGCCGGATGCCGCAGCGGCCGGGCCAGGAAGCGGCCGGTCACCGATTCGGGCTGCTGCGCGAGCTGCTGCGCCGTGCCGGCAGCCACCACGCGGCCGCCGCGCACGCCGGCGCCCGGGCCCAGGTCGATGACGTGGTCGGCCCGGCGGATCGTATCCTCGTCGTGCTCGACCACTACCAGGGTATTGCCGGCCGCGGCGAGCAGCCGCGAGCGCATCGAGCAGCACGGCGTTGTCGCGCGGATGCAGGCCGATGGTCGGCTCGTCGAGCACGTAGCAGACACCGCGCAGGTTGGTGCCCAGCTGCGCGGCCAGGCGGATCCGCTGCGCTTCGCCGCCCGAAAGGGTCGGTGCGGCGCGATCGAGTGCGAGATACCCGAGTCCGACGCGCTCGAGAAAGTCGAGCCGTCCGGCGATCTCCGCCAGCGCGTCGCGCGCGATGGTCGCATCACGTGCCGGCAGCTTCAGCCGCCGGAAGAAGCCGGCCAGCGCGCGCACCGGCAGCGCGGTGAGCTGGGCGATCGACTGGCCGCGGAAACGCAGCTGCAGCGCCACGGGGTTCAGCCGCGCGCCGCCGCACTGCCCACAGCCGCCAGGTGTGCCCGATGTGCCGTCCAGCCACTGGTGCTCCTCGCCGCTCTGCTCCTCGGTGAAGCCGGCGAGTGCGAGACCGGTGCCGTGGCAGGCC
>CAWIQV010000031.1:0-43831 GCA_963838275.1 uncultured Gammaproteobacteria bacterium | reverse complement strand
GTCACGATCTGGAAGACATCATTACGGTCGTGGACGGACGCCCAGAACTCACCGATGAGTTGGTGGCCGCGAGCCCGGAAATCCGTGAGTACTTGCGGAGCCGATTTGCCGATCTACTTTTACAGGACGCGTTTATCACCGCGTTGCCAGGACACCTGCCGGGTGATGTCGCGAGTCAGGCCCGTCTTCCCAGCCTGCTCGCAACCATTAGGCGCCTCGCATCCGGCGACTCCCCGAGCTCCGTGACAAAGCTGTAGCGACCGAATCGAAACAAAAAAGCCACACGCACAGCCGGCTAGACGCCGGCTCGAGTCCCCTTCTTCAAAATCGGTACAACCTTTGCCTGCCCACGTTCCGCTTGAACGATGAGCACGGACCAGCGCTCGAGCGCTGCGCGCCTTTCATTGAAGTAGTCATGCCGATCGTACGTCCCTTCCACGCCACGCAACTTGTGGCCAAGGCATCGTTCGGCCACCTCGCGGCGGATACCGAGCGCCGCCAGATGTGTGCGCGCCGTCCGGCGCAGATCGTGAAGCGTGAAGTGCCGTAGACCATGTTTCACCCGTTGCAGGGCGACGTTGAGTGTGTCGAAGCCGACGTGCGGCACTCGCTCGCGAGGGTCCCGGCGGCGCTTGGGGAATACGTAGTCGCTGCTGGCTGCCAGCACCCGCAGGCGCCGGAGCCAGTCGAGGACTTCCGGCACAAGGGGAATATTAAGTCCCTCGCCGGTCTTGGTTCTCGCCGCCGGCAGGCGCCAAACCGCTCCAGACGGCGACAGTGCCTCGAGATCGAACTCCTCCCAGCGTGCGCCGAGCAATTCTCCCTTGCGCACACAGAGTGCCAGCAGCAGCTTGATGGCCAGAAAGTTGTCCTCACCGAAGCTCGGTGTCTCGCGGATCTTCTCGAACAGCTGCGCGAGTTCGTCGGCGCTTAACGCGCGGCTGCGCGGGCGTTCTGTGCCGCCAGCATCGAGCCGGGGCGTGAAGTCGGCGGCGGGGTTGCTCAAGAGGAAACGACGCCGCACGCCAAACGCGAAAATTCGACGCGTGAATCGCAGCAGGTCATTGGCGGCCGTGGGAGCGCGGCCTTTGATCTCATCGAGCATGCGAGCCAAGTCGGCGGGCGTAATTTCACAGGTCGGCAAGCGCCCCAGCTTCGGCAGCAGGTACTTGTCGAGATATCGGCGCGGCACGGCGGGGTGCTTGAGTCCGCGCGCTTGACCTCGGCGCGATACCAGTCCTCGCACAGCGACTTGAACGATCCCTTTTGTCGCTCTTCGGCAAGCGCCGCGCGACGAACGGTCAGCGGGTCCTGCTGCTTGTCGAGCAGAACACGCGCCTGGCGCGCCTCGATGCGCGCCTGAGCCAGCGGCATGTCGGGATAGTTGCCGAGCGTGAGCCAATGCTGTCGGCCAGCGAAGTGATAGCGCAGCGTCCATGAGGCGCCATCGCGGGTCTGCTTGCGCAGGTACAGTCCGTCGCCGTCGCTGAGCAGCACCGATCGCCTGATCGATGGGCCGCTCGACGCCAGTGCCGTGAGTTTCGCGCGTGCCATTTCGCCCCCTTGTCTCCGGGTTCGCGCAGCGCTTCCAGCACTACGCAAACCACCTTGCTCGTCGAATGGTAGCTACAGGTTTAGCTACAACTCAGCTACCTGCCTAGCTACAAGTGTAGCCCAGAGGCAGTTGGAGGCTAGTGGACGATTGTGGTCAAAACAGCCAGAAACTCAGGGATTTACGGCGACTTCTCTGGAAGTCTGCGGACGCCCCTGGAAGTCATTCGATGTTCTGCACCTGCTCGCGCATCTGCTCGATCAGCACCTTCATCTCGACCGCGGCGCGCGTGGTATCGAGATCCTGGGATTTCGAGGACAGGGTGTTGGCTTCGCGGTTGAACTCCTGCATCAGGAAATCCAGGCGCCGGCCGGCCGGCTCGGCGCCGCCGAGGGTGCGGCGCGTCTCCTCGACGTGCCCGACGAGCCGGTCGAGTTCCTCGTCGACATCCAGCCGCTGCAGCAGCAGCAGCACTTCCTGTCCGACGCGCTCCTGGTCGACCTGGGCGCCAAGCTCGCGCAGCCGCTCCTCGAAGCGTTGCCGGATCCGAGCCTGGATCGCGGGGGCGCGCGCGCGCACGGTGCCGACCATCGAGGCGAGCGTGGCGCAGCGCTGCTCGATCAGCGCTGCGAGGCGCGCACCCTCACGCTCGCGCGCCAGCTGGAGTTCCGCCAGCGTGGCGGCGAACAGCTCGCGGCCGGTCGCGGCCAGGAGCTCGGGGTCGGCGTCATCGCCGCGCACGATGCCGGGCCAGCGCAGCAGCTCGATCAGATCGACGCGTGCCAGCTCCGGGAGCGCGGTGCGCAGCTCGGCGATGCGGGCGAGCAGCCGTCCGAGCGCTTCCCGGTCGACGTCGAGCGCGCCTGCGCCGCCGACCGCCGGACGCTGCTGCAGCGTGCAGTCGACCTTGCCGCGCTTCAGCGCCGCCGCCAGCGACTGGCGCAGCTCCGGCTCGAGGGCGCGGCAGCCGTCGGGCAGACGCAGCGTCGCATCGAGAAAGCGGTGGTTGACGCTGCGGATCTCGCAAACCAGGGTGCCGAAACTTCCGCTGCGCTCGCGCCGCGCGAACCCTGTCATGCTTGCGATCATGGGCGGCTAATGGTGTATAAAGCGCGGCGCAGTGTAGCGGAAAACACCGGAGCTCGCTTGCGGGTCGAACATGCAGAACTCGAGCCTCCAGGGGGCCCGTGACAGCAATCAGGACCGTGTCGGCGTGTCCGTGCTCGACGAGGCCGCGCTGCTGATCGCCTGCGACGGCATGGGCGGCCATGCCGATGGCGAGCGCGCTGCGGACCTCGCGCAGCGCACCGTGCTGGACCGCTTCGCGCAGTACGCGCAGTCGCAACTCGACCCGCTGGGTTTCCTGCACCTGGCGCTCGGTGCCGCGCACGAGGGCGTCGCGACGCTGGGGGCGCCGCTGCCGCTCGAACTGCGTCCGCGCGCCACCTGCGCGATCTGCCTGGTGCAGCAGAACTCGGCCTACTGGGCCCACGTCGGCGACAGCCGGGTCTATCACCTGCGCGCCGGCCGCATCCGCGAGCGCACCCGCGACCACAGCCACGTGGAGCTGCTGGTGCGCGAAGGGCTGATCAGCGCCGGCCAGGTGCAGGGTCATCCGATGCGCAATTTCGTCGAATCCTGTCTCGGCGGCGAGCCGATCCTGCCGGAGATGGCGATCACGGCGCGGCGTACGCTGCTGCCGGGCGACGTGTTGCTGGTCTGCACCGACGGGTTCTGGGCCAACCTCGACGAGGAGGTGATCGGCAGCGCATTCGTGACCCTGGGTCTGTCCCTGCACGAGACCCTGGAGGCGCTCAGCGCCCAGGCCCTCGTGACCGCGGGCGGCGGCAGCGACAACACGTCGGTGGCCGCGCTGCGCTTCCTCGACTGAATCAACCGTTGACGGAGACTCCTTCTGAACATCTATCAGCGCCGGGACGGGCGAGCGGGCGACGCGCTGCGTCCCGTGCGCTTCACGCGTCACTTCACGCGCCACGCCGAGGGTTCGGTGCTCGTGGAATTCGGCGACACGCGGGTGCTGTGCACGGCGAGCGTCGAGGACGGCGTGCCCTCGTTCCTGCGCGGCAAGGGGCAGGGCTGGATCACCGCCGAATACGGCATGCTGCCGCGCGCCACGCACACGCGCAGCCCGCGCGAGGCCGCGCGCGGCAAGCAGACGGGCCGCACCCAGGAGATCCAGCGCCTGATCGGCCGCGCGCTGCGCGCCGCGGTCGACCTCCGGGCGCTCGGCGAGCGCACCGTCACGATCGACTGCGACGTGCTGCAGGCCGATGGCGGCACGCGCACCGCGGCGATCACCGGCGCCTATGTCGCGCTCGCGGAAGCCTGCGAGGCGCTGCAGGCGCGCCGCGCGCTGGCGGTGAGTCCGCTGCACGGCCAGGTCGCCGCGGTATCGGTCGGGATCGTGCGCGGCGTGCCCGTGCTGGACCTCGACTACGCGGAGGATTCGGAGGCCGAGACCGACATGAACGTGGTCATGAACAACGGCGGCGCCTTCATCGAGGTGCAGGGCACGGCCGAAGGACACGCCTTTCGCCGCCACGAGCTCGACGCGCTGCTGAACCTCGCGGCGAGCGGGATCGGCGAGCTGTGCGCGCTGCAGGCCCAGGCGATCGGTGTCTGAGCGCCCGCGCCGCCTGCTGCTCGCCAGCGCCAACGCGGGCAAGCAGCGCGAGTTCGCGGCGCTGCTGGCTCCGCTCGGCATCGAGCTGCTGCTGCAGTCCGCGCTCGGCATCCCGAGCATCCCCGAGACCGGCACCAGTTTCGAGGCCAATGCGCTGCTGAAGGCCCGTCACGCGGCGCGTGCCGGCGCGCTGCCCGCGCTCGCCGACGATTCCGGCCTCGAGGTCGATGCGCTCGGGGGCCGGCCGGGCGTGTATTCGGCGCGCTATGCAGGCGAGGCGGCCACGGATCAGGACAACAATGCGCGGCTGCTGGCGGAACTCGCGTCGGTGGCCCCGAGCGCTCGTACGGCGCGCTATCGCTGCGTGCTGGCGCTGGTGCGGCACCCCGAGGATCCCGCGCCGCTGCTGGCCGAGGGCGCCTGGGAAGGTCAGATCGCGCTCGCGCCGCGCCGGCACGGGCGGCTTCGGCTACGACCCGCTGTTCGTGCCGCGCGGGTTCGACCAGACCGTGGCGCAGCTGCCCCTGGCGGTCAAGAACCGCCTGAGCCACCGGGCCGTCGCGCTGGCGCTGCTGGTGCGCGAGCTGTCCCGTGTCGGCAGCTGAACCCGACGCGGACCTGCCCCTCGCGCTGTACGTGCATTTCCCGTGGTGCGTGCGCAAGTGCCCGTACTGCGATTTCAATTCCCACGCCCTCAAGGACGCGCTGCCGGAGGACGCCTACGTGACCGCGCTGCTCGCGGACCTCGACAGCGAGGTCCCGGCAGTGCCGGGGCGAGTGGTGCGCAGCATTTTCCTCGGCGGCGGCACGCCGAGCCTGTTCTCCCCGGACGCGATCGCCCGCGTGCTCGCCGGGGCCGGCGCACGGCTCACGGTGGCCGCGGATGCGGAAATCACGCTCGAGGCCAATCCGGGCACCATCGAGCGCGGGCGCTTTGCCGACTATCGCGGTGCCGGCATCACCCGCGTCTCGCTCGGCGCGCAGAGCTTCGACCTCGAGCACCTGCAGCGGCTCGGCCGCATCCACGACGCGCAGGACACCCGTCGCGCCGTCGACGAGCTGGTGGCGGCGGGCATCGCCAATTTCAACCTCGACCTGATGTACGCGCTGCCGGGACAGACGCCGGAGCAGGCGCTCGCGGATGTCGAAGCCGCGATCGCGCTGGCACCGGCGCACATCTCGCATTACCAACTCACGCTCGAGCCCGGTACGGTGTTCGGCGGCCGGCCGCCCGCCGGGATGCCCGATCCCGATACGGCGGCCGACACGCAGCTGCGCTGCCAGGCGGCGCTCGCGCAGGCCGGCTACCAGCAGTACGAAGTCTCCGCCTATGCGCGTGCCGGACGACGCTGCGGGCACAATCTCAATTACTGGCGGTTCGGCGACTACCTCGGGATCGGCGCCGGAGCGCACGGCAAGCGCAGCCGGCGGCGCGGCACCCGCCTGCTGGTCGAACGCAGCACGCGCCCGCGCGAGCCGCGCCGCTATCTGGCGGAGATCTCGACGCCGGGCGACGTGCCCGGCTGGCGCGAGGTCCCGAGCGCCGAACTGCCGTTCGAATTCATGATGAATGCGCTGCGCCTGGTGGAGGGATTCGAGGAGCGCGAATTCGAGCAGCGCACGGGCCTCGGATGCGACGTGATTGCCGCGGCGCTGGCGCGCGCGGTCGCGCGCCGCCTGATCGCCCGTGAGGGCTCACGCTGGCGGGCCACGGCGCGCGGCTTCGATTTCCTGAACGATCTGCTCGGGGAGTTCCTCGGCAAGGCGTCGGAATCCCCGGTCCCTTGAGGATTGCGCGACCGGAGCTGCGGCGCGGCGTGACCGGACCTGCGGCTTGCCGACCGGTTTTATGCACAGCGCCGGACGGGCGCGCCATCAAATTAGCCGATTACGTCTCATTTTACGGAACCCGCTCGATGATGGGGACGTAACTAGTTGATTTATTAGGATGAAACCAGTTGGTCATTTTTTGTACAAGCTGGCAATTACGCGTTCCGGGCGCGCTTTCCGCCCTCCGGTCGGGTCCTTACGCACAGAGTTATCCACAGATTCTGTGGATAATCCGCCGGGCTGGACGCGACCGTGCGCTCCCTGGCGGTGAACCCGGCCGGACCCCTTGTGAGCCGCGAAACTTGGGGCTAGACTTCGCGCCCTTTTTTCCCGCACCAGCGCAGCGGGCGGTCCGCCGTTGCGGCCACCCGCGGTTCCCTTCGAATGTCAGGGGTACGTGTCCATGAAAGACTCGATCCATCCGGAATACAAAGCCATCCAGGTCACCTGCAGCTGCGGCAACAGCTTCGAGACCCGCTCGACGATCGGCCATGACCTGAGTCTCGAGGTCTGCTCGAGCTGCCATCCGTTCTACACGGGCAAGCAGAAGATGGTCGACACGGCCGGCCGCGTCGACAAGTTCCGCAAGAAGTACGCCGCTCACGCCGCCGCGCGCTGAAGCGCAGCGGATCCCGGCGCGCTGTTCCGGCGCGCGTGCAACTTCGAGGCGCCGCGGCGGGCAATCCGTTCCCGCTGCCGTGTCGCCGTGCCTTGATTCCGCGCAGCGTCCATGTAAATCTGCTTTGGCAGCCGCGCCCGCGGCCGCCTGCTGCCTGCAAGGATCCCCGGATGAGCGCCAAGAAGTTCGACCTGCACAACCCCGCGACCGGATTGACGACGGACCTGCCGGTGCGCTCCGGAACCATCGGCCCGGATGTGCTGGATATCTCCGGGATCGCCAAGGATCACGGGGTCTTCACCTTCGATCCGGCGTTCGGCGTCACCGCCAGCTGCGAGAGCCGGATCACCTACATCGACGGCGATGCCGGGCTCCTGCTGTACCGCGGCTATCCCGTGGAGCAGCTCGCCGAGAAGAGCAGTTTCATGGAGGTGTCCTACCTGCTGATCTACGGCGAACTGCCGTCCGCGAAGCAGCTGCAGGACTTCACGACCAGCATCACGCGCCATACGATGATCAACGAATCGTTGCTGCGCTTCTTCAACGGCTTCTACCACAACGCCCATCCGATGGCGATGGTGTCGGCGGTGGTGGCATCGATGTCGGCGTTCTATCACGATTCCATGGACATCCACGATGCGCGGCACCGCGAGATCTTCTCGCATCGCATCGTGGCCAAGCTGCCGACCATCGCCGCGGCCGCGCACAAGCACTCGCTCGGCCAGCCCTTCATCTATCCGCGCAACGACCTGGACTACTGCTCCAACCTGCTGAACATGTTCTTCGCGGTGCCCTGCGAGGGCTACCAGGTCGACCCGGTCGCCGCCAAGGCGCTGGACCTGCTGTTCATCCTGCACGCGGATCACGAGCAGAATGCGAGCACCTCGACCGTGCGGCTCGCCGGCAGCACCGGTGCGAATCCCTATGCGGCGATCTCGGCCGGCGTGGCGGCGCTGTGGGGTCCGGCACACGGCGGCGCCAACGAGGCGGTGCTGTCGATGCTCGAGGAGATCGGCACGGTCGAGAACATTCCGAAATACCTCGCGATGGCCAAGGACAAGTCGAGCCACTTCCGGCTGATGGGCTTCGGCCACCGCGTCTACAAGAACTTCGATCCGCGCGCCAAGATCATCCGCGAGACCTGCCACGAGGTGCTCGCGAAGCTCGGCCGGACCGACAATCCGCTGTTCGAGCTGGCGCTGCGGCTCGAGGAGATCGCGCTCAAGGACGAATATTTCGTCTCCCGCAAGCTCTATCCGAACGTCGATTTCTACTCCGGCATCATCTACAGCGCGCTCGGCATCCCGCGCTCGATGTTCACGGTGATGTTCGCGATCGCGCGCACCGCGGGCTGGGTCGCCCACTGGCTGGAGATGATCGGCGATCCGCACATGCGCATCGCCCGTCCGCGGCAGCTCTACACCGGCGCCGCGCCCCGCGACTACGTGGGCATCGCGCTGCGCAATCGGATCTAGGGCGGGGCTCCAGGTCCAGGGCCCGGCTCCCCAGGTCTCAAGGCCCCAGCAGCGACTCCAGCTCATCGGCATCGGCGCGCCGCATCGGCTTGCCGTCGACCGGGCTGACCGGCGACTGCCGGATGCCGTCGAGCGGGAACACCGTGGCGTCGATGCGGCGCGAGCCGACGCTGAAGCGCAGGCCCGGGTAGGCCTTGGTGCGTTCGGCGTTCGATGCGCACGCGCCGCTCCGTGACCTCGTGCACGACCCCCCGATCCATCAGCTGCAGCGCGACGCTTTCCGGCCGGTCGGCAAACACGTGCAGCTGGATGTCGGCGTGCTCGGTCGCGGTGCCGCTCAGCACCGGGCCGACCAGTCGCGGCTCGAACTCCGAGAGCCACTGCATCGCGTCGAGCGCCGCCCGCCGCTGGGCGTGCAGCGTCTGCTCATGGCCGCTCGCGTCGAACAGCCGCTGGTACTCGGCCAGCGCCTCCTCGATCTCGGTGTTACGGGGCAGCGCGCTGGAATCCACGACGCCGAGCCGCTCCGCCGCCTTGCGCTTGGCGGTCAGGAAGTCGTGGATGCCGTGCTCGGCCATGATGCGCGCGGCCTCCTGGGCGAGCGCGCGTCGCAGATTGCCGGAGCGGGGTGAAGCACGGCGGTTCATGGGTCGATCGCCTCGTGAGCACTGGTGCCGGTCAGAACAGCGGTTCGGTGCCGCCTGCGGGATTCTGCGGTGTCTGGCCCGGGTTGCACGATGCCGCCGTTGGCCGCCGAGCGGCAGGTGGCCGTCCATGAAGGTCTCGTACATCGCATCACTCTCGTTCGGTCCGGCCACCGTGCCGGTGCGCGGCGAGATGCGGACCGTCACCAGCCCGGGAGGCAGCGGGCGCGCCAGATCCTGCTGGCCGCGCAGCGCTTCGCGCATGAAGTTGATCCAGATCGGCACCGCGGTGCGGCTGCCTTCCTCGCCCTCGCCGAGCGGGCGCTCCTGGTCGAAGCCTACCCATACGGTCGCGCAGATGCTGCGATTGAAGCCGTTGAACCAGGTGTCGCGCGCCTCGTTGGTGGTGCCGGTCTTGCCGGAGATGTCAGCGCGGTGCAGCGCGAGCCCGGCGCGGATGCCGGTGCCGCGCTTGATCACGTCGGCCATGATGTCGTCCATCAGCCATGCGTTCTGCGGCGAGATCACGCGCGGGGCGAGCCGGGAGGCGGGGAGGTACGGCGGCATCGGGTGTGCGGGCGCGAGGTCCGGATCGGGCGGTGTCGCCGGATCCGCGTTCCCGGCCGCCGTATCGACGCTACCGACCGCCGCTGCCGCGCCCGCTGCCGTCGCATCCGCGGGCGATGTCGCGCCGGTCGCGGCCGCCGGCGCATCGCAGACTTCGCAGACTTCCTTGGGCGCCGCCTGGTACACGACCTCGCCGGCCGCGTTCTCGATCCGGTCGATGAAGTACGAATCGACCCGGTAACCGCCGTTCGCGAACGTCGCATACGCGGTGACCATCTGCAGCGGCGTCGCGGGCAGGCTGCCTAAGGCCACGGTCAGGTCGTGGGGCAGCTCCTGCGGGTTGAACCCGAACTTCGACGCGTAGTCGATCGCCGCGTCGACGCCGAGCTGTCGCACCACGCGGATCGTCACGAGATTGCGCGAATGCACCAGCGCCTCGCGCAGCCTCATCGGACCTTCGAAGCCCTTCTCGTTGTTCTCCGGCCTCCAGGTGCGCTCCTGGCCGGTGTCGTCGTAGACGATCGGCGCGTCCATCACGATGCTGGCGGGCGTGAAGCCGTTCTCCAGCGCCGCCGAATACAGGAACGGCTTGAAGCCGGAGCCGGGCTGGCGCCGGGCCTGGGTCGCGCGGTTGAACTTGTTGTCGAAGTAGTCGAAGCCACCGACCAGCGCGGCGACCGCGCCGTCGTTCGGGTCGAGCGCCACCAGCGCACCCTCCGCCTCCGGCTGCTGCGCGAGCTGCGCCTGGCCATTGCCATTGGTGACCACGTACACGACGTCGCCGCGGCGCAGCACCTCTTCGGCCTGCTTCGGCGCCGGCCCGGTGCGCGTATCGGAGACCCGCCTGCGGGCCCACAACAGCCCGTCCCAGTCGATCTGCGCCAGACCCATGCCCCGGACATAGACCCTCGCGGCCTCCGGGGCGACGGAGAGCACGACCGCGGCGTGCAGCAGGCCGATGTCGGGGATCTCGCCGATTGCGGCATCGAGCCGCGCATTGGTCGCGCGCTCATCGACGCTGATCTGCTTGAGCGGTCCGCGATAGCCATGCCGGCGGTCGTACTCGATCAGCCCGACGCTCACCGCGCGATTGGCTGCGGTCTGCAGGCGCCCGTCGATCGTCGTGTAGACGCGGTAGCCCTGGTTGACGGCATCCTCGCCGTAGCGCGCGACCACGTCGGCCCGTGCCATCTCGGCCACGTACGGCGCATCGACCGCGGTCAGGATGCCGTGATCGTGCGCCTCGACCGGATCCGCGCCCGAGCGCGCCGCAGTAGCCGCATCGATGTAGCCGAGCTTCTCCATCTGCGAGAGCACGTAGCGGCGCCGGTTCTGCGCCGCGCGCGGATTGGTGACCGGATTGAAGCGCGAGGGTGCCTGCGGAATGCCCGCCAGCGTCGCCGCCTCGGCGACCGAGAGCCGGTCGAGCTCCTTGCCGAAATAGGTCTCCGCGGCCGCCGCGACGCCGTACGAGCGCTGGCCCAGGAAGATCACGTTCAGGTAGGTGCTGAGGATCTGCTCCTTGCTGAACTCATGCTCCATCCGGTACGTCAGGAAGATCTCCTGCAGCTTGCGCCGGATGGTCTTGTCGAAGGTCAGGAACATGTTGCGGGCGGCCTGCATCGTGATCGTGCTCGCGCCCTGCGAGAAATCGCCCGAGGTCAGGTCCACCAGCGCGGCGCGCAGCACGCCGCTGTAGTCGAATCCATGATGCGTATAGAACCGCTGGTCCTCGGCGGCGACGAACGCCTCGCGCACCAGCACCGGGATGTCGTCGTAGGCGACCGGGACCCGCCGCTTCTCGCCGATCTGGGCGATCAGCTCACCCGTGCGGCTGAAGATCCGCAGCGGCACCGGCAGGCTGCCGCTGCGCATCGCATCGACCGTCGGCAGCGAAGGCTCCAGGTAGACGTAGCTCGCGATCAGCGCGTAGGCCAGCAGCGACCCGCCGAGCACGACGCCCAGAGCCAGCAGGCCGAGCACGCGAACTGTGCCGATCTTCACCGATTTCGTCTCTGCTCGAGGCTAGTGTGGGGCGGATGGTGATCTGAAGGGGATCCAAGGGGTCCTGGACACGCGGCCAAGCATAGCAGCGGGGCTGGTCGGCCAGCCGGACGGGTCGTGTCGCTTGCCGGCAACTGTAGAACTTAGAGTTGCATCACGGCTGGGGATTCCATCGGCGGTTTAAGGTTAAGAGGAGATTTGCGGACTTCCGTCGTATTTAACATTAGCCTGTACTATATTGCCGGCAAAAGCCGACATAAGATCCCAGAAAAGCACGTAGCCTACTGAAACGGAAGGAAAAAGTGTTCCTATTCTCGCGTAAGTACCGCCCGTTGCTGGGATTGGACATAACGACATCCTCGATCAAGCTGATCGAGCTTGCCACCGCGGGTGGCCAGTACCGGGTCGAGTCCTATGCCGCCGAGCCGACGCCGCCCAATGCGATGAACGAGAAGACCCTGGTGGATCCCGATGCGGTCGGCGACGCGATCCGGCGCGCGATCAAGCGCTCCGGGGCCAAGAGTCACGAGGTCGCGATCGCGATCAGCGGCGACGCGGCGATCACCAAGGTGATCCAGATGCCCCGCGGCCTGCGCGACTCGGAGCTCGAGGCGCAGGTCGAGATGCAGGCCGACCAGTACATCCCGTTCCCGATGGACGAAGTCAGCTACGACTATGACGTGCTCGGCACCTCCGACCAGGAAGGCGACTCGATCGACGTACTGCTGGTCGCCTCGCGCACCGAGAACGTCGAGCAGCGGCGCGCCGCGGTCGCCGCGGCCGGGCTCGTGGCGCGCATCGTGGACGTCGAGGCCTTCGCACTCGAGAACGCGTGCCGCCTCATGACCCACCAGATGCCCGACGGCGGTATCGACCGCAGCATCGCGGTGGTCGACTTCGGGGCCAGCAGCACCACCTTCAGCGTACTGCGCAACCTGAAGGTGATCTACACCCGCGATTTCGCGTTCGGCGGCCAGCAGCTGACCGAGGAAATCATGCGCACCTACGGCCTCTCGATCGAGGAGGCCGGGCGTGCCAAGAAGGAGGGCGGCCTGCCCGGCAACTACCAGGCCGAAGTGCTCGATCCGTTCATCGACGACATGACCCAGCAGGTCAGCCGCTCGTTGCAGTTCTACCTGGCTTCCGGCAGCGGCCGCGAGCAGCCGGAGAAGATCCTGATCTGCGGGGGCTGCGCCAACATCCCCGGCGTCGCCGACGTCGTGCAGAGCCGGGTCGGCATCAACGCCGAGCGCGGCGATCCACTGGGCCAGATGAAGCTGTCCTCGCGCGCGCGCGCCCAGGCGGTGCAGCGCGATGCCACGGCCCTGCTCACGGCATGCGGCTTGGCGCTGCGGAGCTTCGACTGATGCCACGCATCAACCTATTACCGTGGCGTGAACAGGAGCGGCGTGAGCGCAAGATGGCGTTCTTCGTCGCGCTCGGCATCGCGGCGGGGGTCGCGGCCGTGACGGCGTTCGCCGCCTACCTGCTGCTCGGCTCGATGATCGACGACCAGGAAGCACGCAACGACCGCCTGCGCGGCGAGATCAAGGTGCTGGACAAGCAGATCGAGGAGATCAACGACCTCGAGGCCCAGAAGCAGAAGTTCATCTCGCGCATGCAGATCATCGAGAAGCTGCAGCGCTCGCGTCCCGAGGTCGTGCACCTGTTCGACGAACTGGTCAAGGCGATGCCGGACGGCACCTACCTGACGTCGGTGAAGCAGGACGGCGTCAAGCTCAAGCTCGAGGGCGTCGCGCAGTCCTCCACGCGCGTGTCCACGCTGATGCGCAACATCGCCGCCTCGCAGTGGCTGCGCAATCCGGAGCTCGAGGTGGTCGAGACCACCAAGGACAACGTCGGCAGCCGCTTCGTGCTGGATGCCCAGCAGGTCAGTGCGACGACCGAAGACGACCCGGCGGCGGGCGCACCGAAGCGCCCGGTGCGCATCTCTTCAGGGAGCACGCGATGAACCTGATGCAGGAGCTGCGCTCGATCGATCCGCGCGATCCGGGACGCTGGCCATTGGCGATCCGCGCGCTGGCCGTGCTGGTGTGCTTCATCGCCGTGTCGCTGGCCCTGATCTACTTCTTCGTGTGGCAGGACCGCATGCCGGAGCTGCAGCAGCGTGAGGACCAGGAGGACGCGCTGCGCAGCGAGTTCCGCAACAAGCACTCCAAGGCCGTGAACCTGAACGTCTACAAGCAGCAGCTGGTCGACATCGAGAAATCCTTCGGCGCGCTGCTGCGGCAGCTGCCGAGCAAGACCGAAGTGCCGAACCTGCTGGTCGACATCTCCCAGACCGGCCTCGCGGCCGCGCTCGAGGAGAAGCTGTTCCAGCCCGGTCAGGAGCTCAAGCGCGACTTCTACGCCGAGCTGCCGATCAAGATCCGGCTCACCGGCAGCTACCACGAATTCGGTGAGTTCGTCAGCGGCATCGCGGCCTTGCCCCGCATCGTCACGCTGCACGACATCCAGATCACGCCGGTACAGGGCAGCGGTTCGGCCTATGACCAGCTGCAGCTGGACCTGACGGCCAAGACCTACCGCTACCTGGACGACGAGGAAATCGCAACCGTGGAAGCGGAGAAGCGCAAGACCGACCAGCTCAATCACCGGGCCGCCGGGGCGGGAGGCTGATCGATGAGCGCCTGCACCCAGCACGGCGGGACCTGGTCCCGGGCTGCCGGCGCGCTGCTCGGGCTGCTCGCCCTCGCCGGCTGCAGCGGCCGCGACGCGAGCCTCGCCAGTTTCATCGCCGCGACCCGGACCGAGTCCGGCGGGCGGGTCGAGCCGTTGCCCGAGGTCAAGCCCTACGAGGCCTACCGCTACGACGACAAGAACCTGCGCTCGCCGTTCGTGCCGGGCGGCACGGGCGGCGCGCAGACCGGCGGGCTGCGGCCGGACAGTCATCGCAACCGCGAGTACCTCGAGCAGTTCTCGCTCGACACCCTGAAGATGGTCGGCACGCTGAACCTCGGCGGCAAGTACTACGGCCTGGTGCAGACCAAGGACGGCCGCGTGCACCGGGTCATCGTTGGCGAATACCTCGGCACGAATGAAGGCCGGATCATGGACATCACGCCCTCCAGGATCGCGCTGTCGGAGATCATCCCCGACGGATTGGGCGGCTACATCGAGCGGCCGGCAGCGCTGGCCCTGAACGAGTGATCGGCAGGAGATACATCGAATGAAACGGTCCATCCTCCCTACGCTGCGCCGGCGCGATTGCTGGGCCGTACTCGTCTGGACGGCCAGCTCGCTGGCGGCGCCGGCCGTGCGTGCCGCCGATGCCGCCCCCGCGGCGCCGGCTCCTGCAGCGTCGGCCCCCGCCGAATCGGCCCCTGCCGCGACGTCCGGCACTGCCGCCGACTCGCTCCAGTCGATCGACGTGCAGAAGCTGACGGGCAACCAGGTGCAGCTGACGCTGCATCTGTCCGGTCCCGCGCCCGAACCGCTGGCCTTCACGATCGACAAGCCGGCCCGTATCTCGCTCGACCTGCCGAACACGACCCTGGCCCTGCCCTCGCACCGCATCGACGTCGGCGTCGGCGGCATCGATACCGTGCTCGCCGCCGAGGCCAATGGCCGCTCGCGCGTGGTGCTGAACCTCGATCGGCCGGTGCCCTACCAGACCCACGTGAGCGGCAACGATCTCATCGTGCTGGTCGGCGCCGTCACCGACACGCACGCCGTCGCTGCCGCGCCGCGCGCGAGTGCGCCGGTAGCCGTGGTCGCGAGCGGCCCACGCTCGATCCGCAGCCTGGACTTCCGCCGCAGCGAGACCGGCGCCGGGCGTCTGGTCGTGCGGCTGTCCGACCCGCGCACCCCGATCGACCTGAAGCAGCAGGGATCGCAGATCCTGGTCGATTTCGGTGGCACGGACCTGCCACGCAACCTGACCCGCCGCTACGACGCGACCGATTTCGGAACCCCCGTCACCGGCTTCGATGCCGAGCGCATCAATGGCTCGACCCGCATCGTGATCAATGCGACCGGCGATTTCGATCAGCTGGCCTACCAGTCCGATGACCAGTACGTGGTCGAGATCTCGCCGAAGCGCAAGGCCGCGGCCGCGGCGAACCCGGCCGACGAGAAGCAGCAGTTCACCGGCGAACGCCTGACGCTGAACTTCCAGGACATCGAGACGCGCAGCGTGCTGCAGCTGCTGGCCGACGCCAGCGGCCAGAACATCGTGGTCAGCGACACCGTGCAGGGCAGCGTCACGCTGCGGCTGCAGAACGTGCCGTGGGACCAGGCGCTCGACATCGTGCTGCGCACCAAGGGACTCGACAAGCGGCAGGACGGCAACGTGATCATCGTCGCCCCGGCCGAGGAACTCGCCTCGCGCGAGAAGGCTTCGCTGGCGGCACGCAAGGACATCCAGGCGCTCGAGCCGCTGCGCACCGAGTACCTGCAGATCAACTACGCGAAGGCCGCGGACATCGCGATCCTGCTGCGCGGCGGCACCGCGGGCACCGGCGCGGCGGGCACGGCCAGCGGGTCGACTCCGGCGGCCGGCGGCGGTGGCACGGGCAGGAATTCGGTGCTGTCCGAGCGCGGCAGCGTCTCGGTCGACGGGCGTACCAACACGCTGCTGCTGCAGGACACCGCGGAGCGCCTCGCCGACGTGCGCCGGCTGGTCGCGAGCCTCGACGTCCCGGTCAAGCAGGTGCAGATCGAGGCCCGGGTCGTCATCGTCAGCAACGACTTCGAGCGCGACCTCGGCGCCCGCTTCGGCGTGACCGGTACGCACAGCAACGGCACGAGCGGGCTGATCGAGACCAGCGGCACTGCGGCCGCCACGGACCAGGGCGTGACCTCGGCGATCAGCAACCTGACCAGCAGCAACGGCACCTCGGTGTATCCGATCTCGCTGCCGAACGGCTCGTCCGCGGTCAACCGCTACAACGTGAATCTCCCGGTCGCGACACCGGCCGGCAGCATCGCGCTCGGAATCCTCGGCGCCGACTACCTGGTCGACCTCGAGCTCTCGGCCGCACAGACCGAGAACCGCGCCACCGTGATCTCGTCCCCGAAAGTGATCACGGCCAACCAGCAGGAAGCCACGATCAAGCAGGGTACCGAGATCCCGTACCAGCAGTCCGCCTCGAGCGGCGCGACCTCGATCCAGTTCAAGGACGCGGTGCTCTCGCTGCGCGTCAAGCCGCTGATCACCCCGGACAACCGGATCATCCTCGACCTGACGGTCTCGGACGACAGCGTCGGCACCGTGGTCGTGGCCTCCGGCGGCGTGAACGTGCCGTCGATCGACACCCGCAGCATCGAGACCCAGGTGCTGCTCAACGACGGCCAGACCGTCGTGCTGGGCGGCATCCTCGCGACCACGCATCGCGATTCCCAGACCAAGGTGCCGTGGCTGGGCGATGTTCCGATTCTGGGAACTCTGTTCAAGCAGACCACCGCCGTGAACGATAAAGATGAGCTATTGATCTTCGTGACGCCAAAGATCCTGCACGAGGGGGTCAGCGTCGATTGACGCCGGACACCGCAGCGCCATGAGCCAACCCAGATCGACAGCCCGGGTGAATACGATGCAGAAGTTCCGCTGGTTACTGACAGCCTTCGGGGTGCTCGGCGCCCTGGCGCTCGCCGGGTGCAATGGTCCGGGCGACAGCTCCTTTGCCGGAATGAGCGGCAGCAGTAGCAGCGGCACCGTAGCTCCGCCGATTGCCTCGATTACGCTGCTCGAGAGTTCGCCGAACCTGCCCTCGGACAACTCCAAGCCGGTCACGATCACTGCCATCGCACGCAATGCCAGCAACCAGCTGGTTCCCGGTGCGGTGATCGATTTCATCGCCACTTCCGGCGGCATTCTTCCGGTGCAGACGACCGCGGGCAGCGCCGGCACGAACAAAGTTTCCGCAGGCACGACTGACGCAAACGGCGAAGCACAGGCGCAGCTGACCACGCCGGGCGATTTCGCGAATCGATCGATCACCGTGACGGCCAATTCCGGCGGGGCGACTTCCAACATTACGGTGAACGTTGTTGGCACCGCACTGACCGTGACTGGCGCCGCGAACCTGATCTCGGGCGCTTCGGCGACCTACACCATCGCGCTGGTCGATGCCGGCAGCAACGGCATAGCAGGCCAGACGGTGACCATTGCCTCCGCGGCAAAGAACACGCTCAGCAGCACCTCCGTGGTCACGGACGCATTGGGTCATGCGACGTTCCAGGTCACCGCGAGCGTTGCCGGTGCGATACCATTACCGTCAGCTGGCAGGGCCTGAGTGCGACCCAGGCACTGAATGTCAGCGCCGAAAGCTTCACCTTCGCGACCCCGGCGACCACTTCGCCGTCCCTCAATACGCCCCAGACTTTGACTGTCAACTGGACCAACGCTGGCGCGCCGCAGAGCGGTACCGTCACGTTCTCGACGACCCGCGGCCTGTTCACGGGCAACGTCGTATCGGTTACCGAGCCCATCAACAATGGAACGGCGAGCATCCAGATCTCGTCGTCGACTGCGGGGCCGGCGATCATTACGGCCACGGCTGTCACTGGCGCCACGACGGTCACGGCGCAGCAGTCGCTGAATTTCATCGCGACGGTACCGAACTCGATTGATCTGCAGGCCAGTCCCGCGACGGTGTCGGTGCAGGGACAGAGCACGATTACCGCCATCATTCGCGACGCGAACAACAATCTCGTTTCCGGTCAGACGGTCGCGTTCCAGCTCAGCGATGTGACCAAGGGACAGATCTCGGTCGGCACTGCGGTGACGAACCTGCAGGGCCAGGCACAGACGGTCTATACGGCCAGCACTACGCCTAGCGCGACGAACGGTGTACAGATCACGGCGTCGATCCCGGCCGCGCCGGCCGTGCAATCCGCGACCGTGGACCTGACGGTAGGCGGACAGGCACTGTTCCTGTCCCTCGGGACGGGCTCGATCGTCGGCGAGAACGCGCAGAAGACCCAGTTCCAGCTGCCGTACGTAGTGCAGGCTGTCGACGCCGGTGGTAACGCAGTAGCCAACGTCTCGCTCACGATGAAAGTCGAAGATCTTCCGCCAAATGATCCGCTTCCCGGCCCGGGAAGTTTTCCGTGGAACGCCTCCGGGGCCACGTACGCGGCCTATGCCAAGGGCATTTACGTCAAGTCTGTCGGCGGCTCTTGGGTGCAGAACATCGACGCTTATTGCCTCAATGAAGACGTCAATGGTACCGGCGTATACGTCGTGGGTGAGGATCTGAATTCCAATGGCGTGCTCGATCCTGGTGGTGTCGCAACGGTAAGTCCGTCGCCGGTGACGACCGACAGCACCGGGACCGCGAACGTCACGATCTACTATCCGGAGGATCATGCGCTCTGGACGCAGGTCAAGCTGACCGCCACGGCGACGGTGGCGGGAACGCAAACCAGCACCTCCGCGGTGTTTTACCTGCCGATCCTGGCTACCTACCTGACCAATACCTCGGCCACGCCCCCAGGCTATATCAGTCCCTATGGCTATGGTGCGGGACAGAATGACCTGACGCAGCTGCAGGTGGCCGCGCTTTTCAATGGGACCGCGGAATCGGCGAGCTGCAAGGATTCCCAGTAGCGGCGGGGCGATCGTTGAATGTGCGCCGTATGCCCGGTGCACGAGCGCGCCTGTCCGACGATGACCCATGCGCATACTGCTGGTGGAGGACGACGAGCTGGTGGCCGACGCGATCGTGCGTGGGCTCACGCTGGCCGGCTTCACCGTCGATCATGCCGGTAGCGCGGAACATGCGCGTGCGGCGCTGGGTACCGAGCATTTCGATCTCGCGGTGATCGACATCGGGCTGCCGGGCCAGGACGGGCTCGGCCTGCTCAAGACGCTGCGCGATGCGGGCCAGGCGATGCCGGTGCTGATCCTGACCGCGCGCTATGCGCTGCCGGACAAGCTGCGCGCCTTCGAACTCGGCGCCGACGACTTCCTGATGAAACCCTTCGAGCAGGCGGAACTGGCGGTGCGCTGTCGCGCGCTGATCCGCCGCGCCGGCCAGGCGCCGGCCGGCACGGTGCGGCTCGGACGCATCGCGATCGACCTGAACGGGCACCAGCTCATGATCGATGCGCAGCCGGTGGAGCTCACGCGCCGCGAATGGCTCGTGCTCGAAACGCTGGTGCACAACCTGGGCCGCGTGGTCGGCAAGGAACGGCTGCTGCAGGCGCTCTCCGGCTGGGAGCAGGAGCTCACGGCCAACGCGGTGGAGACCCACGTGTCGCGGCTGCGCGCCAAGCTCGGCGATGCCGCGGTGATCCGCACCGTGCGCGGGCTCGGCTACCGTCTGGACGAGTTCGTCGAGCGCACACCATGATGACCGTGCGCCGCCGGCTGCTGCTGCTGCTGCTGCCGGAGCTCGCCCTGCTGATGCTCGGCGGCGGCGTGGTCGACTACCTGATCGCGGAGGCGACCACGCGCAAGGCGCATGACCAGGCCCTGGGAAGTGCGGCGGTCGCGCTGGCGGCGTGGGTGCGCCCGGAGCAGGGCCGGCTGGTGTTCGCGCCGCCGCCCGCGGAATTGCGGCCCGCACAGGGCGCAGCGCCGGCGTGGGAGTACTACGCGATCCGCGGTCCCGATGGCGCACCGATCGCCGGCACGCTGCCCATCACGGCCGCGGGCGCGCCGGGAGCCGCGGAGGCGGTCGGTGTCGCAGTGTTCTCCGATCTGGATTGGCGCGGCCGCCGGCTGCGGGTCGCGAGCCTGCAGAGCCAGACCGCGTTGGGCGCCGTCACGGTCGCGGTCGGGGAGACGCTGGAGCGCCGCGAGCGCGCCGAACGCGCGATCCTGTACGGCAAGCTGCTGGTCGACTTCGCGGAGCTCGACGTCACGCTGCTGCTGGTCTGGATCGCGGTCTACTACGGCCTGCGCCCGTTGAGCCGGCTGCACGATGCGGTCGAAGCGCGCACGCCCCGGCAGCTGCAGCGCTTCAGCGAGGCCGAGGCGCCCGGGGAAGTCCGCCCGCTGATCCGCGGCTTCAACCGGCTGCTGGAACTGCTCGACGACGCTGCCGCGACGCAGCGGCGATTCGTCGCGGACGCTGCGCACCAGATGCGCACGCCGGTTGCCGGCCTGCTCGCACAGCTCGAGCTGCTGCAACGCAATCCCAACGCGGCCGCGGTGCAATCCGAACTGGACACGCTGAACCGCGGGATCGCGCAGCTCGCGCATTCGGCGAACCAGCTGCTGGCGCTCGCGCGCGCCGAACCGCTGACCAGCCTGCCGGACGGGCTCCGGACCGTGGCGCTGCCCACCCTGGTCGGCGAGCTGGTCGAGCGCAACATCGACCGCGCGATCAAGCTCGGAATCGACCTCGGGGCCGACACCCAGGACGTAGCGGTCACCGGCGACGCGTGGCTGCTGGATGACCTCGTGAGCAACCTGGTCGACAACGCGCTCAAGTACACGCCGCGAGGCGGGCACGTCACGGTGCGCTGCGCGCGCGGTGCAGACGGGGCGCCATACCTGGAAGTCGAGGATGACGGTCCCGGCATCCCGGAAGCCGAACGCCTGCGGGTGCGCGAGCGCTTCTACCGCCGGCCGGGCTCGGCCGGCACGGGTGCCGGACTCGGGCTCGCGATCGTCGAGGAGATCGCGCGGGTGCACGGTGCGCGCTTCAGCATCGATGCCGGTCCGGATGGCAAGGGCGCCCGGATGCGGGTGCGCTTCCCGGCCACGCCGCCGCCCCGGGACGCGCGGGTGGTGTGAGACCTGTCACAGTTCCGGCAGCCAGTCCGCGCCCCGGCCCGTTCGCCAGCTTGCCGCAAGCTCCACCACCTAAGGTATCCACCATGCGCACCCGGATCGATCCGACCTGTTCCCTGCGGAGCCCCCGCCACGCGATGGCCGGGTTCACGGTGTTCGAGCTCGTCATCACGATGTCGATCGCCGCGATCCTGATGGGGCTGGCCGTTCCCGCGATGCGCAATTTCATGCAGGAGCAGCAGGACTCCAGCGCCGCGAGTGCGCTGATCACGGGCCTGAATTATGCCCGCAGCGAGGCGATCAAGGAGGACCTGCCCACCGGACCCGGCAGCGGCGTCGCGTTCTGCGCCTCGACCGGCGCGGGCGCCAATCCGACCTGCGATTCCGCGAACTGGGCCACCGGCTTCATCGTGCTGAGCTCCGCCAACGCGGTGCCGCTGCAGGTCGTCGGCGCGCTCGGTGCCGGACTCACGCTCGATACCTTTCCGGCCAACGCATCGATCGTATTCCAGGCCAATGGCACGGCACCGGCCGCGCTGGTGGGTGCGAACGGCCGCGTCATGTTCGTGATGTGCGACCAACGCGGCCCGGCATTCGCACGCGAAGTCGAGGTCAGCGTCACCGGCATCATCCAGGCCTCCGCGACCCCCGGACTCGACGTCTCGGGCGCCGCCATCGGAGCCTGCTGATGCGCCGCGAAGCCGGATTCACGCTGATCGAGCTGCTGGTCGCGGTGGTCGTGCTGACCGTCGGGCTGCTCGGCGTCGCCAAGCTCTCGCTGAGCACGGTGCAGGCCAACGGCAGCGCGTACATGCGCAGCCAGGCCACCGAACTGGTGCAGCAGATCGTCGATGACATGCATTCCAACAAGACCGTGGCGCTCGCGCTCGGCTACAACGTCGCCTTCGGAGCCGCGCCGCCCGCTACCGCGAACTGCGAAGCCGCGGCCTGCACGACGGCGCAGATCGCGAATTTCGACCTCAACCGCTGGCTGACGCGCCTCGCGGCGCAGCTGCCCAACGGACAGGGCCAGATCGTGACTGCCGCCGCGGTCAATCCGGCCACCGGCAGCAGCGAGACCACCGTGACCGTCAGCGTGCGCTGGAACGACAGCGTCGCGCAGTGGGCCTTCGGCACGCCGACGACGGTCGCCCCGGCGCCGATGCAGATCACGATGGAGACGCTGCTGTGAAGCGCCCCCTGCAGCGCGCCGCCCAGGCGGGCCTGACGATGATCGAGCTGCTGATCGCGGTCTCGCTGTCGATCATCGTGATCGGCGCATCGCTGGCGCTGTTCACGGCGAATCGCAATACCGCCTCGAGCAGCGTCGCGGTGTCCGCGGTGTCCGACAACGGCCGCATTGCGCTCGGCTTCATCAGCGAGGCGGTGCGCAGCGGCGGCTACATGGCCTGCAATGCGACCAACGATCTGCGCCAGATCGCGACCGGCACCACGCGTCAGCTGAGCATCCTGGTGCCCGGGCCGACCCCGGTGCAGCGCAACTACACCGCCGCGTTCGGCGGCTACGAGGCGGCGGGCACGGCGCCGGCCGGCGTCGTGAACGTTGCCGCGACGCCGGTGGTCGCCGATCCGAACGCCAATGACTGGACCAATGCCGGCGGCCTGGACGGGCTGCTGGCCGGCCGGGTCACGAAGGGCACCGACGTGCTGGTCGTGCGCCAGTCGACGCCGCAGGCGACTCCGATCTACACGACCGGCCCCTATGCCACCGGTACCGGCCAGGTGATCATTCCCGTCAATACGGTCGGCACGCTCGTAGCCGGCCAGTACGCCGTGATCTCCGACTGCATCGTCTCGACCGCGTTCCAGGTCGGAGCCGCCGGCGGCGGGGTCATCTCCACTGCCGCTCCGCTCAACCTGTTCGGCGGCGACCTGAACTGGAACTACGACCTGACCAACACCATCACGCCGGTCGACATGCAGATCTACTTCGTCGGACCCGGGCGCGATACCGATTCCTCGCTGTGGCAGTTCGACGAGTCCACCGGCCTGTTCCAGGAACTGGTTCCGGACGTCGAGAACATGCAGGTGCTCTATGGCGTCGCACCGGTCACGCCCAACCAGGTCACGCAGTACGTGACCGCGAACCTGGTGGCCGACTTCAACCAGGTCGTCTCGGTGAAGATCGCGCTGCTGGTCGCGAGCCCGCCGGGACAGCCGGCGGTGACCCTGCCGACGGCGGCCACCGTGCAGCCGTTCTCGCTGCTCGACACGACCGTGAATCCGCCGCTCGACACCCGGCTGCGCAAGGTGCTGAACACGACCATCGCGGTGCGCAATGCGGCGCTCTAGGCACATGGGCCTGCCGGCCCGCACGGGCAGCGCGCCGCGCCGCGAGCGCGGCATCGTGATGTTCATGGCGCTGATCCTGCTGATGGTCCTGACCCTGCTCGGCGTCGCGCTCGCGCGCACGCAGACCGTCGAGGAGCGCCTCGCGCAGAACGACAACAATCACCAGCTCGCGCTGCAGACCGCCGAGGCGACGCTGACCGCTGCGTTCGACGACGACGTGGACGGGCTCTACACCAATTTCAGCGGCGCGGCCCCGGGGCTCGCCACCCTGTTCCAGGAACTGAACACGCCGCCTGGCACGACGCTGGGGTACAACTCGACCTGGACCACGCCGGGCGTGAATACGATCGTCTACAACGGCGCCCCGCTGGCCTCGGCGCCGGCCGCCGCGAATCCGCAGTTCGTGATCGAGAACATGGCGGGCGTCGTGCCTCCCGGCTGCAACAGCGCCAACGCCGGGAACTACGGCGCGCAGACCGTCTACGTCCACCGCATCACCGCCCATGCCGCCGGAGGCGATGGCACTGCCAGCGCCACCGTGCAGACCCTTCATATCGGAGGTTGCTGATCATGCGTTCCACCCGTACCCGCTCACGCCTGTCGCGCGCCCTCGTGCCGCTGGCGGCAATCGCCTACTTCGCGACCTCCGGAGCGGCCCTCGCGGCCACCGCGCCAGTCATCGCCGTGGCGCAGTATCCACTGACGATCGTGCTGCCAGCCCACCCGCAGGTGCTGCTGGCGGTCGGCAATTCCCAGTCGATGGACGGTGACCTGAGCGGCGCCATCCTCACCGGCTCGGGAGGCCTCGGGGCTTCCTACGCCGGCCTCAATGCCAGCAGTTCGCCGCTCAACTACACGGTGCCGGTGGGCTTCACGGCGCCGGTCACTGGCACGACGGCGGGAAATCCCGCGCCCTACACGGTCACGGTCGGCAGTACGCAGTACGACAACTCCGCCAGCCGGCTGAACGTCGCGAAGGCGGGTGTGTCCTCGATCCTGGCCAACTTCCTGTCGGACGCGGATTTCGGGCTGATCAGCTACCAGACCAGCGGCAACAGTGCCGAGGCCACCTGGGTCTACTACATGAGCCCGCCCGGCGGCTTCACGTTCACGAACGTGCCGCTCGCCGCTTCCCGCTATGTGGCCAATCCGTGCTTCGGCATCGCGCTGACCACTGCGACCCCGGTGAACAGCGCGTGCAAGACGCTCAGCACGCGCTATCCGCTCATCAATGCGTACGCGAACATGGCGATCTCCGCCAGCAGCGATGATCCTTCGATCAGCGACGTGCTGTACTGGTGTCCGGGCTGCGGGTCCCCGGTGTTCGTGCAGTACACCGGCCCGTCGCCGGTCAATCCGTTCACGGGTTTCACGCTGGCCCAGTACAACAGCTACTCGGTGTCCGAGTGCTACAACACCACGCTGCCGAACATCGGCGGCGGCATCTGCGAGACGCCGACCAACGCGGGATTCGTACCGTATTCGACTGAGGTCATGAACGTCGCGCGCGGCTTCGGCTTCTATACGACCGGAGAGACCGCGACGCCCGCCAGCACGACCAGCTGGCCGCCGCTGGTGCCGATGACCTCTGCCGGAGCCGCACCGACCACCGCCAGCGTCAATGCGGCCATCAGCACCTTCGCTCCGTACCTGGCGCCGGAAACCAACCTGACCAGCACGACCGAGCTGAAGGCGCAGGCCACCCAGTCCCCGATCGCCGGGCTGCTCAAGGCCTCCCAGGACTATTATTCGGCGAAGAACCCGCCGTCCTCGAACGGCTGCTCGCCCAACCGCTACGTGGTGCTGGTCACGGACGGCCTGCCGACCATGGATCTCGCGGGTCGTGCGTGGCCGCCGCTCGGCAGCGCCGCCGCGGCCGGCTATGGCGAGACCGCGACCTTCAATGCCGACGGCTCCTTCGGTTCGAGCAACGACCAGGCGCTGATCGACACGATCAACACGCTCGCGGCGCTCAAGGCCGCCGGCATCAAGACCTACATCATCGCGCTCGGCGCGGGCGTCGACCCGACCACGATCGCCGGCTCCACGATGACCGCGATGGCGATTGCCGGCGGCACCACCGCCTATTTCTCGGCGCAGGATGTCGCGACGCTCGATGCCGACATGGCCGTGATCCTGGCCAAGATCCTGGCCGAGACGGCCGCCACATCGGCCGCATCGGTGAACTCGACCGGCATCAATACCAAGTCGGTCGCCTACCAGGGCAAGTTCACGACCTCCGACACCAACCAGGACTGGACCGGCGACCTGCTGGCCTACCCGATCAACGCGCAGACCGGCGCGATCAATACCAATCTGTCCGCCGCGCTATGGTCCGCGCAGACCCAGCTCGACCTTCAGGGCTGGGATCTCGGACGCCAGATCGCGACCTGGGATCCGGTGGCCGGCGCGGGCATACCGTTCCGCTGGAATCCAAACGCAACGGCCACCAGCGGGATCGCCAGTTCGACGGCGCTGGGACAGGTATTGGGGACCTTCACCGCCGATACCAACGGCCAGGATTCGCTGCAGTTCCTGCGCGGCAACAACGCGCTCGAACTGCGCAACGGCGGCAAGTTCCGCAACCGCACGCACAAGCTCGGCGACATCGTCGACAGCGCGCCGCTGTACATCGCCGGGCCCGCCGGCCCGTGGCAGCAGTCCAGCTACATCGGCTTCGAAGGCACCTACGCCAATCGCGAACCGATGGTCTACGTCGGCGCGAACGACGGCATGCTGCATGCCTTCGATGCGGCGACCGGGATCGAGAAGTTCGCCTATATTCCGCGGGGCGTGTACGGCAATCTCGAGCAGCTCGTGAACCCGTACTACAACTCGGTGCATCACTTCTACGTCGACGGATCGCCGCAGGGCGCCGACGTGCAGTTCGCCTCCGACCAGAGCTGGCACACGCTGCTGATCGGCGGCGAGGCTGCGGGCGGCAACTCGATCTACGCCCTGGACGTGACCGACCCCAGCACGCTCACGACGGAGGCCGCGGTGTCGCAGGCCGTGCTGTGGGACTTCACGGACGCGAACATGGGGCTCACGTACAGCACGCCGGTCGCGGTGAGCACGGCCGCCGGGTTCGCGATCGTGTTCGGCAACGGCTACGACAGTCCGACGCAGCACGCCGTTCCTGTATGCGCTGAACCCGCAGACCGGCGCGATCATGGCGAAGATCGACCTGTGCGGTGCGGTGCCGAGCGCCTGCAACCTGTCCGCGGCGAACGGGCTCTCGAACGTCGCGGCCATGAACTCCAGTGGCCTGCTGTCGCGGCCCTCGAACGTGATCTACGCCGGTGACCTGCAGGGCAACATGTGGCGCGTGGACATCTCGAACGCCAATCCGGCCAACTGGACCGTCAGCGTACTGTTCCAGGCGCGTGATTCGGCGGGCAATCCGCAGCCGATCACGGTGCAGCCGGCCTTGAGCCTCAATCCGCTGGTACCTGCCCTGAAGGGCGCGATGGTCTACTTCGGGACCGGCGAGTTCCTGTCGGTCGCGGACCTGAGCAACACGCAGACGCAGACCGTCTACGGGGTCTTCGACTCCGGAACGCCGCAGGTGAGCCCGCTGACGCGCGCGAACCTGACGCAGCAGACCATGAGTAGCGTCGCGGTGACGACCTCCAGCGGCTACTCCACTTCGATACGGCTGCTGTCGGGCAACCCGGTCATCCTGCCTTCCACCAAGGGCTGGTACGTGGACCTGTCGCTGGTGGCCGGCGAGCGCGTGGTCACCGATCCGTCGCTGTTCAATGGTACGCTGCAGCTGACGACCTACCAGCCCAACTCGAACCCCTGCATAGCGGGTGGGCAGGCCTGGTACATGGTGTTCAACTACGCCACGGGTGGTGCCACGACCGTGGCGCAGTTCGACTGGAACGGTAACTCCACGGTGACCAGCGCCGACCTGTACATGGGGAATACCGTCGCGGGCGTGTCGCTCGGCACGGCCTATGCGGCCGCACCGAAGCTGATCACCGGTGCGGGCAGCGCGGTCGCGTACACGACCACCGGCGCCGGCGAGCAGACCACCGGACCCAATGCCGGGACCTGCACCGCGATCCCGGGAACCACGAGCTGCATCCCGAGCTGGACCAATACCGACAGCAATGCCCATGGGGCATGGCAGGAGATACGATGATGCGCACCATGCATGAACGGAAGAATGCCGGCCTCGCGCTCGCACTGATCGCCTCCGCGGCCCTCGCCGGCGCGGTGCTCGCCGGGCCGGTCTCCGCCAGCACGATCCGGCAGGCCCAGGTGGTCGGACACGTGACCGCGATCGCCGGCAATGCGGCGATCAGCATCGACGGACGCCAGTACCTGATCGGTGCGGGCACGCTGGCCTACCAGAGCGTCGGCGCGATCCACATCGGCGACATGGTCTCGCTGGTGTTCGACGGCCCGCCGAGTTCTTCGGCCTCGCACGTGGTCCTGATCCAGCCGCTGCCCGGCGGTCAGGCTGCCCCCAGTGGCCAGTAACGCGGCCTGCGGGTGGCACCGGGGTCGGGCCCGGCGCTCCGGCGGCTTCACGCTGGTGGAGCTGATGGTCACGGTCGCGATCGTCGGCATCCTGGCCTCGATCGCGTGGCCGTCATACCAGCAGTCCGTGATGCAGGGCCGGCGCACCGACGCGATCCAGTCGATCACGTACTACCGCCAGGCGCTCGAGCGCTGCTATTCGCAGAACTTCAGCTACCTGAATGCGGCGGCTACGCCGTGTCCGGCGGCGACCGGTGCCAATGTCGCGTCCACCAACGGCTACTACACGATCAGCTTCCCGACCCTGAATGCCACCCAGTACACGATCCAGGCCAATCCGATCGGCACGCAGGTGAACGACAAGCAATGCCAGGTCATGACCGTGAACCAGAGTGGACAGACCGCGGCCACGGATGCAGGGGGCGACAACACCACGATCGCCTGCTGGGGCACGAACTAGCGTCTGGTCTATGATTGCACCGGGGAGTCGATGACCCGGGCAATGCTGGCGCAGCAGAACATCTTCCTGATCGGTCCGATGGGCTCCGGCAAGACCGCGGTCGGCCGCCAGCTCGCCCGGCTGCTCGACCGGCCGTTCATCGACAGCGATCACGAGATCGAGCAGCGTACCGGCGCGGACATCCCGCTGATCTTCGAGCGCGAGGGCGAGGCGGGTTTCCGGGCGCGCGAGCGCGAGATCATCGCGGAGCTCACGGCGCGGGACGGGATCGTGCTCGCGACCGGCGGTGGCGCGATCCTGAACGCCGAGAGCCGCCGTGACCTCGCGACTCGCGGCTGGGTCGTCTACCTCGAGACCTCGGTCGCGCAGCAGGCCGAGCGCGCCGGACGCACCCGTCACCGGCCGCTGCTGGCCGGGCGCGTTCCCGAGGAGCGGCTGGCCGAGCTGATGCAGCAGCGCGAGCCGCTGTATCGCGAGATCGCCGACATGGTCACCTCGACCGACCGGCGCCGCGTGCATGCGGTCGCCGAACTGATCCTGCAGGAATACCGCGCCCGCCTCGACCCGCCCTGACCGCCGCGTGCAAAGCCACGTATACTGCCGCCTCCGACGGTATCTCAAGATGCAGACCTTGCACGTCAGCCTGGGCGAGCGCTCCTACCCGATCCTGGTCGGGGACGGGCTGCTGCGCGCATCGGGGCTGGTCGCCGCGCAGATCCCGGGGAAAGACGTACTGCTGGTCAGCAATACCGTGGTCGCGCCGCTGTACGCGCCGCTGCTCCGCGAGGCGCTGGGCGGGCGCCGGATCGTCGAGGCCGTGCTGGCCGATGGCGAGCAGCACAAGACGCTCTCGACCGCAGCGCGCCTGTTCGACACGCTGATCGCGAACCGCTGCGGTCGCGATGTCACCGTGGTCGCGCTCGGGGGCGGCGTGGTCGGGGACCTGGCCGGCTTCGCCGCCGCCTGCTACCAGCGCGGCGTCGCGCTGGTGCAGGTGCCCACCACGCTGCTGGCGCAGGTCGACTCCTCGGTCGGCGGCAAGACGGCGGTCAATCACCCGGGAGGCAAGAACATGATCGGCGCGTTCCACCAGCCGCGCGCCGTGATCGCCGATACCGCGGTGCTCGCGAGCCTGCCGGTGCGCGAGCTGCGCGCCGGACTGGCCGAGGTGATCAAGTACGGACTGATCTGGGACGCGGCGTTCTTCGACTGGATC
The DNA here is from genome assembly GCA_963838275.1 of uncultured Gammaproteobacteria bacterium. Classification (GTDB taxonomy): domain Bacteria; phylum Pseudomonadota; class Gammaproteobacteria; order Steroidobacterales; family Steroidobacteraceae; genus FEN-1191. The sequence continues at coordinate 14,310 of CAWIQV010000031.1, read as the reverse complement.
GAGTCGCAGCTCGACGCGCTGCTGGCGCGCGACGCCGCTGCGCTGAGCCATGCGATCCATCGCTCGTGCGCGATCAAGGCCGAGATCGTGAGCCGCGACGAGCGCGAGCAGGGCGAGCGCGCGTTCCTGAACCTCGGCCACACCTTCGGCCATGCGATCGAGGCGGCGACCGGCTACATCGCGTGGCTGCATGGCGAGGCCGTCGGCACCGGCCTGCTGATCGCCGCCGACCTGTCCGCGCGTCTCGGCATGCTCGATGCGCGCGTGGTCGCGCGGCTGCACGCGCTGCTGCAGCGCGCAGGGCTGCCGGTCGCCGCGCCCAGGATCGGTGCCGCGCGCGCGCTGGACTACATGCGGCTCGACAAGAAGGTGCAGTCCGGCCGGGTGCGCCTGGTGCTGCTTGCAGGCCTGGGCCGCAGCATCGTGACCGGTGACTATCCGGACGGCGCGCTCGATGCGACGCTCGCGGAACATTTCGGATGAGCGCGCTGCCACCCGCGCCGCCACCGGCGCTCGCACCCTACGCCGCGGACGAGCGGCGCTCGCGTGGCCGGCGCCATGCCGAGCCGCCGCCCCGATACCGCTCCGAGTACCAGCGCGATCGCGACCGCATCATCCACTCCGGTGCGTTCCGCCGCCTCGGCTACAAGACGCAGGTGTTCGTCAATCACGAGGGCGACCTGTACCGCACGCGCGTGACGCACTCGATCGAGGTCGCGCAGATCGCGCGCTCGATCGCGCGCGCCCTGGCGCTCAATGAGACGCTGACCGAGGCGATCGCGCTCGCGCACGACCTCGGGCATACGCCATTCGGGCACGCCGGCCAGGATGCGCTCAACGAATGCATGCGCGATCACGGCGGCTTCGAGCACAACCTGCAGTCGCTGCGCACCGTCGATGAGCTCGAGGAGCGCTACGCCGCATTCCCCGGCCTCAACCTGACCTTCGAATGCCGCGAGGGCATCCTCAAGCACTGCTCGCCCGCCAAGGCACGCGAGCTCGGCGAGCTCGGCGAGCGCTTCCTGGCGCGGCGCCAGCCCAGCCTCGAGGCGCAGCTCGCCAATCTCGCCGACGAGATCGCCTACAACAACCACGACGTCGACGACGGCATCCGGGCCGGGACTGATCACCCTCGAGGACGCGGCCGAGGTGCCGCTGGTGGGGCGCCAGTACCAGCAGGTGCTGCAGCTGCTACCCGCAGCTGCAGGGCCGCCGGCGCGTGCACGAGACCGTACGGAGGATCGTCGACGAGGTCGTCGTCGACGTGATCGAGTCGAGCGCGGCGCGGCTCGAGGCCGCCGGCGTCACGGACATCGAGCAGGTCCGTGGCCGGGACCGGCCGCTGATCGGCATGAGCGAGTCCATGCAGGCGCAGCACCTGGAACTCAAGCGTTTCCTGCTCGAGCACGTCTACCGGCACCAGCGCGTGCTGCGCATGACGATGAAGGCGCGGCGCGTGGTCCAGCAGCTGTTCGAGGCGCTGGCCGGCGACATCCGGCTGCTGCCCGCCGAATACCGCGACGGCGCCGAGCGCGCCGCGCAGCGCGACGGCGAGACCGGACGGCTGCGCATCGTCGCGGACTACATCGCCGGCATGACCGACCGCTATGCGATCCTCGAGCACCAGCGCCTGTTCGACCCGGCGGAACGTACCTGAAGAGCCCCGATGCACGCAGCACGACCGATCCCCCCCCGCGAGCGCCTGATCTTCGCGCTCGATGTTCCCGACGCCACCGCCGCGCGCGCGCTGGTCGGGCGACTCGGCGACGCGGTGCGTTTCTACAAGCTCGGACTCGAGCTGTTCATGGCCGGCGGCTACTTCGAGCTGCTCGACTGGATGGCCGCGCGTGACCTGCGGCTGTTCGTCGACCTGAAATTCTTCGACATCCCCGCCACGGTCGCGGCGGCGGTGCGCCAGCTCCACGGCCGCGGTGTCAGCTTCACGACCGTGCACGGCAACCAGTCCATCATGGAGGCCGCGGCGGCGGCCAAGGGCGACGTGGGCGTGCTCGCGGTCACCGTGCTCACGAGCCTGGACCGCGGCGATCTCGCCGACCTCGGCTTCCAGTGCGACGTCGAGCAGCTGGTGCTGTCGCGCGCGCGGCGCGCGCTCGAGGCGGGATGCGACGGGGTCGTCGCCTCGGCGCTCGAATCGCGCGCGATGCGCGCCGCGCTCGGACCGAAGCTGCTGGTCGTGACGCCCGGCGTGCGGCCGGTGGACAACCGCCCGGTCGATGACCAGAAACGCGTGGTGTCGGTTCCGCAGGCCTTCGAGTACGGCGCGGACTACATCGTCGTCGGCCGCCCGATCCGCGACGCGGCCGACCCCAGGGCCGCCGCGGAGGCGATCCAGCAGCAGATCGCCGTCGCCGTAGCGCCGTCAGCCGCCCGCTGACCGGCCCGCGAGTTCGTCGCGCAGCGCACGCCGCAGGATCTTGCCGACGTTGGTCTTCGGCAGTTCGGCGCGGAAATAGATGTGCTGCGGCCGCTTGTAGGCCGTCAGGTGCCGGTGGCAGTGCTCGCGCACCGCCTCCTCGGTCAGCGCCGGGTCCTTGCGAACGATGAACAGCGCGACGACCTCGCCGGAATGCTCGTCGGGCTCGGCCACCGCGGCGACCTCGAGCACGCCGGGGCAGCGCGCGATCACGTCCTCGATCTCGTTCGGGTACACCTTGAACCCGGACACGATGATCATGTCCTTCTTGCGGTCCTCGATGAACACGAAGCCATGCTGGTCGATGCGCCCGATGTCGCCGGTGCGCAGCCAGCCACCCGGGAGCATCACCTGCGCCGTCTCCTCGGGACGCTGCCAGTAGCCGCGCATCACCTGCGGCCCCTTCAGGCAGATCTCGCCCACCGCGCCGATGCCGAGATCGGTGCCGGCCTCGTCGCGGACCGTGATCTCGGTGGAAGGCAGCGGCAGCCCGATCGAGCCGTTGTACGCGGCATCGGCGCCCACCAGCTTGCAGCAGCAGCCGACCGGCGACGCCTCGGTCAGGCCCCAGCCCTGCGTCACGTGACAGCCGGTGAGCTCGTGCCAGCGCTGCGCGACCGAGCTCTGCAGCGCCATGCCGCCCGCGATGGTCGCGACCAGGCGCGAGAAGTCCACCGCGGCGAAGCCCGGGGTGTGCATCAGCGCGTTGAACAGCGTGTTCACGCCCATGAAGAACATCGGCGGGTGGGAGCGCAACTGGCGCACGAAATCCCGGAAGTCCCGCGGATTGACGATCATCAGCCCGGTGCCCCCGAGCGAGGTGAACAGCAGGCAGTTCGCGGTGAGCGAAAACACGTGGTAGAGCGGCAGCGCGCACACGAACGTGACGTGCTCGAGCGCGACCTGCTGGAACCAGGCGCGGCACTGCAGGATGTTCGCGACCATGTTGCCGTGCGTGAGCATCGCGCCCTTCGGACCCCCGGTCGTGCCGCCGGTGTACTGCAGGTAGGCCAGGTCCTCGTGTCCCAGTTCGACCGGCTGCAGCGTCATCGCGCTGCCGGCGGCGAGCACCGCGTTGAACCGATGCGCGCCGGGAATGCGCCACGGCGGCACCTTCTTCTGCACGTAGCGCAGCACGAAGTTCACGACCATTCCCTTCGGGGCGCGCAGCTGATCGCCCACGCCGGTGACGATGATGGCGCGCACGCTGGTGGCCGGCAGGGCTGCCTGCAGCGTCGCGGCGAAGTTCTCGAGCACGACCACCGCCACCGCGCCGCTGTCCTTGAGCTGTACGACGAGCTCCTCGGCGGTGTACAGCGGGTTGGTATTGACCACGGTGAGCCCGGCACGCAGCGCCCCGAACATCGCGATCGGATACTGCAACAGGTTCGGCAGCATGATCGCGATGCGATCCCCGCGCTGGAAGCCGGCGCGTTGCAGCCAGGCGCCGAAGGCGGCCGAGCGCGCGTCGAGCGCGCGATAGCTGATCGTGCTGCCCATGCTGTGATAGGCGATGCGTTCGGCGTAGCGTCTGCAGGCGGCCTCGATCAGCGCCTTGAGGGATGCGAATTCCGACGGGTCGATGTCGGCCGGCGTGCCGGCCGGATAGCGTGCCAGCCAGAACCTATCCATGGCTTGCGCCCCCCGTGTGTCGCGCGCGCAGCAGCGGCACGAGTCTGGGCCAATGCTCGGCACCGGCGTGATTGCCGGGCATGCCACCGACATCATCGACATCGGCTACTGGCTGACCCAGGCCTTCCCGGACTGGTTCGCCGGCGCCCGCGAGAGCGGCGGGGTGCCGGCGTCGCCGCGTATCCTGGTGGTCGAGGACAGCGCCTTCTTCCGCCATCTGCTGGTCCCGGCGCTATCGGCGGCGGGTTACGAGGTGGCGACCGCGACCGGACGCGGCGCAGGCGCTGGCCATGCGCGAGGCCGGGCTGATGTTCGATGCGATCGTGTCGGACATCGAAATGCCCGACATGGACGGCAACGAATTCGTCCGCCGGGTCCGCGCCGGCGGCGCCTGGGCGGAGCTGCCGGTAATCGCGTTGACCGGGCGCGGCTCGGCGCAGGCGATCGAGACCGGCCGCGCCGCCGGCTTCACCGATTACGTGCAAAAATTCGAGCGCGAGACCCTGCTGGGCAGCCTGCGGCAGTGCCTGGCGGCACGCACCGAACTGCGCATGGCCGCGTAAGGGAATGCTATCATGACATCGACCGTTCTCGAGCAGCCTGCAAATGACACGCCCCACTCCGATGCGCCCCAGTCAGACCAGGTCTTCGTCACGCTGACGGTGGCCGACCAGTTGTGCGGCGTGCCGGTTCTGGGGGTGCGCGACGTGCTGGGCGAGCAGGCCATCACGCGCATTCCGCTGGCGCCGCCCGAGATCGCAGGCAGCCTGAACCTGCGCGGCCGGATCGTCACCGCGATCGACCTGCGCCGTCGGCTGGGACTGCCGGAAGCGGCGGCCGACGCGGCGCGCATGTCGGTGGTGGCCGAGCACGGCGGCGAGCTTTACGCGCTGCTGGTCGACCAGGTGAGCGAGGTGCTGAGCCTGCCGGCGAGCACGTTCGAGCGCAATCCGCCGACCCTGCCGGCGGCCTGGGCCGCCTACAGCCTCGGCATCTACCGGCTGGCTGGCGCGGCTGCTGGTCGTGCTGGACGTCGGCCGCCTGCTGGCCTGTCGCAGGACGTTTGAGCTGGCCGCGGCGGCATGCGGAAGCGCGGCTGTGCCTGGTCGTCGATGACAGCCGGGTGGTGCGCAAGGTCGCGCGCCGCATCCTGGAAGGCCACGGCTTCACCGTCGAGGAGGCCGAGGACGGGCAGGAGGCGCTGGATGCCTGCCGCCGCCGCGCTGCCCGGATTGCGTGCTGCTGGACTGGAACATGCCGGTGATGGACGGGCTGGAGTTCCTCAAGGCGCTGCGCCGGGAATTCGGGCCCGGCAACCCGCCGGTGCTGTTCTGCACGACCGAGAACGACATGTGGCACATCGAGCAGGCGATCGAGCACGGCGCGCAGGAATTCATCATGAAGCCGTTCGACGAGGAAATCCTGGTCGGCAAATTCGCGCAGGTCGGCCTGCTGTGACACTCGCCGCGCCGCCGGCCGGTGGCCGCCGCGCCAGGCGCAAGGGCGACGTCGCCCGCGTCATGATCTGCGACGATTCGCGTGGTGATCCGCGGCGCCATCGCCCGCATGCTGGAGAGCGACCCGCAGATCCGCGTGGTGGCGCGCGTCGGCAACGGCCAGCAGGCGCTGGACGAATGCGCGGCAGCCCGCAGCGCGCGGATCGACGTGGTGGTGCTCGACATCGAAATGCCGGTGATGGACGGCATGGCGGCGCTGCCGCTGCTGCTGCGCGCCGATCCCGGGCCTGCGCGTCATCATGGCGAGCACGCTGACCACCCGCGGCGCCGACATCGCCATGCGGCGCTGCGGCTGGGCGCGGCCGACTATGTGCCGAAGCCGTCCACGGCGGCGATCGCCGACGACAGTTTCCGGCGCGAACTGATCGCCAAGGTCAAGGGCCTCGCGCGGCTGCGGCGCGGCACGCCCGGCGCAGGCCGCGCGGCCGCCGCGATCGCGGCTGCGCGCCGCCGTCGCGCCAGGCGCCGCTGTTGCTGGCGATCGGCAGTTCCACCGGCGGGCCGCAGGCGCTGTTCACCCTGGTGCAGGGACTCGGCCGAAACTGCCGGTCCCCGTGGTGCTGACCCAGCACATGCCGCCGACCTTCACGCCGATCCTGGCCGAGCATCTGACCAAGCTCGGCGGCATGCCCTGCGCCGAGGCGACGCGACGGCGAGCCGCTGCAGCCCGGGCGGATCTGTGCTGGCGCCGGGCGACCGGCATTTGCTGGTCGAGGGCAGCCGCAGGGGCGCTGCGCGCCCGGCTGACCGACGACCCGCCGGAGAATTTCTGCCGGCCCGTCGGTCGATCCGATGCTGCGCAGCGCCGCGCACGCCTGCGGCGGCCGCGTGCTGGTGGTGATGCTGACCGGCATGGGCCATGACGGCCTCGCCGGCACCCGCGCGCGTGGTCGACGCCGGCGGTACCGCGATCGCGCAGGACGAGGCGACCAGCGTGGTCTGGGGCATGCCCGGCGCGATCGCGCAGGCCGGGCTGTGCCAGCGCGGTGCTGCCGCTGCCGGAGATCGCCGGCCGACAGGTGCTCGAGCATTGCTGACAAGGACGTCGCGCAGCATGAGACCGCAATCGCTTCGACATGCTCGCGGCGCTGCTGCACGGCGGCTCCGGCCTGGTGATCGGGCCGGACAAGGTCTACCTGCTGGAAACGCGCCTGGCGGCCGATCCTGAAGCGACACGGGCTGCGCGATCTCGATGCGCTGGCGGACAGCGTCATCCGCAGCCGGTGCCGGCGCGGGCAGCTGGAGCGCGACGTCATCGAGGCGATGACCACCAACGAGAGCTTCTTCTTCCGCGACGACAAGCCGTTCGCGCATTTCCGGACGCACGCCCTGCCGCGGCTGCATGGCCGCGCGGCCGCCGTCGGCGCGACTGCGCATCTGGTCGGCGGCCTGTCGAGCGCGGGCAGGAAGCCTATTCGCTGGCGATGATCCTGGCGGAGAGCGCGGGCGCAGCTGAGCCGGCCGGCACGTCGAGATCGTCGGCACCGACATCTCGCGCGAGCAGACTCGCTGCGCGCAAGCGAAGGCGGTCTACACGCCAGTTCGAGGTGCAGCGCGGCCTGCCGATCCAGTTGCTGGTGAAATATTTCAAGCAAGGACGGCGACAGCTGGCGCATCGACCGAGCCGATCCGCGCGCATGGTGCAGTTCCGCGAATGCAACCTGCTGCGCGATCTGCGGCCGCTCGGCCAGTTCGACATCGTGTTCTGCCGCAATGTGCTGATCTATTTCGACCAGCCGACCAAGGCGCAGGTGCTGGAGGCGATCGCCAGGCAGATGCCGCCGGACGGCCTGCTCTATCTCGGCGGCGCCGAGACGGTGCTGGGCATCACCGACCGGTTCGCCGCGGCCGGCGCGCGAGGCGTGTATGGGCTTGCCGGGGCGGCAACCGCGCCGGCCCCGGTGCGGGCGATGGCGGCGGGGCGCTGACCGGCTGCGCGCCGAGCGCCGAGCCGGCTTGCCCGTGGGAGGTGCGGCACCCTACGCTGGCGGATCGACAGGAGGCCGCCATGAACGACATCACCGATCCCGCGGGACTGCGCGAGCATTTCGGAGCGGTGAGCCCACTCGCCGCCAACAAGGCACTGCCGAAGCTGGATGCGCATTGCCGACGCTTCATCGCATTGTCGCCGTTCGCGGTGCTGGCGACGTCCGACGGGCAGGGCGGAATGGACGCCAGCCCGCGCGGTGACGCACCGGGTTTCGTCGCGATCCTCGACGACAACACGCTGCTGCTGCCCGATCGCCCGGGCAATCGCCGCGTCGATAGTTTCTCCAATATTCTCGCCAATCCCGGCGTCGCGCTGATTTTCTTCGTGCCTGGGATCGACGAGACCGTGCGGGTCAATGGACGCGCGCGGGTGACCACGGACGCGGACTTGCTGAGCCGGGTGGAGGCGCAGGGAAAGGTACCGAAAACCGGCCTGCTGATTACGGTGGAAGAAACCTATTTCCACTGCGGCAAGGCACTGATCCGCTCACGGCTCTGGGATCCTGCCGTACAGATCGAGCGAAAGGCGTTCCCCACGCTGGGCCAGGTGATCGCCGACCAGGTCGCCGGCGTCGAGGCCGCCACGGCCGACGCGGGTATCGACGCAAGCTATCGGGACAAGCTTTATTGACAACCCCTTACATGGACGGCGAGTAATCGTTAGGACAATAGCCGACAACAATTTTATTAATCACCTTGATTTGACGCCGACAAAGCGGCGGTTTCTTCCTGCCGACGATAGTTTTCGGCCAGTGCGGCACTTGCACAAACCATAATGCGGTCATGATTCCCGCCGCATCGCGGACACAATGCCGCGCGAAGAATCTCGCACTGCCGCATTACGGTCCACCCAATTGGCGAGAGGAAAATCAAATGCGCATTTCCCGCTATCTCTTCCCGCTTCTGCTCGCGACCTCCGCACTGACGCTCACGCCGAACCTCGCGGCCGCGCAGGTTTCCGTCGGCGTGTCGATAACCGTCGCGCCACCGGTATTGCCGGTCTACGTGCAGCCGCCGATCCCGGCGCCCGGCTACATCTGGACGCCCGGCTACTGGGCCTATGGCGACGCCGGCTATTACTGGGTGCCCGGCACCTGGGTGCTGCCGCCGACCGTCGGCCTGCTGTGGACGCCGGGCTACTGGGGCTGGAGCGACGGCGTCTACGCCTTCAACGCCGGCTACTGGGGGCCGACGTCGGCTTCTATGGCGGCATCAATTACGGCTTCGGCTACGGCGGCTTCGGCTACTGGGGCGGCCGCTGGGACAACGGCCAGTTCGCCTACAACCGCGCCGTGAACAATTTCGGCGGCGTGCACATCACCAACGTCTACAACCGAGACCGTCATCAACAACAACGACAAGCCACGTCAGCTACAATGGCGGCACCGGCGGCATCGCCGTGCGGCCGACCGCGGCAGCAGGAAGCCTTCGCGCACGAGCGCCACGTTGCCGCCGACCCAGGCGCAGGCCGCCCATGTCGAGGCGGCGCGCAGCGATCGGTCGCTTGCTGGCGACCGAAAACCACGGCCGTCCGCCGATTGCCGCGACCGCCCGGCCAGGCGAGTTGCATGGCGCCGGCGTCGTGGCGGCACGACAGGCGGCTCATGCGCGGGCAGCCCGCGGAGGTGTTGTGACTTCACCGCGGCCAGAAGCCAAAGCGGCCGTCAGACCAGCGGCACCGCGTCCACAGATGCATGCGACGGACCGACCGGCGGCACCGCATCCGCAAATGCATGCGACGGACCGACCGGCAGCACCGCGTCCGCAAATGCATGCCACTGCCAATCCTGCGGCGCCACACGCGCAAATGCACGCCGCCGCGCATCAGCAGCGGGGCCGGGGTTAATCGGACGAGTGCGGCACGCCTGGAAGGCCGGCGTGAAAAAGCACGCCGGCCAAAGGCATGGGCGCTGGAAATGCTCGAGGCAACGGGCTACATGTAACGCCATACCGGTTGGGCGCACGCAGTCCTCCGGCTGGAGCAAGTCCCGATGGGAAGCCGAGCGACGAATTCGCAACGCGTTCAGCGTCGCCGCGACAAACTGAGGGCCGCCGGTCTCCGGCCCGTGCAAATCTGGGTACCGGACACAAAGGCGCCAGGCTTTCTCGAAGAGTGCCGTCGGCAATGCAGGGTGCTCGCCGCGGCCGAGACCGGGGATCAGCGGGTCGAAGCCTGGTTCGAGGCATCCGATCGGACTGGCTGGACGACGTGAAACGAGGCGATCTCGTGACCGTTGCGCTGCAGGGCGAGCAGGGCAAACCGCGCCCGGCGCTGGTCGTTCAGGCGGATGCTTTCAGCGACCTTGCCGACGTTTCGATGCTGCCGATCACCAGCACTCTGGTCAACGTGCCACTGTTGCGCCTTGACCTTGCACCCAGCGAGGCGAATGGCCTTACACATCGGTCGCACGTCATGATCGACAAGCCACAGACACCATCACGCAAAGGCATCTATATACGTGAGTGACCCAAGCCCAAGTAACCCCAACTGCGTCGTGGCGTCTCCATGCTTATAACGGCGGTGAACGCCGGGACTGGATTGCCTCCGTCCGCTCAACTGCGTTGGCGTCCCGAATGTCGTCGTCCGTCCACCCCAAGGCATGGAGCTTCTCGGTCTGCTCGGCGGTCGGATGCGTTGGCAGCCGAATTTCGTTCTCCGTCGTGCCATTTGCTTCCCATTCCGGCAACCCCCATCCTAGCCGCCGGTCCGCTGTGAACCCGTCGTTCTGCGACAAAATCCGCGCCAACCCGTTCACCGGGTCCTTGCCACCCACCGTCAAGCCTCGCTTCTGCAAGAGTGGGTAAAGCGCGCGCGACCCGATTCGCTGGCCGTGCGCGCGGAGAATGTCCTTGCTGGCTGCTATAATCGCCGCACTATTGCTCATCCCGGCCGGGCGACCGCCCCGGTTGGTAATCGTTTCGCCCCCGGGTTCATTTACCACCGGAGAGTCGTTCGTTTCGCCGCCGTAGATGCGCGCCATCTCGATATAGATTACGATTTTCTCAAGCTTTCTCTCCAACTCTTCGATCTGCTCGACGATCTGGCGCTTGTCGCGCTCCGCCCGCTCCACCGACATTTTCTGACTCCGCCGTGACTTTAAGAGTGCACCTTATCACGGCCAGCCATGACATTCCACAGCTCGTTGAAAAAACCTACTTGCGTTGACGAATGAGGATGGTTACACCGTTGAGGCTGAAACAAAACGGCCGCCCCGGGATTGCCCCCCAAAGCGGCCGCCTTGCCTAGTCATAACCCTACCGCCTTGGCCGTCAGAAGCAGCCGCGACGATTTCAGTCAGCCTCGGAATCGTTACAATACTGAATCGAAACGGTCAAGTGCGGATTGCCATGAAAGGCCCCCGCCGTGACTGATCGTTACCAGTGCGTCCACATTACCGCATAAAAGGCGGTAGGCCGAAGTTTGTCCGGTGGGTGTGGCGCAAGCCACCATCCCGGTTCGATAACGTCAAGAAGAAATAGACTTTTTCGGTCGCCGCCGCAGGGGCCGATCTGGCGTTATCTTTGCATCAGAGGGCGGTGGGATGGAGTCCACCGCCCTTCGCTTTGTTCGGGCCAACCCTTCCAGTTCTTTCGTTTCGGGAAGGCTGGTATTGGCGTACCGCTCCAGCAATTCGGCGAAGCTGAAATCGAGCCATAGTGGTGGGTCGTTCTTACGACCCTTATTCTTGGTCACGCGATCAGCGCCTTGTAGGTCAACCGGCCCGTGGAGTCGGTCACTAGGGCATTGACGCGCTCGCCCTCGCCCATGGCGCGGCGGTTGTAACGCCACGACGACTCGGACACGTATTGGTCAAGATGCTTAGCGCTTACCCAATGGTGAACGCCGATTATCTGGCGCTTCAACTGCGACCAATAGCCGTCAATGGTTTGTGTATGGATCGTTCCGACTACGTATTCGCCTTGGCCATGACGCACAACGCCGTGGGGATATTTCATGGCGAGCCGCCGGTAACCGCTGTGTTCGTCCGTGGACAGCGATTTCACCTTGCCGGCCCACGCAAAAGGGTCGGCGAAGTCATTGGACGCGTGGACGATGCCACCATGGTCCAGGTCAACCGCGCGCTGGCGATGTTTCTTGGCATCGCCTGAACAGGAACTTACGCCTCGCACCCCGCGTCCCGAAGCAGCGCCGTCACCGCCTCGACCGGAACGTCCCCCCGGGTGAACGCCTGGCCAATCCCGCGCACCAGCACGAACGTCAGCCGCCCGTCCCGCATCTTCTTGTCGCGACGCATGTGCCCGACCAGCCGCTCCGCCGACAGCCGCCGGTTCAGCATCGCGCAGACTCCGCCGGCAGCCCGACGCGTCGAGATGCCCGACCACGCGCTCCAGCATCCGCCGGCGGACACAAGCCCAAGCTGCGCCGACAGCCGGAACGCCAGCCCGATCCCGGTCGCCACCGCCTCGCCGTGCAGGATGCGTGCCGTAGCCGAGCTCCGCCTCCAGCGCGTGGCCGAACGTGTGGCCGAGATTGAGCAGCGCGCGCCCGTCGTTCGGCTTTTCCTCGCGCTCGTCGTCGCCGACCACCTGCGCCTTGAAGGCGCACGCGCGCAGCACCGCCTCGGCCTGCGCGGCGCGATCGCCGCCGACCACCGCCGCGCCGTTGCGCCTCGCACCACGCGAAGAACGCGGCGTCGCCGATCAGCCCGGCCTTGGCGATCTCGGCATAGCCCGGCGCGCAGCTCGCGCAGCGGCAGCGTCGCCAGCGTCGCGGTGTCGGCCAGCACCATGCGCGGCTGGTGGAACGCGCCGAGCAGATTTTTGCCGTGCCGCGTATTGATGCCGGTCTTGCCGCCGACCGAACTGTCCACCTGCGCCAGCAGCGTGGTCGGCACCTGCACGAACGGCAGCCCGCGCAGCGTGGTCGCCGCCGCGAAGCCGGCGAGGTCGCCCACCACGCCGCCGCCCAGCGCGATCACCGCGGTCCGCCGTTCCACCCCGGCAGTCGAGCAGCGCGTCCACCACCTGCGGCATAGCTGTCCAGGCTCTTCGACGTCTCGCCTGCCGGCACGATGATCTGCTGCGCCGCAAAGCCGGTCTCCGCCAGCCTCGCAGCAGCGCCGGCAGATGCAGCCGCGCCACCGCTTCGTCGGTCACCACCACCGCCCGCTTCTGCGGCAGCACCGGCGCCAGCAGCGCGCCGGCGCGGGCCAGCAACCCGTCGCCCACCACCACGTCGTAGCTGCCGCTGCTCAACGCCAAGGACAGCCGCCGCGGCGGCTGCCAGGCCAGCAGCGCGTCCAGCACCTGGCCGGTGGTGACCTCCGGGCTCTCGTCGCCGCAATCGACGATGATGTCGGCCTCGGCATAGACCGGGTGGCGCGCGGCCATCAGCCGCTGCAGCACCTCGGCCGGGTCGCCGCCGTTCAGCAGCGGCCGATGGGTGCGCCCGGCGACGCGGCGCAACAGCGTCGGCAGCGTGCAGCGCAGCCAGACCGAGACGGCCTCGCGCCGGATCGCCGCGCGGGTCTCCGGGTCCATGAACGCGCCGCCGCCGGTCGCCAGCACCAGCGGCTCGCCGGCCAGCAGCCGGCGGATCACGCGGCGCTCGCCGTCGCGGAACTCCGCGCTCGCCGAAGCGCTCGAACAATTCGGGCACGGTGCAGCCGGCCGCCAGCTCGATCTCGGCGTCGGCGTCGCGGAACGGCAGCCCGAGTCGCGCGGCCAGCCGCCGGCCGATCGAGGTCTTGCCCGCCCCCATCAGCCCGACCAGCACGATGCTGCGCCCGGCGACCACGTCGCGGCAGGGTGAATGACTTCCTTCAGGGCGGTGTTGCGTGTCATGGCGCGCGAAGGCTAGCACAGGCGCCAAGGTCCAGGCCAAGCTGCCGCCCGGACTTGCGTACCGCACTGTGCACCGGAGTGCCATGCATCGGATGTTCCTGATCGTCGTGCTGCTCGGCCTGGTCGCGCTCGGCGTCGGGTTCCTGGTGCTCGGCGCCTTCCCGCCGGAGCCGCACCCGCAGCAGATCCAGAAAGTGCTGCCAAACGACCGCTTCCAGCCGAAGAGCGCGAGCCAATGGACCGCCACGTCGAGGCGTTCCTGGAAATGCTGGCCGCCGAGCGCGGCGCCGCCCGCAACACGCTGATCGCCTACGCAGCCGACCTCGCCGATTTCGCCGCTTTCGCCGCCGCGCGCGGCGACAGCGTGGCGGGCGCGCGAGGCCGAAACCCTGCGCGCCCATCTGGCCCGCCTGTCGGCTGCCGGCCTGGCCGCGCGCACGGCGGCGCGAAAACTGTCGGCGCTGCGGCAGTTCTACCGGTTCCTGGTGCGCGAGAGCGTGCGCGCCGGATGATCCAACGCAACTGCTGGATGCGCCGCAGTCTGCCAAGACCGCTGCCGAAATTCCTTACCGAGCAGGAGGTCGACGCACTGCTCGCCGCCGCCGCCGTCCGGCCGCCGGCGCAGGCCCTGCCGATGCGCGCCGCGCTGGAAATCCTCTACGCCACCGGCCTGCGGGTCTCCGAACTCCTGGCCCTGCCCGCGCACCGCCTTGGCCGGCGACGCCGCGTGCTGCTGGTCCGCGGCAAGGGCGGCCGCGAGCGCATCGTGCCGCTGTCCGACGCCGCCAAGGAAGCCGCCGCCGCCCTGGTGGCCAGCCGCAAGCGCCCGGCCCGATACCTGTTCCCCGGCCGCGAGGGCCGCGCGCTGACCCGCCAGGGCTTTGCCCGCATGGTCAAGCAAGTCGCGTTGGACGCCGGCATCGACCCCGCCCG
>CAWIQV010000030.1:0-5878 GCA_963838275.1 uncultured Gammaproteobacteria bacterium | reverse complement strand
GACAGGCCATACTCGACCCGGACACCGAGATCGCCTTTCCCGAATCCGTCATCCAGCTGTTTCGCGGCGATCTCGGGCAGCCGATCGGCGGGTTCCCCGAGGGCCTGCAACGCAAGGTGCTCCAGGGGGCCGCGCCGCGCACCGCGCGCCCCGGCGAGCTGATGCCGCCCGCCGACCTGGATGCGCTGCGTGCCGAGGCGAGCGCGCGCGCCGCCCATCCGGTCACCGACGCGCAATTCGCGTCCTACCTGATGTACCCCAAGGTATTCGCGGACTACGCGGCCGACCGCCGTCGCTTCAGCGACGTCGCGATCCTGCCGACCCCGGTGTTCTTCTATGGCATGGAGCCTGGCCAGGAGATCAACGTCGATCTGGAACCTGGCAAGACGCTGATCGTGCGCTACGTGACCAAGAGCGAGCCGCACGAAGACGGCACGCGCACGGTGTTCTTCGAACTCAACGGGGCGCCGCGCTCGATCCGCGTCACGGACCGCAGTCAGGTCCCGACCCGCCCGCCGCAACGCAAGGTGGATCCCGGCAATCCGCGCCACATCGGCGCCCCGATGCCCGGCACCATCGCCTCGATCGGCGTGGCGGTGGGCCAGAAGATCGCACGCGGCGATGTGGTCGCGACGCTGGAGGCGATGAAGATGGAGGCCGCGGTGCGGGCCGAGATGGACGGACTGGTCGGGGAGGTCGTGGTGCGTCCGGGAACGCAGGTGGACGCCAAGGACCTGCTCGTGGTGCTGCGCTGATGCGCGTCGCGACGCGTCGCACCAACAGCGGGCAATGCCGTACACTGGTTGCCCCGGCGTGGTGCCGCCGCGGATTCCATGCGGATGATGCGGAGCACGGGCACGGCGCAAATGCCTGGGCTCCGGCGTGGCACGAAAGGTGCATCATCGGGACGCCGGAGTGCCGACCCTGAGAATATCGAAGCGGGAGTTCTCGCATGAAATTGATTACCGCGATTATCAAGCCCTTCAAGCTCGACGATGTCCGGGCGGCATTGTCGGAGATCGGCGTGTCGGGAATGACCGTCACCGAGGTCAAGGGCTTCGGCCGGCAGCGCGGCCATACGGAACTCTATCGTGGCGCCGAGTATGTCGTGGACTTCGTGCCCAAGACGCGCGTCGAAGTCGCGGTGCGCAGCGATCTCGTGGACCAGGTCGTCGAGGCGGTGCTCAAGGCTGCCAAGACCGGCAAGGTCGGTGATGGCAAGATCTTCATCACCGACATCGACCGCGTGATCCGCATCCGCACCGGCGAGACCGACAACGCCGCGCTCTAGCGAGCGCAGCGCCAGGGCGCAACGGCGCTGATTCCCTGACGGGACGCCGCCGGCGCACCGGTCGGTTCTCGGACCGGCCAGGTGTTCTATGGGGTGGACTGTCCCGCCGGCGCTGCCGTGTCCACCAGCCTCAGGGCACGCTGATCGCGGCTGATGCCGAGCGCGCCGCTGCGCACCACCTCGATCAGCTCGGCATGCGTGGCCAGCGAACGCATGAAGCCGTTGATCTCGGCCTCGCTGCCGAGCAGTTCGACGATGAAGCACTCGCTGGACGGATCGAGCACCCGGCCGCCGGTGCGCACCACGAAACCGCGCACGGTGTCACGGCGCATCGCGTCGACGCGCAGCTTCAGCAGCACCAGCTCGCGCTCGATGTGCTCGCCACGAGTCATGTCCTCGACGCTGACCACGTCCACGAGCTTGTTGAGCTGGTTGGCGATCTGCAGGATCACGGCCTCCGAGCCGCTGGTGACGAGCGTGAGGCGCGAGACCGTCGGATCGTCGGTCGGCGCCACCGACAGCGATTCGATGTTGTAGCCGCGGCTCGAGAACATGCCGGCCACGCGTGTCAGCGCGCCCGATTCGTTCTGCAGCAGGATCCCGATGATGTGGCGCATGCTGGTGGGTGCCGGCACTTGCGGCCGGGCCGGTGTGCGGGAAAACCCCCCGCCGGAACGACCAGAATAGCCAATCGGCGGCCCGCTCGGCCATAATCTTCGGATGCAAGAGGTTGCGACACTGGTGCGGCCGCCGATCCATCCGCTGGCCGGAAAGCTCATGTCCGGTGCGCAGATGATCGTGCAGGTGCTCGCCGACGAGGGCGTCGAGGCCATTTTTGGCTACAGTGGCGGCGCCATCCTCCCGACCTACGACGCGGTCTTCGTGTTCAACGAGGAGCAAAAGCTCAAGGCTGGCCGGCAGATACCGCTGATCGTGCCGGCCAACGAGCAGGGTGCCGGATTCATGGCCGCGGGCTACGCACGCTCGACCGGCCGGGTCGGGGTATGCCTCGTGACCTCCGGTCCCGGCGCGACCAACACGGTCACTCCGGTCCGCGACTGCATGGCCGACTCGGTGCCGATCGTCGTGATCTGCGGCCAGGTCGCGACCGCCGCGGTCGGCACGGACGCGTTCCAGGAAGCGCCCGTGGCGTCGCCTGATGGGGTCGGTCGCCAAGCACGTGTTCCTGGTCACCGATCCGCACGCGGATGGAAGCCACGATGCGCACCGCGTTCGAGATCGCGCGCACCGGGCGTCCCGGGCCCGTGGTCATCGACGTGCCGAAGGACATGCAGAACTGGACCGGCGTGTTCCAGGGCCGGGGCCAGCTCGCCATCCCGGGCTATCGCCAGCGGCTGCACGCCGTGACGTCAAACGCGCTCGGCGACGGCCTCGCGTCCAGCTTCTTCCAGCTGCTGTCGGAGTCGCGTCGCCCGCTGATCTATGCCGGCGGCGGTGTCATCAACGGCGAGGCTTCCGGGGCACTGACCGAACTGGCGACCGAGCTGCGGCATTCCGGTCGTCACGACGCTGATGGGCATCGGCGCGATCGATACGACGCATCCGCTGTCGATGCGCATGCTGGGCATGCACGGTGCCGCATTCGCGAACTACGCGGTCGAGGACTGCGACTTCCTGATCGCCGTCGGGCGCGCGCTTCGATGACCGCGTGGCCGGTGATCCGCGCAAGTTCGCGCGCAACGCGCGGCGCATCGCGCACCTGGACGTCGACCAGGCCGAGATCAACAAGGTCAAGCACGCGCACTGGAGCCACATCGGGCTGCTGGGCGATGCGCTGCGCTCGCTGCTGGCGTTCTACCGCAGCCGTGGCGGCGCGCGCACGGATTTCGCGGCCTGGCGCGCCGAGCTCGCGGCCCTCAAGTCGCGCCACGCGATGAACTACGACCGGGCCAGCGAACTGGTGCAGCCGCACTACGTGATCGAGGAGATCAACCGGCATACGCGCGGCGAGGCGATCATCACGACCGGAGTGGGCCAGCACCAGATGTGGGCCGCGCAGATGTTCGATTTCAGCGCCCCGAGGCTGTGGCTGACCTCCGGCAGCATGGGCACGATGGGTTTCGGCCTGCCGGCCGCGATCGGCGCGCAGTTCGCCAATCCCGGCCGCCTCGTGATCGACTTCGATGGCGACGCCAGCATCCGCATGAATCTCGGAGAACTCGAGACCGTCACGACCTACGACCTGCCGATCAAGGTGGTGGTGCTGAACAACTTCGGCGACGGCATGGTCAAGCAGTGGCAGAAGCTGTTCTTCAAGGGACGCCTCTCCGGCAGCGACAAGTCGCTGCACAAGAAGGATTTCGTGCGCGCCGCTCTCGCGGACGCGTTTCCATGGGCGCGGCGCCTGGACCGGCGGCAGGACGTGCCGGCGGTGATCGAGGAATTCCTGCACTTCCAGGGCCCCGCGTTCCTGGAGGTCATCATCGATCCGGATGCGGGCGTCTACCCGATGGTCGGGCCCGGTCTGGGCTACGACTCGATGATCACCGGGGACTTCATCGCCGCGCGCAGGCTCGATCCGGCCGCGGGCGAGGTCGATCCCTCCGGTATGTTCTAGCGCCCTACCCGTGCCAGCGCCCTAGTAGCTCTTCTCGGTACTGACGAGGATCTGCACCTTCGAGATGTCGGCCTGCGCATCCAGCGGGACGGCGGCGTCGATGTGAATGACGTTGCCGAAGGAGGAGCGCGCGTTGCCCAGACGCAGGCCGGCGCCGAAATCCTTGAGCAGCCCGAGGTAGGGCGTCGGGATCGGCGCGGCACCCCAGGTGCGGCCGGCATCGAAGAACACGGCGCCGCCCACGTGCACCAGCCGCCACGGAAACCAGGGCGTATAGACCCGCTCTTCGAGGCTCAGCAGCCCGCGCCCGCTGCCGCTCTGGTAGCGCAGCGGATAGCCGCGCAGTCCCGTATCGCCGCCAAGCTGCAGGAAGTGGTCGACGTCCAGGCCGTGACCTTCATCCGCGCTCAGCCTGATCACGAACTTGGTCAGCTCCGAGGTGGTCAGGTAATAGCTCGCGCTGCCGCTGGCCAGCGCATCCTGCAGCTGCCCGGATGACAGCCGCCCGGCCGCGCTGCCGGCCACGAACAGGTTCTGACCGGCGCCGAAACGCCAGCCATGCGCGACGGAGCCGTCGATCAGCACCGCCCGGCGATCGGCGCCGAACGCCGGGTTCGCGAGGCCGAGGCCGAGGTTGGCGGACAGGCCGTAGTGCAGGTCCTCGGTGAAGGCGATCTGATTGAGGTTGTGCGTCGTGGCAAAGTCGTTCTCGATCCATTGCACGCGCGCATACGGGTAGGCGAGGTCGCGGTCAGCGGGCAACGGCCCGAGCAATGCCTTGTTGGCCGCCGGAGTGAACTGGCTGTCGTCGCGCCGCCAGCCCAGCAGCCCGCGGACGGTCCAGCGTTCGTCGACCAGCAGCGCCTTGCCCAGGTAGAGGTCGGTGACACGCTCATCCTGCGCATAGGCGTCGTAGGCCAGGCCCAGGCTGTAGCGCGTGACGATGCCGTGGTTGTCGCCGGTCGTGCCGCCGAGGGCATAGGGCGTTTCGAGCGAATAGAACGGGCGCCCGGCCATGATGCTCCAGACCTTGCCGTCCGAATTGTTGGCGTACTGCACGGCGTCCTGCCAGCGGCTGCCCCAGACATTCGGGTCGAACCAGTTGGCGAAGCTCGAATTGCGGTCTACCGAGGTCGAATGACCCACCTCGCCGGATTTGCCGAAGCCGAACAGGTTCGCGTCGGAGACGTTGAAGTTGGTGCTGTCGGTTCCGCCGCTGCGCCCGAAGTTGAAAGCCGGTGACAACGTCCAGACGTCGTGGGTGACGATCCCGATGTCCACCACGCCGTCGTGATAGCGCACGGGCCGGACCTCCGGCTCGCGCAGGTACGGTGCGCTGTTGCGCAGGATGCGGGCCGTCTCCTCGAGCAGCGAGCGCGAATAGCGTTGACCGGTGCGGATCAGCAGCCGCGCGCGGATCGCGGATTCGCGCGTGTGCTTGTGCAGGTGATCGGCGAGGCTGTAGAGCCAGTTATCCTCCCGCGGATCCTGCAGGTTGAAGATCTGCTCGCGGTCGATCTCGATCGCACCGATGCGGGCGCCGCTGGCCTCGAGCTCCGCATCCGATGGCACCGGCCCGTCTTCGGGCGCAGCGGCGCGCGCCGGGTCGCAGCGCGGCGCGGCGCACAGGATGCCGGCGAGCAGCATGGTCAGGGCGTGGCGAGCGCAGCCGACGGGTCGACGAATGCGGCATCCCATCGATCGGCAACGACCGGGCGCCGCGATCAGGCCTGGAGGTGACGCAGCACGTGGTCCACCTCCACCGTGCTGCCGAGGATCACCGGGGTACGCTCGTGAATGCCGCCCGGGGCAATCTCCAGGATGGGTCGCCCCGGACCCGCAAAGGCCCTGCCGCCGGCCTGCTCGATGATCATGCCGATCGGGTTGGCCTCGTACATGAGGCGCAGCTTGCCCTGGGGCGCCCTGGACGTGGGCGGGTACAGGAACACGCCACCCTTGAGCAGGATGCGGTGGGCATCGGCCACCATCGCGCCCACGTAGCGGCTCGA
>CAWIQV010000029.1:0-25034 GCA_963838275.1 uncultured Gammaproteobacteria bacterium | reverse complement strand
GAGCTGCACCAGCCGGCCGCCCGGACCAGCTTGCCCGGGAACAGCGTGCAGCTCCCGCGGTCAGCGCCGCCTGCGCCCGAGTACAGCGAACAGCTGGCGCAGGTGGCGCCGTCGGTCGCGCCGCTGGCGTGGCGCGCATCCTCCACGTAGTGCACCTTCTGCGCCGCGGGATCGTTCTCGCTGACCAGCGGCAGCTCGGCCGCTGCCGCCGGCGTCGCGAGCGGCGCGAAGGATAGACCGACGGCCAGACGACGCAGCAGATGCCGCCGGGTCGTGTTGATCGGTGCAGTCATCGGCGATAGCTCCTGGTGACGTAGCGCGGCGGAGCGCGGTTGCTACCCGATTGGCCGGCAGGGGAGGATTGGAGCGGGTGACGGGGATCGAACCCATCGATTCCCGGGAATGTGGCGCGGCAAATTCATCAGCTCAATGAGAGAGATGCCTGCATGCCAGCCAATGGGATTCCGGCGTGAAGACACTGCGCGTACTGCATTGCGCGACAGTGTGCTACCACGGACGCGCATCGTCAAAGTCGTCAGGAGCTGGTTGGCGGCTATCGGCCCGCGCTTCCGGCTGCGGCCTGTGCTTCCGTTGCTGCACCATTGCGCCGCGCGCGTTCTGCATAGCGCTTCGGCGGCAGTCCCATCGCCCGTTTGAATGCAGCGCTGAAGGAGCTTTCCGATTCATAGCCCAGACCATGGGCCACCACCGACACCCGCGCCGGAGTTTCGGTCAGCCGCTTGACCGCCATCAGCATTCGCAGCTGCGTCAGGTATTCCAGGGGCGCCATGCCCACCGTGGCCTTGAAGCGTGTCGCGAAGGCGGTACGGGACATGGCACTGACGCTGGCCAGCGATGCGACCGTCCATCGCCGGGAAGGGGCATCGTGCATGGCGGCAATCGCGACGCCCATCCGCGAATCGGCGAGTGCGTACAGCCAACCCGATCGCGCATGGGCGACCTCCGACAGGTGAAACCGCAGGATCTTCACGAGCGCGATGTGCGCCAGATGGTCGACGACGACTTCGCAGCCCGGCTGGCCTCGCTGCAGCTCGTCGATCATCTGCTCGATCGCCCCACGAAGCGCCGCCTTCGCCTCCGCGTCATTGACGCGCACCACGGTCTCCAGGACGCTGAACAGGAAGCGGGAAAACCCGGCCTCGAATTCGAAGTGGGCTGCAAACATCAGGCATCGTCCGCCGCCGTTGTAGGCCGTGACCGACCCGTTGGGGCGTGCATCGAACACGACGCCGGCGTCCAGGGGTCGCAGATCCAGGTCGCTGGCCAGGATGAAGGGTCGTCCGCTCGGGAGCACGACGCAATCGCCGGCGCCCAGGCGGGCGGCCTCGGCATCGCCTTCGACCTGCAACCAGCAATCGCCGGACTCCAGGCAATAGAGGTAGACGCCCTCGTGGGCCGGGAAGCGGATCGCAAGGTCGCCGCCAACGTCCGTCGCGCCGACAGTGATGCTGCGCGGCCTGGACTGTCGGATGACATCTGAGAGTGGATCCATCGGTATCCTGAACGAATGAACAGGAATCTGGAATGCTAAATCATAGATCATTCAATGACTGACGCCTACATTGGACCCACAGACGCGGGCGCCGAGGGATGTCGAGGTCCGCAGCGCCGCACGTCGTTCCACCCCTGATGAGGAGAACAGTGATGTCCAACCATTCGAACGAAGCCGCCTGGATCAACGCCAAGGGTCAGTCACTGACCGTATCCGCCGCGCCGACGCCGCAGCCCGGCCCTGGCGAAATCCTGGTTCGCAGTCGGGCGATCGCCCTGAATCCTTTTGACGGCGTCGTCCAGACGTTGGGCGGCCTGGTCACCCCCTGGTTGATCTATCCCGCCATCATGGGCTCGGATGTCGCGGGCGAAGTGGTCTCGGTCGGGGCTTCGGTATCCGCCTTCAAACCCGGCGACCGGGTGCTGGGATTGGCGCTGGGTGTCGACAAGCTCGCCAACCGGGCGGTCGAGGGTGCCTTCCAGAAATACGTGATCCTGCGCCAGGAAGCAGCGACCGTCCTACCGGACTCGATGAGCTTCGAGCGGGCTGCCGTCCTGCCGCTAGCGGTCGCGACTGCCGCGTGCGGGCTGTTCCTCGAAAACCAGCTTGGCCTGCGCACGCCGTCAGCGGTACGGCCGGAACCGACCGGCAAGACCGTGTTGATCTGGGGCGGTTCGACCAGCGTCGGCAGCGCGGCGATCCAACTGGCGAGCGCGGCGGGCTACGAGGTCGTGACAACCGCTTCAGCGCAGGAACTTCGACTACGTCCGGGAACTCGGCGCCAGTGAGGTGTTCGACTACCAGGACGAGAACGTCGTCGCGGCAATGGTGAATCACCTCGGCAACCGCGAGATGGCGGGTGCGTTGGCGATCGCGGCGGGATCCGGCGCGCCATGCATCGACGTCATCAGTCGGTGCCAGGGGCATCGCATCGTCTCGATGGCCAGTTCTCCGTTGCCGATCGACGACGCGCCGTTGACCCATCAGTGGTTCTGGAAGTTGACGCATCTCCCGAGACTCGCCGCCGGCTTCGTGGGGCTTGCGATGCGCGCTCGCGTCAGGGGCGTCGCCATTCGATCGGTCTGGGGAACCGCGCTCATGCAGGGGACGCTCGGCAAGGCGATTTTCAATGACTTCCTCGGGCCGGCGCTGGCAAGCGGGCGTCTTGTTCCGGCACCGAAGCCGCTCGTGGCGGGACATTCCCTGCAGGCGATTCCGCAGGGGCTCGCACTGCTTCGACGCGGCGTCTCGGCCAGCAAGGTTGTCGTGTCGCTTTGAACGCTGGCGGGCGAATGGGGCAGGTGAAGGGAATCGCCGTCCCATTCGCACAGATTACTGCGCTGCGGCAATCTTGGATTATATAGATGTTAGTGATGTTATTAATTTGTAATAACTTCAGTAACCCATATATACTTGACGCATGGACGCCGTAAGAAACCCGTTTGCACCCGGCGCCGGCACGCCGCCGCCGGAGTTGGCTGGCCGAGATGAGCTACGCGCGACGCTACGCACCGCGCTGGAGCGAGCTCGAATCGGACGTCCCGCCCGGAGCGCAATGCTCGTGGGCCTGCGCGGGGTCGGGAAAACCGTACTTCTCGACCGGGTGCGCGAGGATGCCGAAGCGGTCGGCATCCACACCGTTCGCATTGAAGCGCCAGAAGGACGATCCCTTCCCGCCTTGCTGGCGCCCCAGCTTCGTCAGGCGTTGTTGCGACTGAGCCAGATAGAAAAGGCCAGAGACTTCGCCGTCCGCGGACTTCGCGCATTGGCTGGATTCGCCAGGAAGCTCAAGGTGACCTATGCCGACATCGAAGTCGGCTTGGACTACGACCCCGAGCCGGGACTGGCCGACAACGGTGATCTGGAACACGACCTGCAGGCGCTGTTCGAGCAAGTCGGCCTTGCAGCCAAGGCTGCGGGAACCGCCTTGGCCATCTTCATTGACGAACTGCAATACGTCGAAGAGCCCCAGTTGGCAATACTGATTACCGCGATGCACCGGACGGAGCAGCGCAGGTTGCCGGTCGTACTCGTCGGGGCCGGTCTTCCGCAACTGCGCGGCCAGATGGGAAACGCAAATCCTACGCGGAAAGACTGTTCGATTTCCCGATGATCGGGGCACTGCCTATTGACGCCGCCCGTGAGGCCATCGAGAAGCCCCTGCTGAGCGAGAACGTTTCCATCACGCCAGAATCGATGAACCGGATCTTCGAGGCGACTCAGGGGTATCCTATTTTCTGCAGGAGTGGGGAAGTCATACCTGGCTCGCCGCACACGTCTCGCCGATAAACCGGAGGCGGTCGCGCAGGCATCGGTCACGGCGACCGCTGCCCTTGATGAGAGCTTCTTCAGAGTCAGATTCGACCGACTCACTTCCAAGGAGAAGAAGTACCTTCGCGCCATGGCCGAGCGCGGACCCGGACCACATCGATCCGGAGACATAGCGGAAATGTTCGGCGCGAGTGTCAACTCGTTGGCACCCACGCGCAGTACCCTCATCCACAAGGGAATGGTGTGGAGTCCCAATCCACGGCGACACTGCGTTCACCGTTCCCCTCTTCGACGAATTCATGAGGCGCATCATGCCGAATGACGATTGGCGGTGACCGGCAAACGGCCCGCAACCCGATCCGCACCGTAACCCGACCGAGTCAGCGAAGAAAATCTTCGTGCCTGACGTGCGAGCCATGGCCGGTACGGCCCGTACGGGATGGGGGAGCTGGAGCGGGTGATGGGAATCGAACCCACGTTAGCAGCTTGGGAAGCTGCAGTTCTACCATTGAACTACACCCGCGGACCCCGCAGGATTCTATGCGTCGACGGATCGACGCGGCAACCGGGACGCGCGCCGGCGCGGCGCGGGCGTCCTCAAAATGGCGACGCCGTTGTGCTAGCATGCGGCGGGAATTCGAGATGCGGATACGCTGTCCGTAAGCCGCGCCAACACCGGATCCCCGGGGAACCCATCGTGCGTACAGCCACCACCGCATACCTGTCCGTCATCACTCTGGTCTCGCTCCTGGTCGCAGGCGGTGCCTCGGCAGCGGATTCCGCGACCGGCAGGCAGATCTTCCGCGATCGCTGCGTGCTGTGCCACAGCGCCGAACCCGGTGACAACGGCGGCGGGCAGGGCCCCTCGCTCGCTCACGCGTACGGCCATCCGGCCGGCGCCGATCCGACCTTCCCGTTCACGCCCGCGCTGCGTTCCTCGGGACTGCGCTGGGACGCGGCGACGCTCGATCGATTCCTCGCCGATCCGACCGGTGTCGTGCCCGGTTCGCTGATGGTGCTGGCCGTGCCGGACCCGGCGGAGCGCGCCAGCCTCGTGGCCTACCTCCAGAGTGTCGACCTTATCGCGGCACCGAGCGTCGCGGCGGCGCCGGTTCCGAAGCCGGCCGGACCGGCGGACTGGAAGAAGGACCGGCCCGGGCGCGCACATCGTATCGTGCTGGCCGCGCTGCCGGCGCCGTTCGCGTCGACGGCCGTGAACAACCATCCGCAGGTCGTCGCGCGGCCGTCGAACGCGCGGCTGCGCGTACCGGCTGGATTTCACGTCGATGAGTTCGCGACGCAGCTCGTCGGCCCGCGCAAGATGCTGGTCGAGGCCAACGGCGATGTGCTGGTGACCGAGTACTCGAGCGGTCGCGTGTCCGTGATGCACCCGTCCGCCGACGGCACCCATGCCGCGAGCGTCGATGTGTACGCGCAGGGACTGCGGCAGCCCTTCGGCCTGGCCTTCTACCCGAATGCCGCGCATCCGCAGTGGCTCTACGTCGCCGAAACCTATCGCGTGATCCGCTATGCGTTCCAGACCGGGGACGTGAAGGCCCGCGGCGAACCCGAAGTCGTGGTGCCGGAGCTGCCCAATGGTCGCGGGCACTCCACACGGGATATCGCGTTCTCGCCCGACGGCACGCGCCTGTTCGTATCGGTCGGCTCGGGATCGAACGTCGCCGAGGAGATCTCGAGGAAGAGCGTGCAGGATGCGCAGGCCTTCGACGCCGAGCATGGATTCGGTGCCGCGTGGGATCAGGAAACCAACCGCGCCGACGTTCTGGTATTCGATGCGGCGGCACCCGGCGCGCCGGTGGTGTACGCGACGGGAATCCGCAACTGCGTGAGCCTGACCATCCAACCCGTCAACGGTGCGCTGTGGTGCACGACCAATGAACGCGACAATCTCGGCGATGATCTGGTGCCGGACTATTCGACCCGGGTCACGGAGCATGGTTTCTACGGCTGGCCGTGGTACTAC
This sequence comes from uncultured Gammaproteobacteria bacterium, assembly GCA_963838275.1. Classification (GTDB taxonomy): domain Bacteria; phylum Pseudomonadota; class Gammaproteobacteria; order Steroidobacterales; family Steroidobacteraceae; genus FEN-1191. The sequence goes on along the minus strand of CAWIQV010000029.1, from coordinate 19,266 downwards.
ATGGGCTCGCACGAGGACCCCCGGCTCAAGGGCGAGCGGCCCGACCTGATGGGCAAGGCGCTCACGCCCGACGTGCCGTACCAGTCGCACTCCGCGGCGCTCAACCTGATCTTCTATACGGCGAGCACCGGCAGTTCGGCGTTCCCGGACGAGTACGTCGGCGAGGGCTTCGCCGCATTGCACGGCTCCTGGAACCGGGCATTCCGCACCGGTCACAAGATCGTGCGGCTGCGGATGAAGAACGGCGAGCCCACCGGCGAGTACGATGATTTCCTGACGGGTTTCATCGTCGATGACGCCAGGGTCTGGGGGCGTCCGGTCGCGCTGACGGAGCTTGCGGATGGCTCGCTGCTGCTCAGCGACGATGGCGGCAACAGGGTCTGGCGCATCTCCTACCGGCGCTGAAGCGGGCTAGTAGCGGCTGGTGCGGGTCCGTACCTGCAGTTCGCGCAGGCGATAGTCGATGATCAGCGTGTCGAGCAGGCCGATCGTATCCATGCCGACCAGCAGCACCGGCTCGTTCGTCAGCTTCCAGGTATCGAAGATGCGCATGTCGCCGTAGACCGCGCGCCCACCGACGATCTGCAGTGTTCCGATCTGGATCGGAGGCAGGTTGAAGGCTTCGCCGGTCTGCACGTCGGTCGTCACGCCCTCGATCTTCTCGCTCGCACCGGCCTCGCGCCGCTGCCGCAGCAGCGCCGCGAGCATGGCCGAGTTCCCGACGGTAGCCTGGCCCCCGGTATCGATGATCGCCCGCACCGGGATTCCCGCGACCCGCGCCTCGACCTCGAGCAGGCCGAGCCTCGAGCGCTTGAGCGGGATGGTCGTGAAGTGCTCGGCCGCGGGCTGACGCCGCGAATGGGTGATCGTGATCGTATCGTGCAGGAAATCGATGTAGATGCGCTTGTCGCTGAGCCCTTCGGTCCCCAACACGCCTTCGGCACCCCCGAGCGCGTCCGTCACGATCGGCAGCGTCACCGGACTGAGCGTCAGGTCGCCGACCGAGAGCGAGCCTACGCGAATGCTCGGCACGGCGGCACTGCCGGTCACTCCGCGCAGCAGCAGGCGTGGCGAGCGATCGAGCGGAATGCCGAGCGCGCCCGCGACGGCGGCGGTGACCCCCGAACGACTGGCACCGGTATCCAGTACGAGCCGGAACGGCCCCTTGCCGTCGATCAGCACCGGGGCCCAGATGCGGCCGATGCGGTCGCGGCGGGTAGGCGCGACGTAACGTGGCTCGGGCGCGATGATCGCGACTTCGGGCAGCTGCGGTACGGCGAGCGGCGTGGTTTGCGGCGCGGCAAGCGGAGCGGGTTCCGGTGCCGCGACCGGCGGTGGCGCGACCGGTGGGCTCAGGTCCTCGCCAGGGCATGGCAGCGACATGCACAGCAGCGCCACCATTCGGAGCGCGAGCGGCATCCAGCAGCGGCGGTTTGGGAGCAGGCTCGTCATGTGCACCGGACGCGGCAACCGGCCAGCGCCGGGGGACTATAGGACGGTGGGCCATGGCGCTCAAGCCTGCCGTACACTCCCGGGCAGGTACGACCGACCGCAGCGGGAGCGCGAAGCCGCGTGGAACTCCAGGCGATCCTCTTCGACGTCGATGGCACGCTGGCCGACACCGAGGAAATCCACCGTGCCGCCTTCAACCGTGCGTTCCTCGACGCGGGCCTGGCCTGGCACTGGGACCGGACGCTGTACGGCGAGCTGCTGCGGGTCACGGGCGGCAAGGAGCGGCTGCGGCATTACGTGCAATCGCACGCTCCGCGGGCGGACCGCGCCACGCCGCCGTCGCTGATCGCGGCGCTCCATGCACGCAAGAACGCCGTCTATGCCGAACTCGTGCGAGACGGTGCCGCGCCGTTGCGCCGTGGCTTCGATGCGCTGATCCGCGAGGCGCGTGCCGATCGGCTCCGGCTCGCGATCGCGACCACCACCAGCCTGCCGAATGTCCATGCGCTGCTGCAGGCAGCACTCGGCACCGATGGACTGTCCCATTTCGAGGTGATCGCCGCCGGCGATACGGTCGCGCACAAGAAGCCCGCCCCGGACATCTACCTCGAAGCGCTGGAACGGCTGCGCCTTGGCCCGGACGACTGCCTCGCGGTGGAAGACTCGCACAACGGCCTGCGCGCGGCGTGCGCCGCGCAACTGGCCACGCTGGTCGTGCGCAGCACCTACACGCAGCGGGATGATTTCACCGGAGCGGCACTGGTCGTGGACGAACTCGATGCATTGCCCGGCGCCCATCCCCCGGGTCCAGGCATCCTCGCCGCGCTGCGCGCGCTGCACCAGCGCAGGCTGCGCGAGCGCGGCTAGCCGTCGCGCAGCATCGCTGGCAGCAGTGCCAGGCTCTCGATCATCGCGTCGCAGGGCAGGCTGCGCGGATCCTCGCCTTCGTTGTAGCCATAGGGAACGCAGACCACCGGGATACCGGCCGCGCGCGCTGCCTGTACGTCGTTGGTCGAATCCCCGACCATCAGCGCCTGCGCGGCGGGAATGCGCAGCGACTCGCACGCGAACAGCAACGGCTCCGGGTCGGGCTTGCGGCGCGCGCAGGAATCTCCGCCGATGATGCAGTCCAGCCAGAGCGCAAATCCGAGGCGCTGCATCAGGCTGACCGCGAAGCGGTGCTGCTTGTTGGTGACGACCGCCAGACGCAGGCCGTCCGCGTGCAGCTGCTGCAGCGCTTCGCGCGCGCCGGCGAAGGGCCGCGCGGTCGCATGCCCGGAATCCTGCAGCTCACCGTAGTGGAACTGGAACCGACCGGCCAGCGCCTCATGGGCCGCGTCGTCGAGGGTGCGACGCTGGGCGAGTGCGAGCCGGCGGATCAGCATCGGTGCGCCGCGACCGATCATGGTCCGCACGTCGCGCTCCGCGACGGGAGTCCAGCCGGCCTCGGCGATCGCGCGATTGAGGGCGAGCGCGATGTCGGCGGCGGTATCGAGCAGCGTACCGTCGAGGTCGAAGAGCACCGCGGCAATCGGCCGCCCGCGCCAGCGCGGGGCCACGCGGCGGCCGGCACCAGTCGTGTCCATTGCAGCCTTCCGGGATCCTTGAGGGACGAACGGCCGGTCGCGGTCCGCGGGTCGTCGGACTCGCGGCGGCCGGTCGAATCGATGATGCTACCGTCGTGCGCGGCGCCAGTCGATCTCGAAGCGGCACGCGGCCGCGCCGCTGGCGGCGCAGGCGGTCTCGAGGACCCGCGCCCGCGGATGCACCAGCTGCGAAAACAGGCGCTCGAAGGTGGCCGCGTAGTACGCGCACATCGGCCCGTGGCTCACGGCGCCCCGGCACAGCGGACAGTCGACGATCGTGATGAGCACGGGCCGGCCAGCGCGCACCGTGCAGCGTCCGCTGCCGGCGAAGGTCCACGCGTGCCGCGCAATGGCCCGCAGCAGCACCCGGCTCGAGACCGCGGCCGGCAGCGGGCGCAGCAGCCGCTGGACCACGGCCGGAATCCGGTGGGCCAGCAGGTAGTCGGCGGTCCGGCGCCCGGCGTCGCGCGTCACGCAGCCGGCCGTCGCGCGCGGCAGGCGCTCGCGTACCGCCTCGTGCAGCACGATGACTTCCTGCTCATCGACCATGCTCTGCGGCGGCGAACGCAGGTAGGCCCCGAGCCCGACGGCACGCAGCAGCACCTCCGCAGCCCCGGTTCCGAGCTCGGAGTCGAGCGCGGCGGCCATCTGCGTGATCGCGTTGGGCCCGATGCGCCCCGCCGGGGACGCCAGCATCACTGCGCGTCCGCGATCGCCGCGGCCGCCTCCGGATCCGTCGGCCCATGCTGCTCGCTGCCCCCGCAGGCCATGACCTTGACCGGGATGCTGCAGCGGCGTGCCGACGGTAGTCGACGTCGGCGTCCAGGTCGGGGCGCTGCGCGCGCAGCGCGCGATCTGCTCGCGGGCGCAGCACCTTGCTCTGGTCGAAGCCCAGATCGACCTGCGCGGACAGCCCGTTGTACTTGAGCCGCTCGAGATCGTAGAACTTCTTGGTCGCGGTCGTCTTCGCGAAGGCCTTCAGGCAGCCGAGCATGTAGCGGCGCTTGAATTGGTCGCGGATCCACGGATAGCTCGAGGAACGTCTTGCGCATGTAGAAGCGCGCGTAGTTCTTGAGCACGCCCTTGAGCACCTGCTCGCGCGAGATCGCATCGGGCTGGATGATCGGGGTGACGAAGTTGTATTTCGCGTAGTCCCGCACCTCGCACCCGATCGCCGAGTTCCTCGAACAGTTCGGCGAACGGCCACGGCGTGTACATGTTCCAGTTCGCCATGTCCGGCTTCCAGTCCTGAGCGAGCCGGTAGGTCTCCTCGATCGTCTCGCGCGTCTCGTTCTCCAGGCCCATGATGAACTGCGCCTCCGCGACCATGCCCGGCCTCCTTGAGCAGCCGGATAGCGAGCTTGTTCTGCTCGATCGTGGTCTCCTTGCGGAAGCGATCGAGCTTGAGCTGCGCCGCCGCTTCGGTGCCGAGCGAGACGTGCACCAGTCCCGCCTTGCGGAACATCGGCAGCAGCTCGCGGTCGCGCAGGATGTCGGTCACGCGGGTATTGATTCCCCAGTGGACGTCGAGCTTGCGCGCGATGAGTTCCTGGCAGAGCGCGACGAACTTCTTGCGATGGATCGTCGGTTCCTCGTCGGCCAGGATGAAGAACCCGACCTTGAAATCGCGCACCAGGGTCTCGATCTCGTCGGCAAATTTCTTCGGGTCGCGCACGCGGTATTTGCGCCAGAACTTCCACTGCGAGCAGAAGCGGCAGGTGAACGGGCAGCCACGCGCGAAGTTCGGCACCGCCACGCGGGTGTTCAGCGGCACGTAGATGTACTTGTCCCACTCGAGCAGCGACCAGTCCGGCGTGAGCGCATCGAGATCCTCGATCACCGGACGGGCCGGCGTGGCGACCACCTTCCCGTCCTCCAGGAAGGCGATCCCCTGGATGGTGCGACGGCCGGCCAGGTGGCTGCCGTCGTCGATCGCGCGCATCAGCTCGACGATGATCTCCTCGCCTTCGCCGCGCACGATGTAGTCGATCCAGGGCGCTTCCGCCAGCACCTGCGAGTACATGAAGGTGGGGTGGATGCCGCCGAGCACGGTCACGCAGCCCGGTGCGGCCCGGCGTGCGACCTCCAGCGTCTTCTGCGCCTGGTAGATCATCGGCGTGATGGCCGTGGCCAGCACGACGTCCGGCGCATTGTGCCGGATGATCTGCTCGAGCCGGGCGTCGTCGATGTGATTGGTCATCGCGTCGATGAAGCGCAGGTTGGTGAAGCCCGCGCCCTTGAGCGCCCCGCCGATGTAGGCGACCCAGCCCGGCGGCCAGTTGCCGGCGATTTCGGCGCCGCCGGCATGATAGTTCGGCTGGATCATCAGCACGCGCATCGGCATTCCCCTTGCCTTGTTCTTGCGCAGCCACGTCGAGGGGCCGCGGCAGCCACGTTAACGGGCCACGGCTCACGACAGAAATAGGTAGTTCTACCGATCGCCGACGGCGCCGGGAGGCCCCGCCGCGGAGGCGGGAACGGCCGTCAGGCCCTGCGTTCAGCCGCCGATGCGGGAGCGTCGGCTGTTGTCGATCAGCCGCAGGATCATCGGCGTGAAGATCAGCTGCATCGCCAGCCCCATCTTGCTGCCGGGGCAGACGATGGTATTGGGGCGGGACATGAAGGAGTCGTGCAGCATCGACAGCAGGTACTGGAAATCGATGCCTTTCGGGTTCGCGAACCGGATCACCAGCATGCTCTCGTCGGAGCTCGGCATGTCGCGGGCGATGAACGGGTTGGAGGTATCCACGATCGGCACGCGCTGGAAATTGACGTGCGTCTGGGAGAACTGCGGACAGATGTAGTTCACGTAGTCCGGCATGCGCCGCAGGATCGTGTCGACCACGGCTTCCTGGGTATAGCCCCGGGCCAGCTTGTCGCGATGCAGTTTCTGGATCCATTCCAGGTTGATGATCGGCACCACGCCGACCAGCAGGTCGACGTGCCGCGGCAGGTTCACCTCGCCATGGATCACGGCGCCGTGCAGTCCCTCGTAGAACAGCAGGTCGGTGTTGGCCGGTACGTCCTCCCAGGGCGTGAAGGTGCCCGGCGGCTGCGCATAGGGGGCGGCTTCCTCGGCGTTGTGCAGGTACTTGCGCGTCCGACCGGTGCCCGTCACGCGCGTAGCTGCGGAACAGCGCCTCGAGCTCCGCGAACAGGTTGGCCTCGGGCCCGAAGTGGCGACAGCGCGGTGCCGCTCTTCGCCGCATCCGCCAGCCGCTGGCGCATTTCGGCGCGGTCGTAGCGATGGAAGGCGTCGCCTTCGACCAGCGCCGGCACCAGTTTCTCGCGCCGGAAGATCTGCTCGAAGGTCCTGGTGACCGTGGTGGTCCCGGCGCCTGAGGAGCCGGTGATCGCGATGATCGGATGCCTGACGGACAAGGGGATCTCCTAGCTGCGGTTGCCGAAGCCGAAGTCGCCGGTCAGCAGCGACTTGGTGTTGAACAGCGGTGACGCGTAGGCCTCGTCGGTGCCGGCGTCGAATTCGCGATGGTAGCGCTCCAGACGCTCGACCTCGTTGCGGGACCCGAGGATCAGCGGTACGCGCTGGTGCAGCGACCCCGGGGTGATGTCGAGGATGCGCTCGCGGCCGGTGGTCGCACGCCCCGCCGGCCTGCTCGATGATCATCGCCATCGGATTGGCTTCGTACAGCAGGCGCAGCCGGCCCGCGAGCTTCGGGTCCTTGTTGTCGCGCGGGTACATGAACAGGCCGCCGCGCATCAGGATGCGATGCACCTCGGCGACCAGCGAGGCGATCCAGCGCATGTTGAAGTCCGCTCCGCGCACGCCGGCCTGGCCCCGCACGCACTCCGAGACGTAGCGCTGCACGGGCGGTTCCCAGAAGCGTTCGTTCGACGCGTTGATCGCGAATTCCCGGGTGTCGTCCGGAATGCGCATGTTCGGGTGCGTGAGGATGTAGGCGCCGATCTCCGGATCGAGCGTGAAGCCGTGGACCCCGCGACCGAGCGTGAGCACCAGCATCGCGGCCGGTCCGTACAGCGCATAGCCGGCGCAGACCTGCTCGGTACCGGGCTGCAGGAAGTCGGCCGCTACGGCCGGCTCGGTCCCGCGCGGCGCGCGCAGGATCGAGAAGACCGTGCCGACCGTCACGTTGACGTCGATATTGGAGGAACCATCCAGCGGATCGAAGGCCAGCAGGTAGCGGCCGCGCGGGTATTCGGACGGAATCGGGTAGGCCTCGGGCAGTTCCTCGGACACCATGCCCGCGAGCTGCCCGCCCCATTCGCAGCTGCGCAGCATGATGTCGTTGGCGACCACGTCGAGCTTCTGCTGCACCTCGCCCTGCACGTTGCGCGTGGCATTGGAGCCCATGGCGCCCTGCAGCGGACCGCGAGCGATGGCCGCCGCGATGTACTTGCAGCCGGTCTGGATGTCGTTGATCAGCGCGGTGAGCTGCTCGTCGCGCTCCGCGCTCTGGCGCTGCTCCTCGATGATGAACTTGGACAGCGTGGTGCGTCCGTACTGTAGCTGCATGCTCATCACCCGCCTGGTAGCTTCATGGCCGTTCCGGAGAACACGCGGCTCGCGCGGATGTCCGGCTCCGCGATCGTGAGCAGCGCCGCCTCGTCGATCTGCCCGGGCAGCGCGAACAGTCGGCTCGCCTGGCGCAGGCGAGCGCGGTCCAGCGCGTTGCGGATCGAACGCGCGTTGGCGAAATGCGGCATCAGCGCCCGTCGCGCGATGTATTCGCGCGAACGCGCGCCGCGCCGGCTCGTCGAAGCGGTAGTGCATGCGTTCGAGCATGCCGTCGGCGATAGTGCACAGCTCGGCCGCGCTATAGTCCGGGAAGTCGATGTGATGGGCGATGCGCGAGGACATGCCGGGATTGGAGCGGAAGAAGGTCTCCATGCGGTCCTTGTAGCCGGCGAGGATGACGACCAGGTCGTCGCGCTGTTCTCCATGACCTGCAGCAGTATCTCGATGGCTTCCTGGCCGTAGTCGCGCTCGTTCTCCGGGCGATAGAGGTAGTACGCCTCGTCGATGAACAGCACGCCGCCCATCGCGCTTCTTGAGCACTTCCTTGGTCTTGGGCGCCGTGTGGCCGATGTACTGGCCGACGAGGTCGTCGCGCGTGACGGCGACCAGGTGGCCTTTGCGGACGTAGCCGAGGCGATGCAGGATCTGCGCCATGCGCATCGCCACGGTGGTCTTGCCGGTGCCCGGATTGCCGGTGAAGCACATGTGCAGGCTCGGGGCGCCTGCGGTGCAGGCCGAAGCTGCCGCGCGCCTTCTCGACCAGCAGCAGCGCGGCGATTTCCCGCATGCGCGTCTTGACCGGCGCCAGGCCGACCAGCTCCCGCGTCGAGCTCGTCCAGCGCATCGCGTCGACCTGCGCGTCGCGCAGGATCGCGTCGCAGATCGACGCGCCGGCTCCGCAGCATCGCCGGCGCGCTCTGGCGCGGCATCCGGATGCGGCGGCGTGCTCATGCAGTGGCGCTAGCAGGCGGTCAGTAGCGTTCGCCTTCGGGCTTGTCGGCGGCGTACGAGCGGATCGTGTAGCGCATCGCCCGGCCGTCGCCTTCCTGCGCGGACCAGCTCGAAGCCCGGCTCGTTCGCCGGGCCGGTTGACGATGAAGGACATGCGCGGCGTCTCCCAGCCGCGTGTCGCAGTCGAAGGCGGTGACGCGGATGTAGTGGTGCGGGAAGGTCTCGCGGCAGGCGTTGATCTCCATCAGGATGCCCGGCCGGATCCGCAGGTCGAACATCGGGTTGCCGCACATCTCCCAGTAGGTGTTGCGCGGATGCGGGTCGTCGGTGTACTCGATGCCGACCGCCCAGCCCTTCGTTGAGCGCGTACTCGATCTGCGCGGTGATCTGCGCGTCGGTCAGGTCGGGCAGGAAAGAAAACTGCCCCTGGGTCAGGCGCGTGCCGGTGTTCGTCATCATGGGTGTGCTCTCCTTCAGGCTGAGCCGGTCGGCGGTCGGAGGCACGAAGTCGGCGGTGTCGGTCGACTCGTAGTTGAACGTCACGTCCTTCCAGGTATCGAGCGCCGCCCGCAGCGGCGAGCACCATTGCGCCGCGTCGCGCAGGATCTGCGGCCCCTCGTTCCAGATAGTCGCGGCCCTCGTTGCGCGCCAGGATCATGGCCTCGAGCGCGACGCGGTTGGCGGTGGCGCCGGCCTGGATGCCCTCCGGGTGGCCGATCGTGCCGCCGCCGAACTGCAGCACGACGTCCTCGCCGAGATAGTGGAGCAGCTGGTGCATCTGGCCGGCATGGATGCCGCCCGACGCGACCGGCATCACCTTGCGCAGCGAGGCCCAGGCCTGGTCGAAGAACAGGCCGTGCTCCAGGCTGGCGGGCGTGTGCGATCTCGCGCAGCGTGTCGTAGAAGCCCTTGATCATCAGCGGATCGCCTTCGAGCTTGCCGACCACCGTGCCGGCGTGGATGTGGTCGACGCCCGCCATGCGCATCCACTTGCAGATCACGCGGAAGTTCATGCCGTGGTTCTTCTGCCGCGAATAGGTCGAGTTGCCGGCGCGGTGCAGGTGCAGGATCATGTCGTTGCGGCGCGCCCACTTCGCCATCGACTGGATCGCGGTGTAGCCGATCACCAGGTCGATCATGATGATGACCGAGCCGAGCTCGCGCGCGAACTCCGCGCGCTCGTACATGTCCTCCATCGTGCCGGCGGTGACGTTCAGGTAGTGGCCCTTGACCTCGCCGGTCGCGGCCGAGGCCCGGTTCACCGCCTCCATGCAGTACAGAAAGCGGTCGCGCCAGTGCATGAACGGCTGGCTGTTGATGTTCTCGTCGTCCTTCACGAAATCCAGGCCGCCCTTGAGCGCCTCGTAGACCACGCGGCCGTAGTTGCGGCCCGACAGGCCGAGCTTCGGCTTCGTGGTCGCGCCGAGCAGCGGGCGGCCGAACTTGTCGAGCCGCTCGCGCTCGACCACGATGCCGGTCGCCGGGCCCTGGAAGGTCTTCAGGTACGCCACCGGGATGCGCATGTCCTCGAGTCGCAGCGCCTTGACCGCCTTGAATCCGAACACGTTGCCGATGATCGATGCGGTCAGGTTGGCGATCGAGCCTTCTTCGAACAGATCGAGGTCGTAGGCGATCCAGGCGAAGTACTGCTGCTCGGTCCTGGTGCCGGGTCCGGTGTTCGGGACCGGGTCCACCCGGTAGGCCTTGGCGCGGTAGAGCTCGCAGGCCGTCAGCCGGTCGGTCCAGACGACGGTCCAGGTCGCGGTCGAAGACTCGCCGGCGACCGCCGCCGCGGCCTCTTCCGGGTCGACCCCGGCCTGCGGCGTGATGCGGAACAGCGCGATGAGGTCGGTGTCCAGCGGCCGGTAATCCGGCTGCCAGTAGCCCATCTGGACATAACGCAGCACTCCGGCCTTGTACCGCTGTGATGCGGCGACTTTGTCGGCGGCGTTCGGTGGCGTCATGCGCTGGGCTCCTGGGTGGATGGGCGTGCGCAGAATCTACCGGACGAGTAAGATAATCAGAATTCAATAATAATGACTCTTCAGATAAGCATTCACTTAACACACCGATGCTGAATCTCTCGATCCGACAGCTTCGGGTGTTCGTTGCCGCGGCGCGGCATTCGAGCTTCGCGCGCGCTGCCGAAGAGCTGCATATCACCCCGCCGGCGGTGTCGATGCAGATCAGCGAGCTCGAGCGTTCCGTCGGCCTGCCGCTGTTCGACCGCATCGGGCGCAAGGCCGCGCTGACCATGACCGGCCAGTACCTGCTGGTGCATGCACGGCGCATCCTCGGGACGCTGCGGGAAGCGGAGGACACGATTGCGCGGTTCCGCGGCCTGCGCGGCGGCGAGCTCACCATCGGCATGGTCAGTACGGCCAAGTACTTCGTGCCACGCCTGCTCGCGCAGTTTCGCGCCGAGCACCCGCTGGTGCAGCTGCGCATGACGGTGGGGAATCGCGAATCGCTGTCCGAAGCGCTGGTGCGCAACGAGGTCGACCTCGCGATCATGGGCAGGCCGCCGCCGTTGCTGGCCACCCGCGCCGAGCCGTTCGCCGCCCATCCCTACGTGATCGTCGCCGCGCCGTCCCATTTTCTCGCGGCCCGGGAGCACGTGCCGGTCGCGGCGCTCGCCTCACTGCCCTTCATCGTGCGTGAGGCGAGTTCCGGAACGCGCGCCTCGATGATCCAGTTCTTCCGCGAGCATGGCATCGAGCCGCCGGCCGCGATGGAGATGCCGAGCAACGAGACGATCAAGCAGGCGGTGATCGCCGACATGGGGCTGGCCTTCCTGTCGCTGCACACGCTCGGGCTGGAGCTGCAGTTCGGGCTGCTGCGCACGCTCGCGGTCGAGGGCCTGCCGCTGATGCGGCGGTGGTTCGTGGTGCACCCGCAGTCGCGTTCGCTCTCGCCGGCCGCCGAGTCGTTCCGCTATTTCATCCTGGAGCACGGGGAGCGCTTTCTCGCCACGCAGTTCGGCTCGCTGCCGCAGGGAGAACCGCCTCACTGATCCGGCACCGCGGGCCCGCCGCGTGTGCGGCTGCCGGTACACTGGCCCACGTGAATGAGGTCCTCCCCCGGGTATCGATCTCCCACCGGCTCACGCCCGGCCTGCCGCTGCGCCTCGGCATCCTGGTGCTGGCGCTGCTGCTGGAAAAGTCGCTGCTCGACCAGTTCGTCGATTTCGAGCGCGCGCAGGCCGCCGGCGGACTCGGCGCCGTGCTGCGCACCGGCCAGCATTGGGGACTGCGCTTCCTGGTCGCGCTGCTGGCCGCGATCGTGCTGTTCGGCGCGGTCCGCGGTGGCGAGGCGCTCGAGTCGGCGGCCGCACCGATCCGCAGCGCGCCAGTGCGCATGCGCTTCGTGCTGCTGCACCTGCTGTGCCTGCTGCCGCTGGTGCCGCTGTCGGGCCTGCTGTTCCCCGCGCACCCCGCGCCGCTGCCGCTCGTGGTGGTCGCGATCCTGTGGCTGCTGTGCGCCGCGGCCGCGTTCGGTGCCGGGCTGGCGGCGCTCTCGCCGCTCAGGCTCTGGCTGGGCGCCGCCCGCTCGCTCGGCAACCTGTGGACCTTTGCGCTGGTCGTGGCCGGCGCGGGTGCGGCCGCGATGCAGTGGAGCCAGCGGCTGTGGGCCCCGACCGCCGGTGTGACCTTCACACTGGTCGAGCAGCTGCTGCGTCCGCTGCTGCCGCAGCTGCAGGCCGACCCGGTCACGCGCGTGCTCGGAACCGAGCGCTTCGCGGTGCAGATCTCCGAGGTCTGTTCGGGTCTCGAGGGCATCGGACTCATGCTCGCCTTCTGCTGTGCATGGCTGCTGTACTTCCGGCGCGAATACCGCTTTCCACGCGCACTGCTGCTGGTTCCGGCCGCACTCGCCGTGATGTTCGTGCTCAACGTGCTGCGGGTCGCAGCCTTGATGCTGATCGGCGCGTCCGGCTTTCCGGGCGTCGCCGCTTACGGTTTCCATTCCCAGGCAGGGTGGATCGCGTTCAACGCGGTAGCCTGCACCCTGGTCTACTTCAGCCGGCGCAGCGCGTGGCTGTACCGCCCGGCGCTGCGGCCGGAGGCGGCAGCGACGTCAAACCCCACCGCGCTCTACCTGCTGCCGTTCCTGGCGATCCTCGCGGCCGGCAGCATCGCGCGCGCGGCGTCGGCCCAGTTCGAGTACCTGTATCCGCTGCGCCTCGTGGCAGCGGTGGTGGTGCTCGCCTGCTACCGCGCGCCGTTGCGCTCGTTGAACTGGCAGTGGAGCTGGCGCGCACCGCTCGTCGGTGCGCTGGTCTTCGTGCTCTGGATCGGCGCGGCGCACTGGCTGGTGCCGGCCGCGGGCATGCCGGCGGCGCTGGCCGCGCTGGGTGCGCCGCTGCGCGGCGTGTGGCTCGCGAGCCGCATCGCGGCCGCGATCCTGACCGTGCCGGTCGCCGAGGAACTCGCCTATCGGGGATTCCTGATGCGCCGGCTGGTGCGACCGGAGTTCGAGACGCTCCCCTATGCGGCGGTGCCGGCGCTCGCGCTGCTGGCGAGCGCCCTCGTGTTCGGCGTCGCGCACGGCCCGATGTGGCTGCCCGGGATCGTGGCCGGGCTCGCCTATGGGGGCCTGGTCCGCGCCCGCGGCAGCATCGGTGAGGCGATGGTCGCCCACCTGACGACCAACGCGCTGCTGGCGGCGTCCGTGCTGGTGTTCGGACAGTGGCAACTGTGGTGAGTCGGGGGGAATTGTGAGGTAGTTCACAGTTTTGACTCCGACATAGGTAACTTAATGCCTGAGAAGGACAAAAGCCTGTAGGCAGATGGCGACACCGCCCCGTATAGTGGCAACCCTTGGCAAGCGGCCCGCTGGCCTCACAGGAGACGACTGATGAAGCATTACCTGAGCCTCGCGATCGTGGCCGTGGCGCTGAGCGCCGCCGCCGGCAGTGCTCGTGCCGTCGTGATCGTCGGCCCAGGCCCGGTAGGCGGCCCTCCGGGCGGCCCGCCTCCGGTGTGGGGACCTCCTGGACCCCCGATTCCGCACCCGGTGCGCGCTCCCGAGATCGATCCCGCCTCGGCCATGGCAGGATTGACGCTGCTCGCCGGTGGTCTCGCCGTGTTGCGCGGGCGCCGCGGCCGGAAATCGGGAGACTGAGACCCGTACATTCCTTTCAAGCACCGGGGAACGGTCGAAGGCCCGGGCATGCAGATGCCCGGGCCTTTGTTTTTGCGGCGGCAGTGCGCAGCGAGGCCACGCATTCGTCGCTGAAATATTTCCGGCGCCGCCCTACTCTATGGCCATGCCCCTCTGGTCCCTCGCAATCCTGCTGCCGCTCGCGCTGCTCATCCTGTTGCTGCTGGCCTGGTACCTGGCGCGCCGGCGCACCGCTCGAGGCGCTGCGCCGCGCGACTCCTCCGCGCATGCACTGCAGGGTGCGCGGTCCATCGCGGAGGAACGTGGGTCGGATGCCGCGACCGGAAGCCCGGACGCGAGGGACGACGGTGACGACAGCGCCGATGGCAATGGCGATCCCGCGGCCTACCGCGCGGCCCGGGCCGAGGCGCGGCAACGACTGTACGCGCTCGCATTCGGCGGCGATGCTCCCGACTCGGGCTCGACCGCATCGGTCCAGCAGTCGATTGCCGGCGAGGCGCACGCGCTGCTGGCGAGCATCGCCGACCAGCCGAACTACGCGCCGCGGCGGCCGATGCTCCTGCCGCGGCTCATCCAGGCGATGCGCGATGACGACGTGTCGCGGCGCGAGCTCGCGCGGATCATCGCGTCCGACCCGGTGCTGGCGGGTAACCTGGTGCGACTCGCCAACAGCCCGCTCTACCGCCACTCCGATGTCCCGATCGAGAGCCTGGATCGCGCGGTGGCGGTACTCGGCACCGAGGGCATGCGCTCGCTCACGACCGCGGCGCTGCTGCAGCCGGTGTTCCGGATCAGCGGCCGGCACTTCGCGCGCTTCGGCGAGATCACCTGGCAGCACACATTCCTGTCCGCGAGCGCCGCCGAAGCCCATGCAGCCGTCGTCGAGAATTCCGATCCATTCGCGGCCCAGCTGCTCGGCCTGATCATGGGGCTGTCCACGATCGTCGTGTTCCGGGTCGCGAGCGACGTCTATGTCGAGCGGCGCCGGGTTCCCGTGGCCGGAACGATCGCCGGGCTCATCGATGCGGAGATCGTGCCGGTGGCCCGCCAGATCGCGGCCAGCTGGGAGCTTTCGGAACGCATGGATGACGCGCTCCGGGACCAGGACCCGGCTCCGGGCGCATCGCAGAGCAGTCTCGGCCGCTCGCTGCAGTTCGGGCGCTTCGCCGGCGCCCTGGCGATACTGCGTTCACGCGACCTGATCGACGACGACGCGGCCGGTGCCGCGCTGCGCACCGGCGGCCGCGACGCGGACGCCTGCACGCGCATCTGGGCGCGACTGGTCGCGACGCAGCCCTGACTCGCCGGACTGACGGGCCGGGCGCTCAGGGCGCCGGCACGTCCACGGTCTCCTCGCGCTCGCCGTGACCGCGGACCTCACCGGAGAGCTGGCCGAAGATCCACGCCGAGGCGATCGTGACCAGTCCCAGGGTCACGAAACTGGCGTGGAACGCGCCGCAGCACGGAATCCGCGCGCACCGCGCCGAGCAGCTGCGTGAAGCTGGTCAGCAGCGCGGCGGCGGCGGCCACGCCGAAGCTCATCGCACTCATCTGGACCATCGACAGCAGGCTGTTGCCGCTGCTGGCCAGCTCCGGCGTGAGGTCCTTCAGGGTCAGCGTGTTCATGACGGTGAACTGCACCGAGTTGACGGCTCCGAACAGCGCCAGCTGCGCCGAGGCGCAGCCAGAGCGGCTGCCCCGCGCCGACCAGGGCGAGGCTCGCGATCGTCAGCCCCTAGCAGGGCGGTATTCACGACCAGCACGCGACGGTAGCCGCGCCGCGCGATCAGCGGCGCCACCAGCCATTTGCCGACGATCGCCGCGATCCCGGTGGGAATCAGCAGCACGCCTGCCTGCGCGGGCGTGAAGCCAGGCCGACCTGCAGCATCAGCGGCAGCAGGAACGGCATGCTGCCCACGCCGATGCGCGCGAACAGGTTGCCCAGCAGTCCGATGCTGAAAGTGGGGATGCGGAACAGGGCCGGCGAGAACAGTGGCTGCGCGTGCTGCGCCGCATGCAGCCAGTAGGCGCTCAGCGCGGCGAGCCCGAACACGAACAGCAACATCACCGCGGCGAGCTGGAAGTGCAGCTCGGACACTCCGTCGAGCGCGAGCGAGATCGTCACCATCGCGACCGCGATCATCGCGAAGCCACTGAAATCGAAGCGCTCGACCCCGACCGGACGGCTCTGCGGCATGAATTTCAGCGTGGCGAGCGCTCCCAGCAGTCCGATCGGGATGTTGATCAGGAAGATCCAGTGCCAGGAGGAATATTCCGACAGCCAGCCGCCGAGCGTCGGGCCGACCAGCGGCCCTACCAGTCCCGGTATCGTGACCATGCTGATCGCCTGCAGGAACTGGGTGCGCGGGACGGTACGCAGCACCGCCAGGCGTCCCACCGGCAGCAGCATCGCGCCTCCCGTGCCCTGCAGCACGCGCGCCGCGACCAGCACGCCCAGGGTCGGCGCCGCCGCGCACAACGCGGAACCGAGCACGAACAGCAGCAGCGCCGCGAGGTACGCCGAGCGGGTGCCGAAGCGGTCGGCCAGCCAGCCGGAGGCCGGTATCAGCAACGCCAGCGTCAGCGAATAGCCGATGATCACCGACTGCATGCGCAGCGGGCTCTCGTGCAGGCTGCGCGCCATCGAGGGCAGCGCCGTATTGACGATGGTCGAATCGAGCGCCTGCATGAAGAATCCGGCCGCGACCAGCCAGATCAGCACGAGCGTGGAGCGGGCGAATGGCAAGGGGTCCGGATCCTCCGTGGGATGCAATAATGCAACTATGCCGCATTCCGTCGACCACGCCCGAAGTGTCCGCTCCTACGTGATGCGCGCCGGCCGCATCACCGACGCCCAGCAACGCGCGCTGCGCGAACTCTGGCCGCGCTATGGCGTGGACTTCGGGACCGCCGTGCTGGACCTCGACGGGCTGTTCGGACGCCGCGCGCACCGGACGCTCGAGATCGGCTTCGGCAACGGCGAGCACCTGCTCGAGTGCGCACGCGCGGCTCCGGAGCGCGACTTCCTGGGCATCGAAGTCCACCGGCCCGGCGTCGGACACCTGCTGCTCGGCGCCGCCCAGGCTGGCATCGGCAACCTGCGCGTGCTGGCCCATGACGCCGTCGAGGTGCTGCAGCACCGGATCCCGCCAGCCAGCCTCGATGCGCTGCAGCTGCTGTTTCCCGATCCGTGGCCGAAGACGCGCCACCACAAGCGGCGGCTGGTGAGCCCGCCGTTCGTGGAGCTCATCGCCGCGCGCCTGCGCTCCGGCGCGCGGATCCACCTGGCCACGGACTGGGAACCCTATGCGATGCAGATGCAGGAAGTGCTGGACGCGTGCACGGCGCTCGCGAACTGCGCCCCGGGCGGCGGCTTCCTCGACTCGAGGATGGCCCGCACCGCGACGCGCTTCGAGCGGCGCGGGGAGCGCCTGGGCCATCGGGTGCGCGAGCTGCTGTATCGGCGTCTGTGACGCCGGATCGCGGCAGGCCGATCCGGCTCAGCCGCCGAAGCTGCCGCGCAGCCCGTCGACGATGAACTGCACCGCGAGCGCTCCGAGCACGACCCCAGAAAGCCGGTTGATCACGTTGGTCCCCGTCACCCCGAGGACGCGCATCGCCGGCGCGGCAAGATAGAGCACGGCCAGCGTCAGCAGCAGCACCACCAGCACGCACAGCAGCATCCCCGCGAACAGCAGCGGTCCCGTACCCGTGGCACCGAACGCGAGCAGGATCGTCGCGAGCGCACCGGGTCCGGCGATGAACGGAAATGCCAACGGGAATACCGAGATGTCGGCGCGCTCGCGGCTCTCGGCCTCTTCCGGCGAGGAGGTGCGCGTCCCCGACGGCCGTGCAAACACCATTTCGAGCGCGATCAGGAACAGCAGCAGGCCGCCGAAGATCCGGAACGATTCCAGGCTGATGTGCATCAGGCGCAGGAACGGTCCGCCGACGATCGCGAATGCCGTCAGGATGATGCCCGCGATCACCACCGCACGCTGCGCCATGTGACGGCGTTGCGGCGCACTGTGGTGCACCGTCAGTCCGACGAAGACCGGGATCAGCGAGATCGGCTCGACGACGACGAGGAAGGCCAGGAAGAAACGCAGCAGCTGCTCGGTCATTGATGCCCTGCAAGATCAGATTCGCCTTGCCATGCGCGACGACGCGGGAGCAACATGGTCCGGCGATCCTGAGGTGCGCAACGGGGGCAGCGTATAGCAATGTCCCGCGGCTGAACACAGGTCCGCTGCAGAACAAAGGTCCGCTGCAGAACACAGGTCCGCTGCTGAACACGGGAGTGTGTCGAATGCGCGTCCGTCCGGATGTCGGCAGGTGGTATCGCAGCGAAGGCGGTGAAGCCTACGAGGTCGTCGCGCTCGATGAAGATGACGGCACCGTCGAAGTGCAGTACTTCGATGGCACGGTCGCGGAGTTCGAACTCGAAGACTGGGAAGCCCAGCGCAAGGGCGGCACGATCGAAGATGCCGAGGAACCCGAGGACTGGACCGGCTCGGTCGATATCGACGTCGAGGATGAAGAGGAGGGCGGCACGGGCCGCGACAGCCGCATCGAGGACCCGCCGCAGCGTGCGGGCGGACTCGACAACCTCGATCTGTTCGAAGCCGCCGACAGCTCGAGCGCCGATGCGGCTGGTACCGAGAGCCCGGGCTTCGACGGATTCTCGGGCACCGACGAATTTTTCAGGGTTTAGAAGCGCGCCTCCTGGGCCACCATTCAACATAATCGATCTGCGACGCAGAATCGTCGGCGAAATTCAGCCTGGTCGTGCGCGCAGCGCGCGGCTCACCGCGTGCCGAGGCCTGTTTTCCCGTACCCGGAGCGCATTTTGTTGCTAGGATCCCTGCATCAGGGAGGGATCCCGGTGTCGCGTCGGCTGCTTGGGTTGATGCGGCGGAAAGCATCGCTCAGGGGAATCGACATGCAGATCGCAACGCCTCACGTGCACGCCCATCCGCGCCGCGTGATTTCCATCGGACTGGTAACGACGGCGCTGTGCGCCGTGGCCCTGACACCGACGCCCGCACGTGCGGTTCTCATCAGCGACGGGTCGGTCATCTCCGAGTACTACAACGACGGAGTGAGTCCGGCGAATTTCTCCACGACGTTCAACAATCTCTACAACTACACGAACGGTATCCAGAGCCAGGGCAATACCGTCATCGATCCGTCGAATCCGAATGACCAGGCGCTGGCGTCGGCCACTGTCGGCGGTTCGCTTGCCGTGAGCATTCTCGCGAGCGGCACGACGACGAATCCGGGCACGACCGAAGCGATCGCGGAAACCTGGGACACGCTGGTGATCGGCAACTATGCCACCCTGAGCGGCTCCGTCAGCTCAGATACGGTCATCGGCACGCTGAACCTGACCGTGAACCAGACGATCAGCACCAGCGCGAATGCTACCGCCGCGACGGCGATCGGGCTGGGCGTCTTTTTCAATAACACGTTCCTGCCCGCCGTCACGGGCAGCGACTGTGGCCCGGTGGTAACGCTTGCGTGCTCGGGACTCATTCCCGGCCCGCTGCTCGGCGGCTCGAATCCCGCCACCAACGGCGGGACGATCGCCTTGACGAGCGGCGGAGCGAGCCGCCCGGGCACCATCACCGCGTCCCCGCTGAACGCGCGCCCCAA
>CAWIQV010000028.1:0-29257 GCA_963838275.1 uncultured Gammaproteobacteria bacterium | reverse complement strand
CGAAGCTGCCCATGTGCGCACCCATCAGCACCGCGCCGCGGCCGCTCGCGACGATCGAGTCGAACAGGGACTCGCCCTCGACACTGAGCGCGAACTGACCGTAGCGCCCGGCCAGCAGGTAGAGCCGGTCGTGGATCGTCGTGGCAAAGCTCAGGATCAGGCGAAAGCGGTCGGCCGCGCGCGGCTCACGCCCCAGGGCGCGGCGCAGGTAAGCGCGCATCGCGCGCCGGGCAGACGGTGCGAAACAGAAGAAGTACGCCGCGATCAGGTACAGGATCAGGCGTCCGGCAGGACGGCCGAGCTTCAACGACACGAACGCCATCGCGCGCAGCAGCGTCTGACTTCCGCGCTCGGCGGAGCGTCGCCATTCGGCCGCCGGCGGCTGCTCCGCTGGGTGATCGGGCTCGGCTGATTGTTTCATTTTAACCGTTGCCGCTGCGCTCCAGCGCGCATCAGCGTGCCACTGGCGATACGCTCTTCGCCGCATCGCCACTCGAACGGTATGCATCCGTCCGGGAGGCACTGGAACGACAGCGACAGCACTTCGCCGGGACCCACGGGCCGGAAGAATTTGACGTTCGCTACATGCTGCGCAACGGCATCGGCCGCGGCGTCGTCGGGAGCGTCGGCATCGGCATCGGGAGCGGCGTCGGCGATCGCGAGCAGAGCGGCGTCGAGCAGCAGCGCGCCCGGGACGATCGGATGCTGCGGAAAATGCCCGGCAAACACCGGATGGCCCGGCGGAAAGACCAGGCAGGCCGGTTCCGGAGCGCTGCCGGCAGCGCTCATCGCGAGCAGTCCGTCGATGGGGCAGTCAAGCGGGTAGCCAGCGCCTGTAGTGCCTGCTGGGGCAGCTTTCCGGTCTCGTTGCGGGGCAGGGCCTCGACCAGCAGCAGCGGACGCGGCAGGAACGCCGGATCGACCCGCTCGCGCAGCGCGCTGAGGATTGCCGCCGCGTCGAGCGTCGGGGCGACCACCAGCGCCGCGAGTCGGGTCACGGCGCCGGTCGACGAATCCGCCGGCTCGGACGGCACGTAGAAGGTGCCGTCCACGACTCCTGCAATCGCGTGCAGGTGATGGTTCAGGTGCGCGATCGAGCTGCGCTTGCCGGCGATGTTGACGAGGTCCGAGGTGCGCCCGTGCAGTATGAAACGCTCCGGCCCGCGCCGCTCCAGTACGTCAGACATCGGCGTGCTCTGCTCCACATGCCCGCCATGCACCCAGCAACGCTCTTCGATGATCTCGAGCCGGACGCCCGGCCAGAGCTGCCATTCGTCTTCGAGTGCGGTGCGTCGCACGGCGATCTGGCCGGTCTCGGTCGAGCCGTAGATCTCCAGCAGCGGCACGCCGCTGCGCCGTTCGACTTCGCGCGCCAGATTGGCTGGCAGCATCGCGGTTGCCGACACCACCAGGTCGAGGGGCGGCAGCGCCAGCTCCGCGGCGAGCAGCGAGCGCAGATGGATCGGCGTGGTCACCAGCACCCGCGGCCGCGGTAGTGCGGCCAGTGCCGTCGCGATATCGGCCGGAAAGAACGGGCGCTCGGCGCACAGCGCATTGCCGGATTGCCACGGCAGCAGGACCGTGGATTCGAAGCCGAACATGTGCTGCGCCGGTACGGTGCCGAGCAGGGCGCAGCCGCCGCGATCGACCGGGGCAGCCGGGTAGCCTCGGTGCGCACGCAGCGCACCAGTCGTCCCCAGCTCTTGCGGTGCGGGACCGGGGCGCCCGTGGATCCGGAGGTGAACACGTAGGCGGCCAGCTGGTCTTCCGCGATCTGCGGCATCGACCAGGGCTGTGCCGGCCCCTGGGCCCCCGGCCCGCAAGCCGCGGCAGCCTCGTCGTAGTACAGCTGTGGCAGTTCAATCGGGCATCCCGGATCGTCGGTCAGGCAGAACGCGTCGGGAGCGAAGGCCTGGAGCTGGCGGACCGTGTCCGGGGTATGGGTCGAGGGCAGCAGCGTGCACTTGCCCGATAGGAGGCTGGCGGCCAGGCCGACGCCGAAGCGGTAGCGGTCGTGGCAGGCATTCAGTACATGCGAGGCGGCCGGCAGGCGCTGCGCGAGGGCCCGCGCGTCGGCCAGGAACTGCGCGCAGCTCACGGCCACGCCGGCCCTATAGGCCACCACCGCCTCGGGACGGTCGTGGGTCAGCAGCGGCAGGGCAGACATGCGCGCGGGACCGGCCGGACTTCAGCCGCGCGGCGCCGTCCCGCGCTGCCCGGAGTGCAGGTAGGCCCGGACCATGGCCGCGATCGACACCCGATGCCGCGGCGGCAGCACGAGGTAGCGCAGCGAGTACTCGCCGAGGAACAGCAGCAGCGCCAGCGCCGGGCACACGAAATTCGCGAACAGCGACCAGACGGGCAGCGGCGCGATCGTGAACAGCAGCAGATTGAGCGCGCTCGAACCCAGGAAGTACAGGGTCCAGGCGAGCGTGACGTTGCGCGAATAACGCTGCACCTGCGGCGGCAGCGGCCCGTGCAGCAGGTCGGCCCAGCGGGTACACAGCGCGACCTGCCCCGGCATCAGGCTGCGCCCGAACGCCGTGGCGAGCAGCAGGTAGGCACCCTGCTGCTGCAGCAGATACATCAGGGGGTAGTTGCGCTCGATCTGCTGCCAGTAGTGGAGCAGCAGGGCACTGCCGAGCGCCGCCGTCAGCGCGGTCGCCAGCAGCGGGTGCGCGGTCCGGCCGGCCGCGAACCCGGCGGCGAGCACCAATGGGGCGATCGCGAGGCTGGCACCCAGGGCGCGCAGCGAGGGATTGGCGTTGCTGACGTGCGCCAGCACGCCGTACAGCAGCAGTAGCGCTGCGGCCATGAGGGCACGCAGGGCGGCGCCGTTCACTTCGTTCTCTGCGCCGCGACGAAATGCGCGAAGTGGCGCAGTGATCGGAAAATGCGCTGGTTCTCCTCGCCGTCGGCGCGCAGCTGTACGCCGTAGTGCTTCGAGACGATCAGTGCGATTTCGAGGATGTCGATCGAGTCGAGGCCGAGCCCGGCACCGTACAGCGGGGCCTCGGGGTCGATCTGCGAGGCATCGAGCGGCAGATTCAGGCCCTGCACGATCAGCTGCGCGAGCTCGCGCTCGAGGCCGGTGGCTTCCGGCTGTTGCGCCGCAGGCGCGCTGGACGCTGTGTCAGACATGGTGGGGTGACGCTCTCCGGCCTTCGGCTTCAATGCGTTGGCCGCTGCACCAGCGTTCCGGCCCTCAAAGTGGGTACATTATATCGGCTTTGGCCGCAGCCGTCGCCCGAGCAGCACCGGCAGTCGCAGCAGGAACCCGGCGAGCAGGCGCGTGTGCATCCAGCTCAACAGTACGTTGTCGCGCCAGTACCGGAAGTGTGACACGCCGCCTTCCTCGGGGCGGAAATAGCGCACCGGTGCCGGCAGATTGCGCAGCGGGGTGCCGAGCCAGGCCAGTCGCACCGCCACCTCGACGTCGAAATCGAAGCGCCGCATCCAGGGCTGGAAACGCATCACGCGGACCAGCGGCGCGAGCGGGTAGACGCGGAAGCCGAACAGCGAATCGTGGATTCCGGCCCAGAGCGTCTCGAGGTTGGCCCACCAGTTGGAGATACGTCGTCCCCGCACGCGCAGCCGCGGCGCGCTCGCATCGAACTGCGGCTCGCCGAGGATCAGGGCTTGCGGCGCGGACATCGAGGCGGCCATGAAATCCGGGATGCAGCCGGCCGGGTGCTGTCCGTCCGCATCCATCGTCAGCGCATGCGTGAAGCCCGCCGCCAGCGCCGCGCGCGCGCCGTGCAGCACGGCGCTACCCTTGCCGCCATTGCGCGGGCGCACCAGTACACGCACGCCCGGATCCTGGCGGCTGAGCTGCTCGAGCGCCGCAGGGCTGCCATCGGTGCTGCCGTCCACGACCACCCAGACCACGGGCCATTGCGCCCGCGCTGCCTGCACGGTCGCGACCGCCTTCGGGCCTGGGTTGTAGCTGGGAATCAGGACCAGGTGGGTCCCGCGGCGCTCGCTCACCGGCCGTCTGACCGGCCGATCCATTGCGCGGCGGCCCCGCCCTGCAGCTCGCCGCGGAAATAGCGCTCGAGCTCGCGCATGAACCCGTCGAGATCCGCAGGCGGATCGAAGCGCCGTCCGAGGCGCACCCGGCACGTGATCGGCAGCGCGGGCCGGCGCCACAGCGGCCAGCCCTTGGACAGGAACGGCGAATCGGTATCGATCAGCAGCGTCTGCACCGGGACGCCGGCGCGTCGGGCGATCACGCCGACGCTGCGCGAGAGCGCGTTCAACGGCGAGCGCGTGCTGCGCGTGCCCTCGGGAAACAGCAGCAGTGAACCGCCCGTGCGCAGGTCGCGGACCGCCTCGCGCACCATCTGCCGCGTCGAGCCGTTGCGGATGTAGCGCGCCAGCCGCGCCCCCGGTCCGAGCAGGATGTTCGCCATCAGGTCGGACTTCATCACGCAGGCCAGGTTCGGGTGCCGCGTCAGCACGAGGAGCGCGTCGATCAGCGCCGGGTGGTTCGGCGCGAGGATCAGTGGCGGACCGTCGCGCAGCGCGTCGAGCTCCGTCAGGTCGAGCCGGTAGGCGCCGATCCACTGCAGCCAGTGCGCATACAGCCTGAAGCCGCCCATGATGCCGCGGCGGCCGAAAGCGCGGGCGGTGCGGCGCGGCAGCAGCGGATAGAGCGGCAGCGTGATCAGCGACCAGCCCAGGCAGATCAGGGCCAGCAGCAGCAGCGAGGAGTACAGCGAGGCCAGCTCGACGGCGATGCGGCTCCAGGTCCGGGACGGGCCAGGGGCGTTGACCACGCGCGCTTCATTCATCGCTGTCGACCATCCGTGCGGAGGCGCTGACGTACCACACGATACCCAAACCCGCCGACCAGTAGCCAGCCTGCCGTACCAGCGGGCTGGCGGCGAATACGGCGTGCTGCAGCCAGTCGTGCCGCAGGTAGGCGCCGATCCAGTAGCGGCCGTAGCGGCGGCTCACCGCGGCCAGCAGCTCGCTGCCCGCGTAGCCGCCGCCGGGTTCGTAGGCGGGGCGGCCGAGGGCTGCGTATTGCGGCGCAACGCCATAGAAATACCGGTTGTAGCCGGCCTGCGCGTATATCGGTCCGCCGAGCAGGCCGAGGTTCCAGCCCGGCGCCCAGCTCGGATCGTGCAGGTCCAGATTCAGCTGCGGCGTGAATTCGAAGCCGATCGCTCGCGGGCTGAAGCTCACCGTCACCGCCTCGCGCAGCGGGGTGCGCAGGTCCACTCGCAGGTGCTCGCCCTCCCCGCGCCAGAGGTGCACGCGCACCGCAGGTCCGGATTCCAGGGTCGCGTCCAGGTTCGGCATGCCCGCGCGTGCACCGCTGCTGCTGCTGAACACGGGCGCGCTGGCATTGGCGCTGAGCTCGAACTCCACCCAGTGGCGGAACAGCAGCCGATCGCGCAGTCCTTCGCGGTCGGATCTCAGGAACCGGCCACGGTAGATGAAATCGCCGAACGGCACCGGCAGCACGTGTCCGCCATTTGCGCCGCGGTAGTCATCGAAGGCGATGAGTCCGGCCCCCACCCCGAACTCCCAGAGCGGATGCTGCTCGGCCGGCGCGCGCGCCGGCAGCGTGACCAGCGCCACGACCAGCCATGCCGCCGGCAGCCGGCGCGGCAGTCGCCGGGCACGCTCGGCACTGCGGCGGTGGCCACTGGTCAAATGCCGACCGCTTCGATCTCGAGCAACAGGTCACCGCGGCAGATGTCGGCGCGTACGTAGAGCACCGGCGCCGCCGGACCGATCTGCCCGCGCAGTTCCGAGTCGATCGTGGCGAGGTCTTCCGGACGGCGCACGTAGACCTTGTAGCGCAGGCGTTCGATCGCGTAGCGCGTCGGCCCGACCCGCGCGTTGGCGGCATCCAGCACGGCCCGGATGTTGCGCAGCGTCTCGAGCGTCTGGGCGCGCGCATCGCCCGGGTGGGCCGTGGCGTGGCCGACGATGCTGGCGGTGCCCGAGATGAACAGCGTCTCGCCCGAGCCGCTCTCGATGCAGGCGCGCGCGAAGGTCGGACTGGTCGGTCCGTATTGCGCCGGGTAGTCCCAGGCGCTCTGCTGGCGCGGATTCTCGAGTGCGATCGGCGCGTGCGCGGCGGCGATGCAGTACACCGTCAGCGGACTGGCGGCCGCGAGGCCGATCGCGCTCGCGGCCGGCACGTTGCCCGCGACGCTGCGCCGTGCGCCGCGAAACGCCGACTGGCGCGCGTCGTTGAAATGGAAGTAGCGCTCGCCCGAGGCGGTGACGCCGTTGATGCGCGGCATGAAATTCCAGATCCGCACCGGGTGGGCGTGGCCCAGCGCGCCCAGCGCGTCGAACAGCTCGCGATAGGCCGCGGCGGTCGCCTGCCACAGCGTGTCACCGCGCGGGTCGGCGCCGTCGGATTCGGCCTCCATCTCGGCGACCTGCAGGCACGCGAACAGCAGCTGCCCGTGGCGACGGTACTGCACGCGCCCGTGCCAGCCGGACTGCTTCGGCCCGCGCACGCGCCACAGCTCGACGATGCGCGGCTGGCCGGAGAGCACCGGCGCCCCGACACGCGCCAGCGGCACATCCTCCGGCGCGGCGTCCGGCCGGGCGTCGGCACTGCCGAAGCAGATGATCCCGAGGATGTCCTGCCACCAGCCCTGCGGCCGCAGCCGGAGTTCGTCCAGCGGCGCGTAGTCGATGCGCAGCGCGGCCGGCGATCCCATCAGCGCACGGGCATCGGTCCGCTGCCCGCGGGCTGGATGTTCAGCCGCCGCCGGCGCAGCGCCCGCAGGCTGCGCCGCGGATGCAGCAGCGAGGCGATGCGGTAGAGCCACTTGAAGTACCAGATCGAGCGCCAGATCGGCGTGCGGCCGAAGATATCCCCGGCCAGCACCGACAGCAGCGCCTCCTTCATCCGCAGCGGGTTGCGCGGTGCGAGGAAGATCTCGCGCAGCATCGGGGAGGTCACGCGGTAGATGAACCACGAGAATTCGCGCGGACCGTGGCGCGCGAGGCGCTCGTAGCGGCGCAGCGCCGCGGCGGCGCGTCGTGGGCTGCGCAGGCACTCGTCGATCGTATCGGCGCCCGCGAACGCGCTCTGCATTGCCAGCATCACGCCCGAGGAGAACACCGGATCGATGAACGCGTAGGCGTCGCCGACCAGCAGGTAGTGCGGGCCGCATGCGCGCCGCGCGCTGTAGGAATAGTTGCCGGTGGCTTCGACGTCGCTGATCAGGCTCGCGCCCGCGAGCCGCTCGGCCAGCGGCGCGCAGGACGCGATGGTGGCGAGGAAGTAGTCGCGCACCGGTGCGTCGCGGCGCTTCAGGTAATAGGGCCAGACCACCGCGCCGACGCTGGTGGCGCCGTCGGACAGCGGAATGAACCAGAACCATCCATGGTCGAACCAGAAGATCGATATGTGGCCCTCGCGCTCGCCCTCGAAGCGGCTGGCGCCGCGGAAATGCGCGAACATCGCGGCGCTGTTGTGGCGGGCGTTGCGCTGCTTGTCCTGCAGTTGCGTGGCCAGCAGCGTGTCGCGGCCGGAGGCATCGACCAGGAAACGCGCTCGCCACCGTTGCGCGCCGCCGTCCTCGCGCTGCGCGTCCACCCGCACCGGCCACTCCCCGGCCACGAACTCCACCGTGCGTGCGCGACAGCCTTCCTGCAGGTCGGCGCCGAGGCGCGCCGCGTTGCGCGCGAGAATCTCGTCGAACTGCGAGCGGCGCACCTGGTACGCGTACGGCATGGACTTGTCCCAGGCGTCGGCGAACAGGAATTCCTGACGGCGGCCGTCCGCGGGGGAGACGAATTCGGCGCCGAGCTTGAGCATGCCGATCTCTCGCACCTGCGCGCCGACCCCGAGCGCATCGAGCAGTGGCAGATTGGCCGGCAGCAGCGACTCGCCAATGTGGAAGCGCGGGTGATGGCCTTTCTCGAGCAGCGCGACGCGATGTCCGCGCTGCGCCAGCAGCGCCGCGATGGTCGATCCGCCGGGCCCGGCACCGATCACCAGCACGTCCGCTTCGCGGTCGGCCGCGGCCTGCTCGCTCATGGCTGGAAGTTTTCCTGCGGAGACCTGGTACCGGGAGCCGATTCTAGCGATCCCGGAGGGGCTTGTCGTGACGGTCGGGACCGTTCTCCCCGCGCCGCGCCTCAGTCGAGTGCGAGCTCCACGGTGCCGAGGCCGTCGAAGTGGACGCTGACCCGCGCGCCGGGTCCGACCGGGTGCAGGCCGGCGCAGCTGCCAGTCGTGACCAGTTCGCCGCGCCGCAGCGGCACACCGCGCGCGATCGCGTCGTTGACCAGCCAGAGCAGCGGCAACCGTGGATCGCCATGCCCGTGGCCACCGCGGCCCTCATGCGCCGAGCGGGTGCCGTCGGGGCGTCGCACTTCCAGCCGCAGCGGCACTGCGCCGAGCGGAATCGTGCGCCAGCTCCGGCAGCCTGGGCCGCGCACCAGGCCCGCGTTGCTCAGGTTGTCGGCCAGGCGATCGAGCGGCGGGGCCGCGTCGAGTTCCGCGAATCGGCTGTGGACGATCTCGATGACCGGGTGGACGGCGTCGATCGCGGCGTCGAGATCCTCGAGTCCGTAGGGACGACCATCAGGCCGTCCCTCCAGGTCGCGGCCGAGCAAAAAGGCGATCTCGGGCTCCACCCCGACCCCGTCGACATCCGGGCACGGCACGCGGGCCGGTGTAGCATGGATGTCGCGCCGGTACAGTGGTGCGGCCTGGCCGTGACAGGTCTGGCAGTGACCGGCGTGGCCGTGACCGGCGTGGCCGTCACCCACCGCGCTGAGGGAAGCCTTCCAGCCTCCGACCGATGCGCCGAGCAGCTGCGCGAGCGCCCCCTGCACCGCATAGGCCTGCGCTTCGCTGCGCGGCGCGAGCTCCGGCGGCAGCGCGGCGGGGCGCATGGTGCCCGCGGCCCGTGGGCCGCGCAGCGCGGCCAGCAGTCGTGCGGCCTGCTGCGCGCTCGCGGCGCTCATCAGGCCGCGCCATCGCGGCGCGCCTCGATGAACAGGGCCAGCTCGCCGATCGTCGGGTGCTCGAACAGGTCGGTGACTTCGACCTTGCCCGGCCACAGACGCTCGATGCGCTCGTGGATCGCGAGCAGCTTGAGCGAGCTGGCGCCGAGGTCGAACAGGCTCTCGTCGACGTCGATGCTGCGACCGCCGAGCTCCGACTCGCAGATCAGTCGCAGCTGCCCCTCGACCTGGCCGCCAGGCGCTGCTGCCGCGGGCTGTGCGGCCTCCAGCCGGGCCAGCTCGGCCAGGGCACCGTCGAACGCGCCGGCGAGATATTCCTGCTCCAGCACGTGACGCTGGATCTTGCCGCTGGTGGTCTTCGGGATGCGCGGGACCGGTACCACCCGCTCCACGTCGAGTCCGGCCAGCTCGGCCAGGCGCCGCCGCAGCGCCTGCGCGACCGGCAGGAACTGCGCAGCCTCGCCGCGAAACAGCACGAACACGACCAGTTCGTCGGTCTGCGCCTGCGCGGGACGGACTCCAGCGACCACGACCTTGCCGAGTTCCAGTCCCGGCAGCCCCCCGGCGAGCTGCTCGAGGTCATGCGGATAGTAGTTCTGCCCGTTGACGAACAGGATTTCCTTGTGGCGGCCCGTCACATAGAGCTCGCCATCCTGCAGCAGCCCCAGATCCCCGGTGCGCAGCCAGCCCCCGGCGGTGAAGGCGGCCTGGTTCGCCGCCTCGTCCTCGTAGTAGCCGGACGTGACGCTCGGGCCGCGGATCTGGATGTGGCCGACGGTGCCGCCTGGCAGCGGCTCATCGGCATCGCCCGCGATGCGCAGTTCGCAGCACGGGAGCACGCGGCCCACGCCCATCAGGGCGAGCGCGTCGCGCTCGCCCTGGGGCAGCACCGCGGGGCGCGCGCCGACCCCGAGCTGGTGGCGGTTGAAGCACGTGGTATGGAACGGGGTCCCAAGCGGCGGGAAGGTCACGCCGAGGGAAGCCTCGGCGAGTCCGTACACCGGGAACATGGCGTCGCGCGCGAGGCCCGCGGGTGCGAGCCGCGCCAGGAATTCCTCGCACAACTCCACGCTGATCGGCTCGGCGCCGTTGAAGATCAGCCGCACCGCACGCAGGTCCAGCGCCTCGGGCGAGCGCTCGCCGAGCACCTTCAGGTAGTGCCGGTAGCCGAAATTCGGCGAGCACAGGATCGTCGCTCCGACGCGCGCGGCGAGCTGCAGCCACAGCAGTGGACGGCGCACGAACAGCTCGGTCGGCATCAGGTGCGTATGGACGCGAGCGCCGAACATCGTCAGGTAGAAGCCGATCAGGCCCATGTCGTGCGTCAGCGGCATCCACGACAGACTGCGGTCCTGCGGGGTCAGGCCAGCACCCGCCGCCAGCGCCCGGATATTCGCGATCAGGTTGGCGTGCGTGAGCACGACTCCCTTGGGCTCGGCGGTCGAGCCGGACGAGAACTGGATGAACGCGGTATCGGAGGGCGCGGCACGATGCGTCCGGCCGCTGCGTCCGAGCGCATCGAGCTCATCGACCAGGAAAGCGCGCGTGCGCAGCGCCTGGAAGGTCGCATCCTCACCATGCGCGGCCGCGCAGGCGCCGAGGCGCTCGAGCAGCCGCGCCTCGGTGTAGATGAACGGCGCGCCCAGCCGGCGCGCGATGCGCAGCGCCTTGCGGCGGTGCTCGTCGGTGACGCCGGGTGCGATCGGTACCGGGACGATGCCGCCGAGTACCGCGGCCCAGAACGCATCGATGAACGGCTCGTTGCCCGAGACCAGCAGCAGCATCGTGTCCCCGGGCCGCGCGCCGAGCCGCTGCAGCCGGTACAGGATACCGAGCGCGCGCTGGTACAGCTCCACCCCGCTGATGCTGCGCGCCTCGCGCTCGCCCTCGAGATACGTCAGGCGCGGATCGGGATCGCGATTGGCTTCGAGCAGCGCGCTGAGAGTGGTCGCATCCATGTGGGTCTATAATTCCAGCCCGCATGCCGGAACACAACGCCAGGGACGAGGAGCAACGCGCACGCGCCGCCTCGCGCGATGCCCTGCGCAACACCATCTACCAGCGCCGCACGGTGTCGGGTCGGCGCATGAGCGCTCGCCGCAGGTTGCTGTACGCATTCGCGGCGCCCGCACTGGTCGCGCTCGTGCGCCTGTGGTGGCGCAGCTGCCGCATCGTCGCGGTGGTCGGCGAGGAGCACCTGTCCGCGGTGCGCGCGCGCGCGCCATCGTTCCTGCCGTGCTACTGGCACCAGCATCACCTGTTCATGGCGCGCTACCTGCTCGAGGCGCAGCACCGCTTCGGCATCCGGATCGGTTTCCTGGTGAGCCCATCGGTCGACGGCGAACTCGGTGCGATGATCATCCGGCGCGCCGGCGCGCAGGTGATCCGCGGTTCCTCCTCGCATACCGGCGCGCTCGCGATGAAGGACTATTTTCTCGCGCTCACCCGCGAGCAGATCTCCCCGGTGATCAATCCCGACGGACCGCGCGGCCCGCGCTTCAAGTTCAAGCCCGGCGCGCTGCTGCTGGCGCAGATGTCGGGCCGTCCGATCCTGCCGATGGCCTATGCGGCGTCGCGCGCCTGGCGCTTTCACTGGGACCGGTTCGTGCTGCCCTGGCCGTTCTCGCGCATCGTGGTGGCGATCGGCCCTCCGCGCGAGGTGCCGCGCGGACTGGATGCCGCGGCACTGGCGGCGCTGCAGCTGGAAATGGAGGCGGCGCTCCGCGAAACCTTCGCCGCCGCCCGGTCCCGCCTGCAGCAGGGCGCGGCCCCGGATCCCAATTCGGACTTAGGTCGCTGAATCAGCAGCTTAGCTTGTGTTCCGGCGAAGCTGTGCGAGAATCCGGACCCAATGTCCAAGACGCCGGTCTCCAGCACCGATCCGACGGCTTCCGACGTGCTTGCCCCGCAGTTCTGGACAGGCCGGACGGACCGTCCGGCGCCGGGTATTGACGTCGCCTGCACCAAGATCGCGGTCGACCTGCAGAACCTGACGCGCGAAGGCGCCGACGAGTGCATCCGGCGCAGCCTCGAGACGCTGCGCGATGCGACCTCGGCCGACGCGACCTTCATGGCGCTGCTGGATGCCAGCGCCACGCGATTCGAGTCCGTGCTGATCGCCCGCGGCCAGTTCGCCCAATGCCACCCCGAGGCGCTGCGCGGCGAACCGG
This sequence comes from uncultured Gammaproteobacteria bacterium, assembly GCA_963838275.1. Classification (GTDB taxonomy): domain Bacteria; phylum Pseudomonadota; class Gammaproteobacteria; order Steroidobacterales; family Steroidobacteraceae; genus FEN-1191. The sequence goes on along the minus strand of CAWIQV010000028.1, from coordinate 17,132 downwards.
TCGAATCTCTGCCCTGGCTGCAGGCGCGCAACGAGCACCTGCGGCTGTCCGAATTCCGCGATACCGCCTCACCGCGCAAGGAACAGGCCGGGGACGCCGGTACCCTCGCCGAGCTCGCGATCGGCGCGCTGCTGGTGGTCGCGTTCCGCATCCGCGGCCAGAGCGCCGGGCTGCTGGGCCTGGCCTACGGGCTGCCGCGCGGTGGCTTCGACGTCAACCTGCAGCTGCTGATGAAGCTGCTCGGCAGTTCCCTCAGCACCGGCCTCGAGCGCGTCCGGCTCACGCTGGAGCTCACGCGCATCGAGGAGCGCAACGCGCTCACCGAGCTGGCCGCGAACGACGGCTTGTGGGATTTCGACGCGCAGGGCAACGACGTGTACTTCTCGCCGCGCTGGCGCGCGATGCTCGGCTACGACGAGGCGGACCTGAAGGGCGGCCTGGACTGGCGCGGGCTCGTGCATCCGGATGACATCTCGCGCGTGCAGGCGCTGATCCGCGACCACGTCGCGAACAAGACCCCGATCTTCGAGAGCGTGCACCGGATGCGACACCGCAGCGGCGAGTGGCGCTGGGTGATCAGCCGCGCCAAGGCACAGCTCGACGGACATGGCAGGCTGCTGCGGCTGGTCGGAGTCGAACTCGACATCACCGAGCGCAAGCTGTACGAGGAGGCGCTGTTCCGCGAGAAGGAAAGCGCGCAGATCACGCTGCAGTCGATCGGCGACGGGGTCATCACGACGGACGCCGCGCTCGACGATCGACTACATCAATCCGGTGGCCGAGCAGCTCACCGGCTGGCGGCTCGAGGACGCGATGGGCCGGCCGGTGGAGGAAATCTTCCGCGCGTTCCACGAGGAGACCTGCGAGCCGCTGGAGAATCCGATGACCGTCTCGATCCGCCGCGCGCGCCCGATCAAGTCGGTACGCCCGATGCTGCTGATCCGGCGCGACGGCAACGAGCTGTACGTCGAGAGCACCGCCTCGCCGATCCGGTCCGGGAACGGCAAGGTCGGCGGCGGAGTGCTGGTGTTCCACGACGTCAGCGAGTCGCGCGAGCTCAACCGCCGCCTGTCGTATCACGCCAGCCACGACCTGCTCACCGGGCTCGTGAACCGGCGCGAATTCGAGAACCGCCTGGAGCGTGCGCTCAAGAGCGCCAAGGCGCGCGAGACCTCCTACGCGCTGTGCTACCTGGACATCGACCAGTTCAAGATCGTCAACGACACCTGTGGCCACAGCGCCGGGGACGCGCTGCTCGGGCAGGTCGGCGCGCTGCTCAAGTCCAAGGTGCGCTGGCGCGACACCCTGTCGCGGCTCGGCGGCGACGAATTCGGGATGCTGCTCGAGAGCTGCAGCCTGGATGAGGCGATGCGCATGGCGGAGGGCATGCGCGAGGCGGTGCGCAATTTCCGCTTCAGCTGGGAAGAGCGCGTGTTCCGCCTCGGCGCCAGCGTCGGCGTGGTGCCGATCACGGCCGACAACGAGGACGTTGCCTCGATCCTCTCGGCGGCCGACAGCGCCTGCGCGGCGGCCAAGGAACTCGGGCGCAATCGCGTACACAGCTTTGCCGAGAACGACATCGAGCTGATGCGGCGCCGCCGCGAGATGCAGTGGGCGGCGCGCATCAATGCCGCGCTCGAGGAAGGGCGCTTCGAGCTGTTCCGGATGCCGATCGCAGCGCTGCAGAAGCCGGAGACCGGCGCGCATTACGAGCTGCTGCTGCGGCTGCGCGACGAGAACGGCCGCATCGTCGCACCCGACAGCTTCATTACCGCCGCCGAGCGCTACGGCATCACGCCGAGCATCGACCGCTGGGTGATCGAGAATGCGTTTCGATGGCTGGTCTCGGAGGCCGACGAACGCGAGCGGCTCGCGATGTGTTCGATCAATCTCTCCGGCCAGAGCCTCGGAGACGACAAGTTCCTGCCGTTCGTGATCGACCAGTTCCACAAGAGCGGCCTGGACGCGTCGAAGATCTGCTTCGAGATCACCGAGACCGCCGCGGTCGCCAGCTTCTCGCAGGCCAACCGCTTCATCCAGGCGCTGCGCGAACTCGGCTGCAAGTTCGCGCTCGACGATTTCGGTACCGGCCTGTCCTCGTTCGGCTACCTGAAGCATTTCCCGGTGGACTACCTGAAGATCGACGGCAGCTTCGTGCGCGAGATCCTGCACGATCCGATCGACCGCGAGATGGTCCGCTCGATCAACGAGATCGGTCACCTGACCGGCAAGCAGACCATCGCCGAGTTCGCGGAGAACGCCGAGATCATCGAGATGCTGCGCAACATCGGCGTGGACTTCGCGCAGGGCTACGGTATCGCACAGCCCTCGCGCGTGCTCAAGGCGGTGGTCGGCAGCTGAGCCGCAGCGCTCAGGCCGGCAGTGGGTAGGGCAGCGGCAGGGCGCTGGTGTTCAGCTGCACTGCACCGGGGTGCAGCTGCAAAGCGCCCGTGTTATCGGCGGGCGCGGCTTCCGCGCCGTCCGCGGCTGCGGCCGGGTCCGGCTCCGCTCCCGGCAACGCCGCAACCGCCAGGAATTCGCAGCCGCCGTCCGTACGGCGCACGGCCTCGATCACGCGCGCGGCGCGCCCGTCCGCGAGCTGCACCACATCGCCAGCGCCGAGCGCCGGAGCCGCCGGTGCGGCGAAACGCTGCAGACGCCGCTTCACGCGGCCGCGGTAGTGAGCGCGCGCAATCACCTCCTGACCCGTATAGCAGCCCTTGCTGAAGGAGATCGCGTCGATGCAGTCGAGGTTCAGCATCTGGGCGACGAACTGACCGCTGGTGGCGCGATAGACCTGCGGCAGTCCGGCCGCCACGTCGAGCGCGCGCCACTGCTCGCGCGCCATTTCCGCTCCCGGCGGGGCAACGGATGCGGCCGGCTGTACCCACAGGCAGCGCGTGGCGTCCAGGCGCGCGGCGCCGTCCGGCACCGCGCCGTCCATGGCCGCGACCAGGCCGTACACGCGCTGCCCTGCGCTCTCATCGCTGATGCTGACGCGCGAGCGCAGCACGTAGCGGCGCAGCAGCGCCGCGACGTCGGGGATCAGTTCCAGGGGCAGCACCGCCCCGAGGTCGTCCTCGCCCAGGGCCAGCAGGGCCAGCAGTGCGAGGGTGCGGCCCTGCGCATTGTGCAATCCGGCGCGCAGTACGCCGCCAGGCGTGAGCCGGCCGAGGTCGTTCGAGAGCTGGCCCTGCAGGAAGCGTCGCGCGTCGGGACCCCGCAATCGCAGGATCCCGAGATCGGGAAGGGGGCACAGGGCGGCGGGCATGTTCATAGCGCCAACTGCATCGCGCCAATCGGGGAGTCCGGCATCGATCCGGGCGCCGTACGGTAGTCGGTGGGAGGTGATTCTGGCACACTCTGTCCATGCCGGTTCCGGTCGACGAAACCCTTGCCCCGGATCCCATCCACCCCGGCGCGACCCGCCCGCTGCGCGGCGGCGAGACCCCATCCGGCACCTCCGCAACGGCCGCGCCGCCGCGCGCGCCACGCGCCCCGGAAGCCGGGGGACCATCCGGGCCGGAGCCGACGCGCTACGGTGACTGGGAGCGCGGCGGGCGCTGCATCGATTTCTGAGCTGAGGAGTGTCCGATGGCTGAACGGCCGCTGTCGCCGCACCTGCAGGTGTACCGGTTCGGCTACACGATGTCGCTGTCGATCCTGCACCGGATCGCCGGCGTTGCGCTCGGCTGCGCTCTGTTCGGACTGACCGGCTGGCTGATGGCGGCGGCCGGCGGGCCGGTCGCCTACGCGCAGGCGACGCGCGTGCTGCGGGCGTGGCCGTCGCGCGCGCTGTGCGCGCTCGCACTGATCGCGCTGTGCTACCACTTCTGCAACGGCGTGCGACATCTCGTGTGGGACCTGGGCTACGGATTCGAGCGCCGCGACGCACGGCGCAGCGCGGCCCTGATGCTGATCGCGGCGCTGGCAGCCGCGCTCGCGTGCATCGTGGCGCTGCTGTATGGCGCGGTCCGGCCATGAGCCTGCGCTCGCCCCTGGCCAGGGTGCTCTACCATGGCGCGGCCCGGGACGGTGTCGGCCACTGGTGGGTGCAGCGCGTGACCGCCGTGGCGCTCGCGCCGCTCGCGCTCTGGCTCACGGTGTCGCTGCTCGTGCTGCCGGCTGGCTACACGGCGGTGAGCGCCTGGATCGGCGCCGGAGTGCATCCGGTGCTGCTGGCGCTCACGGTGCTGCTCGCGGTATGGCATTCCTGGCTCGGCCTGCAGGTCGTGATCGAGGACTACGTGCACGGCTTCCTGGTCAAGACCGCGTCGCTGCTGCTGTCGAGCTTCGTGCACGGGCTGCTCGCGGCGAGCGCCCTGTACGCGGTGCTGCGCATCGCACTCAAGGCCGCGCCATGAGCGCCTACGAGCTCGTCGACCACAGCTATGACGTCGTGGTGGTGGGCGCGGGCGGCGCCGGGCTGCGCGCCGCGCTGGGCCTGGCCGAAGCCGGCCTGTCGACGGCCTGCATCACCAAGGTGTTCCCGACCCGCAGCCACACGGTAGCCGCGCAGGGCGGCATCAGCGCGGCCCTCGCCAACATGGGCGAGGACGACTGGCGCTGGCATATGTACGACACGGTCAAGGGTTCGGACTGGCTCGGTGACCAGGACGCGATCGAGTTCATGTGCAAGGAGGCGCCGGCCGCGGTCATCGAACTGGAGCACTACGGCGTGCCGTTCTCGCGTACCGGAGATGGACGCATCTACCAGCGCCCGTTCGGCGGCATGACCACGCACAACGGCAAGGGCATCGCGCAGCGCACCTGCGCGGCGGCGGACCGCACCGGTCACGCGATGCTGCATGCGCTGTACCAGCAGTCGATCCGGCACGCGGCGGAGTTCTTCGTCGAATACTTCGCGATCGACCTGATCATGGAGGACGGCGAATGCCGCGGCGTGGTCGCGCTGAACCTCGCCGACGGCCGGCTGCATCGCTTCCGCGCGCAGACCACGATCCTGGCCACGGGCGGCTACGGCCGGGCGTATTTTTCCTGTACTTCGGCCCACACCTGCACCGGCGACGGCGGCGGCATGGTACTGCGCGCCGGACTGCCGCTGCAGGACATGGAGTTCGTGCAGTTCCATCCGACCGGGATCTACGGCTCGGGCTGCCTGATCACCGAGGGCTCGCGCGGCGAGGGCGGCTACCTCACCAACTCCGCCGGGCGAGCGCTTCATGGAGCGCTATGCGCCGAACGCCAAGGATCTCGCCTCGCGCGACGTCGTCAGCCGCGCGATGACCATCGAGATCCGCGAGGGCCGGGGCGTCGGCGAGCACCGGGACCACATCCACCTGCATCTCGAGCACCTGGGGCCGGCCGTGATCCACGAGCGCCTGCCGGGTATCGCCGAGACCGCCCGCATCTTCGCCGGGGTCGATGTCACGCGTGAGCCGATCCCGATCCTGCCGACCGTGCACTACAACATGGGCGGCATCCCCTGCACACGCCACGGCGAGGTCGTGGCGAGCCACACGACGACACCGACAGCGTGGTGCCCGGGCTGATGGCGGTCGGAGAGGCGGCATGCGTGTCGGTCCATGGTGCGAACCGCCTCGGATCCAATTCGCTGCTCGATCTCGTGGTCTTCGGCCGCGAAGCGGCGCGCCATTGTGCCGCGTCGCTGACGCCGCGCGCGGCGCAGCGGCCACTGCCGCGGGATGCGGCCGAGCAGGCGATCGCGCGCCTGGACCGGCTGCGCCATGCGCACGGTGCGCGCCCGACGGCCGCGATCCGGCTGGAGATGCAGCGCACGATGCAGGCCGATGCCGCCGTCTTCCGTACCGGCACGACGCTGCAGCAGGGCATCGCGAAGCTGCAGGAAACCTTCCGGTCCTTCGCGGATGTGCGCGTGTCGGACCGCTGGCCTGATCTGGAACACGGACCTGATCGAGACGCTCGAGCTGGAGAACCTGCTGTTGCAGGCGGTCGCGACGATCCATTCGGCGGCCGCGCGCCAGGAGAGCCGTGGCGCGCATGCGCGCGAGGATTTCCCGGAGCGCGATGACGTCAACTGGCTCCGGCACAGCCTGTGCTGGGTCGATTCGCAGGGTCAGGCGCGCCTCGGCGCGCGCCCGGTGCACCTGGACACGTTGACGGACGAAGTCGCCTCGATCCCGCCCAAGGCCCGGACCTACTGAGGAGCCCGTCGTACCATGGTTGAACTGACGCTGCCAAAGAATTCGCGGATCGACGGCTCGGCCGGCAGGACCTTCGCGGCGCCGGACGGCGCCCGGCGCGTGCGCCGCTTCAGGATCTATCGCTTCGATCCGGATTCCGGCGCGCGGCCGCGCGTGGATACCTACGAGATCGACATGTCGGGCTGCGGCCCGATGGTGCTCGACGCGCTGCTGAAGATCAAGAACGAGGTCGATGCGACGCTGTCGCTGCGCCGCTCCTGCCGCGAGGGTATCTGCGGCTCCTGCGCGATGAACATCAACGGCAGGAATACCCTCGCCTGCACCCAGTCGTGCGCGGATCTGGGCACCGGGGACGTCAGCATCTATCCGCTGCCGCACATGCCGGTGATCAAGGATCTGGTGACCGACCTGACGAACTTCTACGCGCAGTACGCGGCGGTCAAGCCGTGGCTGCAGACCCGTACGGCGCCGCCGCCCGACGGCGAGCGCCTGCAGTCCAAGGCGGACCAGGAGCGCATCGACCGCCCTTCGGCCTGCATCCTGTGTGCCTGCTGCTCGACCGCCTGTCCGAGCTACTGGTGGAATTCCGAGCGCTACCTCGGTCCGGCAGCGCTGCTGGCCGCCTACCGCTGGCTGGTCGACAGCCGCGACGAGGCCACCGGCGAGCGGCTGGATGCGCTCGAGGACCCGTTCCGGCTGTACCGCTGCCACACGATCATGAACTGCACCGAGGCCTGTCCGAAGGACCTGAACCCCGCGAAGGCGATCGGCGCGATCAAGCGCATGCTGCTCGAGCGGCAGCATTGACGCGGCGCTGACGGGTGAGCGCTGCGCCGCCGCTGCCGATGGACTCCGATGCGGACGGTCCCGGCCTGCGCGGGCGGCTGCGCTGGCGCTGTCGTCGCGGCATGCACGAGCTCGACCTGCTGCTGCAACGCTGGATGGAGCGGGAATTCGAGGGCGCCGGTGCCGGGCGGCGGCGGGCATTCGCGCGCCTGCTCGAATTGCCGGATCCCGAGCTCGCGTGGCTGCTGCTGGCCGGCGGACGGTCGGGCGATCCTGACCTCGAGGGGCTGCTCGAGGCGGTGCGCACCTCCCCGGCGCCCCGCAGGCCGATTCCGGGAGCCCCCTGAAGGAACCTTCCGCGCCCTGCCGGATCAAACCGGCACAGGTGACAATTCAATATCTTAGCGGCGTCACGCTGGTGGATTACGGCAACTGATAGAATGTCATGACGAGCATTCAGACCCGAGCAGTGCCCACCGAGGGGGTCGTGATCCGACCCATCGAGACGATGGCAGGTTTGCCCATGGTCCCCGACGCCAGTGACTGGAGTCTCGTGCAGCGCGTCCAGCGCGGCGAGCGCAATGCCTATGACCTGCTGGTGCTCAAGTACCAGCACAAGGTCGTCAAGCTGGTGCTGCGCTACCTGCGTGATCCGGCCGAAGCCGAGGACGTGGCCCAGGAGGCGTTCATCAAGGCCTATCGCGCGCTGCCGCAGTTTCGCGGCGACAGCGCGTTCTATACCTGGCTCTATCGGATCGCGATCAACACGGCCAAGAACGCGCTCGCCGCGCGCGATCGCAGTCCGGTCAGCTACGAGCTGGACCTGCAGGGCGGCGACGATTCGCCGGACCTGGTCGGCAGGCTGAAGGATCCGGAGACTCCCGAGGGCCTGGCGCTGACCGAGGAAATCCGCAATACGGTCAACAGCGCGATCGAGGCTTTACCCGAGGATCTGCGCACCGCGATCGTACTGCGCGAACTCGAAGGCCTGAGCTATGAGGAGATCGCGGCGACCATGGATTGCCCCGTCGGCACGGTGCGCTCGCGCATCTTTCGTGCCCGCGAGGCCATCGATCGTCGCCTGCGGGTGGTATTTGACGGCGGACTGGGTCGGACGGAGGAGCTGGTGTGAACCAGGATCAGGTGGAAAGCCAACTGTCGGCGATGTTCGACGGCGAACTGCCGGTCGCGGAGTGCGAGCTGCTGTCGCGGCGCATCGATCGGGACGAGAACCTGCGTTCGCGCTGGTCGCGCTACGCGCTGATCGGTGCGGCGATGCGCTCCGAGCCGGTCGCCGCCGCGCGCAGCGGTTTCGCGATGCGCGTCAGTGCAGCGCTGTCGGCGGAAGGCCGGCCCCGCGGCACGCGCCAGCGGCGGATGTGGTGGAACTCGGCGCTGGCCGCGACCCTCGTGGCCGGGGTAGCCGGCCTGTCGATCGCGATGCTGCGTGATGACGCGAGTCGCTTCGGTGCGCGCGGCGTCGTGGCGGCCGCGGTACCGGTTTCCGTACGGTCGGCGGACCGGGTGGCGGCCGGCGGTCCGGTCCGGGCGCTGGTGGCCCCGGCGTTGCTCCCCGGACCCGCGGTCTCGGTCAATGGTGCGGGGCGCGAGCCGTGGAGCTATGTGACGCCCGTGGGCATGGGCTCGGTCGGCAACAGTGCGCTGCGCACCCAGCTGGCCGACTACATGGTCGAACACAGTGTCTATTCGACGCCGCTGATGCAGCGTAATCTGCTGTCCTCCCTGGTCAGTGGCGAAGATGGACTGGGCAATGCATCGGACGCGCCGGGCACCGCCTCCGCGGTGCCGCGGGCGGAGAAGGTCGATGCCGCGGTCGCTGCCGGCGCGCGCGCGCGCTAGCCGCCTCGTGGTGGGCGCGACGGCCGGCGAGGGCCGTCGCGGGCTGCGTCTCGGCCAGGTGTCCTGGCTCGGACTGCTCACGCTCGGGGCCGCGGTCGCGCTGGCCGACCAGCCGCGCGAATGGCTGGCGCGCGCCGATCAGGCCGTGGCCACCCGTAACTATCGCGGTATCTTCGTGCACGAGCATGCCGGGGAGAGCGAGACCCTGCGGGTCGTGCATCGGGCCGACAGCGGCGGCGTCGCCGAGCGGCTGGTGTCCATGGACGGCTCGGGGCGCGAATTCATCCGCAAGGGCAGCCAGCTGTACATCTACCTGCCGGATCGGCGCACCGTGCTGGTCGAGCACAATCCGGCCGCCGGTCTGTGGCTGCGTGGACTGCCATCCCTGGATGACGCGGCGCGCAGCGCCTACGACATCCGCGAGCTGGCGCGCGCGCGAGTTTCCGGGCGTGATGCCCGGCTGATCTCGATCGCCCCGCTGGACGCGCTGCGCTACGGGTACCGGGTCTGGATCGACGAGGCAACGGCACTGCCACTGAAGACGCAGTTGCGCGACGGTGACGGCACGGTGCTCGAGCAGATCGTGTTCACGGAGCTCTCGCTGCCCGCGCATATCGCCGATACCGAACTCGAGCCGGGGATCGACGCCCGCGAGTTCCGGTGGGTCCAGCACGGCGCCGGCGGCAACGAGGGCGCCGGCATGGCCGCCTCGTGGCAGGCCGGGGCGCTGCCGCGCGGCTTCCGGATGACCGCGAGCGCGCGGCGGATGCTGCCGCGTGGCCCGGTCGAACACCTGGTGTTCAGCGACGGGCTGGCTTCGGTGTCGGTATTCATCGAGCACGCGCAGGCGCAGGGCCCCGCACCCGGCGCCGACGGCGCGGTGCGCTTCGGAATATCCTCGGCCTATTCGACCGCGGTCGAGGGCTATCGAGTCACCGCCGTCGGTGAAGTGCCTCCCGATACCGTGCGCACGATCGCGCTCTCGATCCGCTCCGCGGGTCCTGCGGCAGGATTCGGCGCCGCGGCCGACGATGCCCAGGGCGTGCCGACCGCGGAGGAGCTCCAGGCGGCGCCTCCGGCGGGACCGCTCCCCGAGACCCGCCCGGCACCGGAATCGACGCTGTTCGGCACCACCTCCGGCGGCTTTGGCCTGGACGGAGCCGGGCGCAGCGCGTTCGGAGATGCTGCGGCGGGCTTCGGTCCGCGCAGCAGCGGGCGGCATTGAGCGGCCCGCAGCCCCCGCCGCTGCGGCTGCTGACCCGCGCCGACTGCAGCCTGTGCGACACGATGCGATCGGAGCTGGCGCAGCTCGCGGCCCGCATGGCCCTGCCGCCGCTCGAACTCGTGGATGTGGACGCCGACCCGGAGCTGCAGCGGCGCTATGGCCTGAAGATCCCGGTGCTGCTCTGGGGGACGAGCCCGGTCTGCCACTACCGGCTGGACGAATCGGAGCTGCTGCGGCTGCTCCGGCGGACTTGAGCCGGGCCCTTGCGGCTATAATCCGCGCGCCCTGCAGCTTGGGGGCGCTGCGCCCCACCTGATGCAACGCATACGCAACTTCTCGATCATCGCGCACGTTGACCACGGCAAATCGACGCTCGCCGACCGCCTGATCCAGCTGTGCGGTGGGCTGGAGGCGCGCGAAATGCAGGCCCAGGTCCTCGACTCGATGGATCTGGAGCGCGAGCGCGGCATCACGATCAAGGCGCAGAGCGTCACCCTGCAGTACCTCGCGCATGACGGCCAGCGCTATCAGCTCAACCTGATCGACACCCCGGGGCACGTGGACTTCTCCTACGAGGTTTCCCGCAGCCTCGCCGCCTGCGACGGCGCGCTGCTGGTGGTCGACGCCTCGCAGGGAGTCGAGGCACAGAGCGTCGCGAACTGCTACACCGCGATCGAGCAGGGCCTCGAGGTGTTGCCGGTGATCAACAAGATCGACCTGCCTTCGGCCGATCCGGAGCGGGTGCAGATCCGAGATCGAGGAGATCATCGGCATCGACGCCAGCGAGGCCATGCGGGTGAGCGCCAAGACCGGCGAGGGCGTGCCGGAGCTGCTCGAGGCGATCATCCGGCGTATCCCGGCTCCGCGCGGGGATCCGGACGCCCCGGTGCAGGCCCTGATCATCGATTCCTGGTTCGACAACTACGTCGGCGTCGTGTCGCTGGTGCGGGTGGTCAACGGCACGCTGCGGCGCGGGGAGAAAATCCGGGTCATGTCGACCGGGCGCAGCCACCAGATCGACCGGCTCGGACGCTTCACGCCCAAGCCGATCGCCGCTCGAGTCGCTGTCGGCCGGCGAGGTCGGTTTCGTGATCGCCGGCATCAAGGAGATCGACGGCGCGCCGGTCGGCGATACGATCACGTCTCGAGGCGCGATCCGGCGGCCGCGCCGCTGCCGGGTTTCAAGCAGATCCAGCCGCGCGTGTTCGCCGGCGTGTTTCCGGTCAATGCCGAGGACTACGAGGCGTTCCGCGATGCGCTCGGCAAGCTCAAGCTCAACGACTCGGCGCTGCACTACGAGCCCGAGGTGTCCACCGCGCTCGGCTTCGGCTTCCGCTGCGGCTTCCTCGGCCTGCTGCACATGGACATCGTGCAGGAGCGGCTCGAGCGCGAGTATTCGCTCGACCTGATCACCAGCGCGCCGACGGTCGTCTACGAGGTCGCCCGTACCGACGGCGACGCTGCAGTACGTCGACAACCCGGCCAAGCTGCCGCCGGTCAACGAGATCGCGGAGATCCGCGAACCGATCATCACCGCCAACATCCTCGTGCCGCCCGAATACGTCGGCGCGGTGCTGGGGTTGTGCAGCGAGAAGCGCGGCACGCAGAAGAAGATGCAGTTCCTCGGCAGCCCAGGTATCGCTGCAGTACGAGCTGCCGCTGGCCGAAGTGGTGCTCGATTTCTTCGACCGGCTGAAGTCGGCCAGCCGCGGCTATGCCTCGTTCGACTACGAGTTCAGCCATTTTCAGCCCGCGCCGCTGGTCGAAGCTTGACATCCTGATCAACGGCGACAAGGTCGACGCGCTGTCGATCATCGTGCACCGCGACAGCGCCTACCAGCCGCGGACGCGAGCTGGTCGACAAGATGCAGGAACTGATTCCGCGCCAGATGTTCGAGGTGGCGGTGCAGGCCGCGATCGGCAGCCACGTCATCGCGCGCGCGACGGTCAAGGCGCTGCGCAAGAACGTGCTCGCCAAGTGCTACGGCGGCGACATCAGCCGCAAGCGCAAGCTGCTCGAGAAGCAGAAGGAAGGCAAGAAGCGCATGAAGCAGGTCGGCCAGGTCGAGATTCCGCAGGAGGCGTTCCTCGCGGTGCTCAAGGTGGGACGCAATAGCATGATCATGCGAGATCATCGCGCTGCTGGCATGGGCGGCGCTGCCGGTCACGCTGATCGCGGTCATCGACGACTGGTTCCTGCGGCCGCGTCGCCAGCATCGCCGCAGCGCCGAGCCGGCGCCGATCCGGCGGTGCTCGCGGCGCTCGTATCTCGTGCTGCCGGTGGTGCTGCTCGCCGCGGTGCTGCGCCTGCTCGGCTCCGAGCGGCTCGACTTCAGCCTGGTGCTGGTGATCAGTCGTCGCTGGCCTCGGGCGGCGTCTGGCTGCTCGATCACCTGCTGTTCGCGCCGCGGCGCGCAGCGGGCCGCGCGCGGCCGGCCGTCGACGCCGCCGGCATCGCACCGTGCCGGTCACCGTGGACTACGCGCGCAGCTTCTTCCCGGTGGCCGTGATCGTGCTGGTGCTGCGCTCGTTCATCTTCGAGCCGTTCCGCATCCCCTCGGACTCGATGATGCCGACGCTGCTCGACGGCGACTTCATCGTCGTCAACAAGTTCGCCTACGGCCTGCGGCTGCCGGTGCTCGACACCAAGTTCGTCGACGATCGGCGAGCCGCAGCGCGGCGACGTGGTGGTGTTCCGCTATCCGCCCGATCCCGCGCGTGAACTACATCAAGCGCGCTGGTCGGGCTGCCGGGCGACCGCGTCGCGATCGCGTCACGACCAGCTGATCATCAACGGCCAGCCGCGTGCCGTTGCAGGCCAATGGCCGCTACGACGACGGCTGCTATCACAACATGCGCCTCGTCGACCGAAGCAGCTCGGCACGCACCGCCATCAGACCCTCTCCTGCCTGACGCCCGACGACCTCGGCGTCACCGCCCGGGCCGACCTGCAACCGCGCCGCTGGACGCAACTACCTGTGCGTCGAACCCGAGGCCCGGGACCGAGCACGATCGCAGCGATTCGCACCGAGATGCTCGTGCCCGCCGGGCAGCTACCTGATGATCGGCGACAATCGCGACAACAGCCTGGACGGCCGCTACTGGGGCTTCGTGCCCGAGGATCACCTGGTCGGCAAGGCCACGCGAATCTGGTTCAATTGGGACCTGCAGCGCTCCGGCGGGCCGATCTGGAGCCGCATGGGTCGGCGCATCGAGTGAGCGCCGGCAGCGCGGTGCGCGCGGCAGGGAACGCAACGTTGACTCTTGCACGACTTGGGAGTGCCCGACCATGCGCCATTCACAGCGCGGAGTGACTCTGATCGGCTGGCTGATCCTGTTCGTGCCGCTGGCGATCGTCGGCTATTCCGGCATCCGGCTCGCACCGGTCTACCTGAACTACCTGCGGCTGTCGCAGTCGCTGGCGCAGACCGCGCAGGAATTCAAGAACGAGGACGCCGGCCCCGGGGGCGCGCAGTCGTTCCGCACCGCGCTGGACAAGCGCTTCGAGATCGAGGGCATCGATCATCCGACCGTCAAGGAGATCGACGTGCATCGCGACGGCGACCACTGGGTCGCGATCGCCGACTACGAGGACCAGGCACCGCTGTTCGCCAATATCTCGATCCTGGTGCTGTTCCACAAAGAGGTCGAAATGCGGTGAGCCGGACTGCGCGCCTGCGCGCCTGGCTGATCGAGGCGCTCGCGTACACGCCGGTCGACCTGGCGCTGTTCGAAACCGCGCTGACGCATCGCAGCGCGGGCGGCCGCAACAACGAGCGGCTCGAGTTCCTGGGCGACGCGGTGCTGAACCTGCTGGTCGCCGAGCACCTGTACGCGCGCTACGCCGACGCCGACGAAGGGGCGCTCAGCCGGATGCGCTCGCGCGTGGTCAGTGGCGAATCCCTCGCCGGGTGTGCCGCCCGGCTCGGCCTGGGCGAACTGCTGCACCTGGGTCCCGGCGAGCTCAAGACCGGCGGGTTTCGCCGCGAGTCGATCCTGGCGGATGCGCTCGAGGGGCTGATCGGGGCGCTGTACCTCGAGGGCGGGCTCGAGCACGCGCGCGCCGGCGTGCTGCGCCTGCTCGGCGCGCAGCTGGCCGCCGCCGGCACCCTCGAGGAGCTCAAGGATCCGAAGACGCGCCTGCAGGAGCTGCTGCAGTCCCAGGGACTGCCGCTGCCGCGCTATAGTGTCCGGAGCATCGAGGGCGAATTGCACGCACAGGTATTCCGCGTCAGTTGCGAGGTCGAGCCGATGGCGGCGCGCGCCGAGGCTGCGGGTTCGAGCCGGCGGCGGGCCGAGCAGGCGGCGGCGGCGCTGGTGCTGGAGCAGATCCAGAGCCATCCATGAGTGAGCACTCGCAGCGGCTACGTAGCGCTCGCCGGCCGACCCAACGTCGGCAAATCCACGCTGCTCAACAGCCTGGTTGGCCAGAAGCTCAGCATCGTGACCCCGAAGCCGCAGACCACGCGTCATCGCCTGATCGGACTGGCGCAGTGGCCCGAAGCCCAGGTCGCCTTCATCGACACCCCCGGTCTGCATCTGGGGCCGCGGCGGGCGCTGAACCGGGCCATGAACCGCACCGCGGCAGCCGCACTGGCCGACGCCGACCTGGTGCTGTTCGTGGTGCAGTCGCTGCAGTGGACTGACGAGGACGAGCTCGCGCTCGCGCGCATCCGCGAGGCCCGCCGGCCGGTCGTCGCGGTGATCAACAAGATCGACCGCACCCGGCCGCGCGAGCGCCTGCTGCCGTACCTGCAGGAACTCGCGGCGCGGCACGAATTCCGCGAACTGGTGCCGGTATCCGCGCTCAAGGGGCAGAACCTCGAGGACCTGCGCCGTGTCGTCGTCGCGGGCCTGCCGATAGCCCAGCCGATGTACCCCGCCGACCAGCTGACCGACCGCAGCGCCAATTTCCGCATCGCCGAGAGCATTCGCGAGAAGCTCACGCTCGAACTGGTCGAGGAGCTGCCCTACGGCATCGCGGTCGAGGTCGAGCAGGTCGAGGTGCGCGAGGACGGACGCAAGGCCGTCTCGGCCGTGATCTGGGTGGATCGCTCGGGCCACAAGCCGATCGTGATCGGCGCCGACGGCTCGCGCCTCAAGCGGGTCGGGCGCGCGGCGCGCGTCGAGCTCAACCGCCTGCTCGGTGAGCAGCTGCATCTGACGCTGTGGGTGAAGGTGCGCGAGGACTGGGCCGATGATGCGCGTGCGCTGCGTCAGCTGGGGCTGGAATGAACCGGCCTGCAACCCGCGTGCAGCTCGCCCGAGGTTACGTGCTGCATCGCTATCCGTTCCGCGACAGCAGCCTCATCCTCGAGGTCTTCGCGCGCGATCACGGTCGCATCAGCCTGTTCGCCCGTGCGGTGCGCGGACCGCGCATGCGCGGTGCGCTGCTCGCAGCCCTTCGATGCGCTGCTGCTGTCCTGGAGCGGCCGCGGCGAGTCCCCGGCGCTGACCGGCGCGGAATACGCCGGCGGCGCCGACGCCGCTGCCGGCGGCCCGCCTGATGAGCGGGTTCTACCTGAATGAACTGTTGCTGCGGCTCACGACGCGCAACGACTCGCAGCCGGAGCTGTTCGACGCCTATGAGCAGGCGCTCTCGGCGGCTGCGCGCCGGGCACGACGGCGAGGCCGCGCTGCGGCGCTTCGAGGTGCGACTGCTGGCGCTGATCGGCTATGGCCTGAACCTCAGCACCGAGGCGGACACCGGCCGTCCGGTGCGCGACGGTGCCAGCTACCATTTCCAGCCGGGCGTACACGGCGTGGTCCTGGCCCACCACGACGCTCAGGCCCACCAGGACGCTCAGGACCGCCAGGACGCTCACGACCGCGCCGCTCCGGTCGCCGGGGAGGTGCTGCGCCGGCTCGCCACCGGGGCCGGATCGAGGACGCTGCCCAGGGCCGCCAGGCGCGCGCGCTGATGCGCGCCGCGCTCGATCACTGCCTCGAGGGCCGGGCCCTGCGCACGCGCGCCGTGGCGCGGGCCCTCAGCGGCTTTCCGCGGCGTGAAGGACGGGTCTGATGCACCGGAACATCGCACTGGGAGTCAACATCGACCACGTGGCGACGCTGCGCGAGCAGCGCCATACGCGCTATCCCGAACCGCTGCAGGCCGCACTGCTGGCGGAGCAGGCCGGCGCGGACAACATCACGCTGCACCTGCGCGAGGACCGCCGCCACATCCAGGAGCGCGACGTGCAGCTGCTCGCCGGCGCGCTCGCGACGCGCATGAACCTGGAGATGGCCGCGACCGCCGCCGATGGTCGAATTCGCCGATCAGCGTGCGCCCGGCCGACTGCTGCCTGGTACCCGAACGCCGCGCCGAGCTGACCACCGAGGGCGGCCTCGACGTGGTCGCCGGCGGCGAGACGCCTGCGCCTGCGCTGCCGCCAGCTCGGCGACGCCGGCATCCGCGTGGCCCTGTTCGTCGATGCCGATATCAGCCAGATCGAGGCGGCGCGCCAGGCCGGGGTGCCGGTGGTGGAGCTGCACACCGGGCTCTATGCGGAGAGCGAGGGTCAGCATCGGGCACGCGAACTCGAACGGCTGCGGCTGGCGGCACGGCACGCCACGGCGCTGGGTCTCGAAGTGCATGCCGGCCACGGCCTGCACTACCACAACGTGCTGCCGGTCGCGGCCATGGCCGAGATCGTCGAGCTCAATATCGGCCACGCCATCATCGCGCGCGCGCTGTTCGACGGCCTGGCGCCGGCGGTCGCCGCGATGAAGGCGCTGATGCGCGCGGCGCGCGCGTGATCTTCGGCATCGGCATCGACGTGCTGCGTGCGCAGCGCATGCACGATTGCTACGCGCGATTCGGTAGCCACCTGGTCGAACGCCTGCTGCTGCCGGAGGAGCTGGCGCAGTTCGAGCAGACCGCGCGGCGCGAGCGGTTCCTGGCGATGCGCTTCGCCGCCAAGGAGGCGATCGTCAAGGCCATGGGTACCGGCTTCGCCCACGGAATGTGGATCCGCGACGTCGGGGTGGTGCAGAACGCCTGGGGTCGACCCGAGGTGGTCTACTCCGAGCGTGGCGAGCGCGTGCGCCGCGGGCTCGGCATCGGCGACGGCCACGTGACGTTGACCGACGAGGACGGACTGGTAGCAATAAGCATA
>CAWIQV010000027.1:0-18637 GCA_963838275.1 uncultured Gammaproteobacteria bacterium | reverse complement strand
CAGCGCGTCCGGGGTGCCAAAGCGGCTGGTCGGGGCGAAGTAGCCCGTGGTCTGGTAGCCCCACGAATCGTCCAGCGGGTGCTCGGTGATCGGCATCAGTTCGATGTGGGTGAACCCGAGCCGCTGCACGTAGGCCACCAGCTCGTGCGCGAGCTCCTGATAGTCCAGCATGCGTCCATCGGGACGCCGGCGCCAGGAGCCGGCGTGCACCTCGTAGATGCTCATCGGTGCGTGCAGCCAGTCCAGGTGCCGCCGCCGCTCCATCCATTGCGCGTCGCTCCAGGCATGGGTGCTGCGCGCGACCACCGAGGCGGTGGCCGGCCGCAGCTCGGTCGAGCGCGCGTACGGATCGGATTTCAGGAACACCGCGCCGCTGCCGCGCGCACGCAGCTCGAACTTGTAGATCTCGCCCGGTCCGAGGCCCGGCAGGAACAGCTCCCAGACCCCCGTACCCCCGAGCACCCGCATCGGGCAGCGCCGGCCGTCCCACTGGCAGAACGGCCCGACCACGCTGACGCGCTCGGCATTCGGGGCCCAGACGGCGAACCGGACGCCGTCGAAGCCGTCGATGGCCATCGCATGGGCGCCCAGGAAGCTCCAGGCGCTGGCATGCGTGCCCGCGCCGAACGCCGCCAGGTCGGCCGGGTCGATCGCCGGCGCGAACCCATAGGGGTCGATCTGTTCGCGCAGCGCGCCGGCCTCGTCGATCCAGGACAGCCGGCAGTGGGCCGGCAGTTCCGGCCCGACCCCGGCCCAGGCGAACACGTCCGTGCCGCGGATGCGCCGCATCTCGTGCCGGCGCTCCAGGCGCGCGAGCCGTGCCCCCGGCAGGTAGGCCAGCACCATGGACTGCCCGTCAATGTCGTGACGACCCAGCACCTGGTGCGGATCGTGATGACGTCCCGCGCCGATGCGCTGGAGGTCGTCGGCGAGTTCGCGCAGGCGCTCCGCTACCCTGTTCATCGGTGCCGGAATTCTGGTGAGGATTTAATTGTGATCTGGTAAAGATCAGGCTGCATGGCACGGTACTATACTGGCAAGGAAACGTGTTAAGCCGGACGTCATGGCGAAGCAGCAACCCCGAGCCTCCTCCGCGCGCTATGTCAGTCGACTGACCAGTGGCGCGCTGGCCGTGGTCATGGCCGGCGGCCGCGGCGAGCGCCTGCAGGCGCTGACCGAACAGCGCTGCAAGCCGGCGACCCCGTTCGGCGGCAAGTTCCGCATCATCGACTTCGTGCTCTCCAACTGCGTGAACTCGGGGATCCGCCAGATCTACCTGATGACGCAGTACAAGGGCCAGTCGCTGATCCAGCACGTGCAGCGCGGCTGGAGCTACCTGCGCGGCGAATTCGGCGAGTTCATCGACGTGGTGCCGGCGCAGCAGCAGGTCGGCAAGCACTGGTACCGCGGCACCGCCGACTGCGTGTACCAGAACCTCGACCTGATCCGCGCGCTGCCGGCCCAAGCACGTGCTGGTGCTCGCCGGCGACCACATCTACAAGATGGACTACGGTCCGATGATCGCCTACCACGTCGAGAAGGGCGCCGACATCACCGTCGGCGTCGTCGAGGTGCCGCGCGCGCGCGCGAGCGAATTCGGCGTGCTGTCGGTG
Source organism: uncultured Gammaproteobacteria bacterium (assembly GCA_963838275.1). GTDB lineage: Bacteria > Pseudomonadota > Gammaproteobacteria > Steroidobacterales > Steroidobacteraceae > FEN-1191. The sequence continues at coordinate 17,024 of CAWIQV010000027.1, read as the reverse complement.
ACCGAGTGGAACCGCGTCACGCGCTTCACCGAGAAGCCGGCCGAACCCGACCCGATTCCCGGGCCGGCCCGACCGTCGCGCTCGCCTCGATGGGCATCTACATCTTCAATGCGCGGCTGCTCGAGAAGCTGCTGATCGCCGACGCCGCCGACCCGGACTCCGCGCATGATTTCGGCAAGAACGTGATTCCGGCGGCGATCGACGCGCTGCAGGTGGTCGCCTATCCGTTCACCGACGTGCAAGACGCGCGCACAGAACTACTGGCGCGACGTCGGTACCGTCGATGCGTTCTACGATGCCAACATCGAGCTGGTGCACGTGGCGCCCGAGCTCAACCTCTACGACGAGGAATGGCCGATCTGGACCTACCAGCTGCACCAGCCGCCGGCGAAGTTCGTGCTGGACGAGGATGGCCGGCGCGGCATCGCGGTGAACTCGATGATCTCCGGCGGGTGCATCATCTCCGGGCGCCTACGTGAACCAGTCGCTGCTGTTCTCCGACGTGCGCGTCGAGGAGCGCTCGAACATCTTCCGCTCGGTCGTGCTGCCGAACGTCAAGATCGGCAGCGGCTGCACATCGCGCACGCGATCCTCGACGAGGGCTGCGAGATGCCACCCGGCACGCAGATCGGCGTCGATCGCGTCGCCGACGCGGAACGCTTCCACGTGACCGACAACGGCATCGTGCTCGTGACCCCGGACATGCTCGCGAAGCCGGGTCCCAGGGACGCATGAGCAGCGCGACGGTTCCCGGTCGTTCTCCTCTGGCACATGCACCAGCCGCAGTACCGCGATGCGCTCAGCGGCGTCAGCATCCTGCCCTGGACCTACCTGCACGCGATCAAGGACTACGTCGACATGGCCGCGCACCTGGAGGACAACCCGGGCGCCCGCGCGGTCGTGAATTTCACCCCGGTGCTGATCGAGCAGCTCGAGGACCTCAGCCGCGCGTCGCCAGCCGCACCTGCTGCGAGGGCACGCCGCTGCCGGATCCGGTCCTCGCCTCGCTCGGACCGGCCGCGCTGCCGACCGAGCCGGCCGCACGCCTCAGGCTGCTGCAGGCGCTGCCTGCGGGCGCACCGCGTGAACCTGATCGAGCGCTACCCGCCCTACCGGCGCTCGGCCGACCTCGCCGCGACGCTCGGCACGCCCGAGACGCATCGGCTATGCGAACGATCAGTACCTGCGCGACCTCGCGGTCTGGTATCCACGTCGCCTGGCTGGGCGAGACCGTCAAGCGCGAAGACGCGCGCGTCGCGCGCCTTGATCGCGCGCGGCCGCGCTTCGAGCCCGGGGACTCGCCGCAGCCTGCTCGAGCTGATCGGCGAACTGCTCGGCGGCGTGCTGCCGCGCTACCGGCGGCTCATGGAACGCGGCCAGGTCGAGCTGTCCGCCTCGCCCTATGGCCATCCGATCCTGCCGCTGCTGATCGATTTCCGCTCCGCGCGCGAGTCCTCGCCCGATGCGCCGCTGCCGCGCGCGCCGGCCTATCCCGGCGGCGCGGATCGCGCCGGCTGGCACCTCGAGGAATCGCGCGCCGTGTTCACCCGCGTGTTCGGCAGCCCTGCGCAGGGGTACTGGCCCTCGGAAGGTGCCATCAGCGGGCCGGCGCTCGCGCTGATCGAGCAGCACGGCGTGCGTTGGGCCGCGAGCAGCGAGAGCGTACTGCGCGGCTGCCTCGAGGAACGCGGCGAGCTGCTCGCGGCCACCGAGGAGTCGCCGGTGACGCGGCTGTACCGCGAGCCGGGCCACGCACTGCACCTGCTTTTCCGGCACGACGAGCTGTCGGACCTGATCGGCTTCACCTATTCGAAATGGCACGGCGATGACGCCGTGCGCCACTTCGTCGAGCAGCTCGAGCACCTCGCGCGACGCGAAAGTGCCGACGGCGCGCGCCTGGTGCTGATCGCGCTCGATGGCGAGAACGCCTGGGAGTACTACCCGTTCAACGGCTTCTATTTCCTGCAGGGGCTGTACCGCGCATTGGCCGACCATCCGCTGCTCGAGCTCACGACGCCGTCGGATTTCCTGCGGCGGGCTCCGCAGGCGAGCGTACTGCCGCGGGTCGTGGCCGGCAGCTGGGTGCACGGCACCCTCTCGACCTGGATCGGCGATCCGGACAAGAACCGCGGCTGGGACCTGCTGGTCGAAGCGAAGCAGGCCTGCGACCGCGTGCTCGGCACCGGTAACGTGTCGTCCGACCATCGACGCCAGATCGAACGCCAGCTCGCGCTGTGCGAGAGTTCGGACTGGTTCTGGTGGTTCGGGGACTACAATCCGTACGACGCGGTGCGCGACTTCGATGCGCTGTACCGCCACCAGCTCACCTGTCTGTACCAGCTGCTGCGGCTGCCGGTGCCCGCCAGCCTGTCCGAGACCATCTCGGTAGGGCGCGGCATTCCCGAGTCCGGCGGCGTCATGCGGCGGGCGCAGGATTGAGCGCGGCCGGCAGCGGCACGCCGGGGAATCGCGACGGGCGAGGCGGCCGGCGGCTGCTCGACCACCGCCGCAGCGGCGTGCTGCTACATCCGACCTCGCTGCTGCAGGGGACGGGCGGCCACCTGCGCGGCGCGCTCGGCAGCGCGGCGCGCGCGTTCATCGACTGGCTGGCGCAGGCCGGCTTCTCGATCTGGCAGGTGCTGCCGCTCGGGCCTCCAGGCCACGGCGGCTCGCCGTACTGGGCGCGATCGGACTTCGCCGGCCAGTCGGTACTGATCGATCGCAGCGAGCTGCCCGACGCCGGCGCGCAGCGCGCGGACTACGATGCGTTTCGTGCCGCGAGCCGCGACTGGCTCGATGACTACGTGCTGTTCGAGGTGCTCGCAGAGCGCTTCCAGACCGCGTGGTGGGAATGGCCGGAAGCCTACCGGCTGCGCGATGCCGCCGCGCTCGCGCAGGCGCACGAGGATTTCCGCGGCGAACTCGAGTACCGGCGCATCGAGCAGTGGTACTTCGACTGGCAGTGGCGACAGCTGCGCAGCTACGCCAGCGAGCGCGGCGTGTACCTGTTCGGGGACCTGCCGATCTACGTCGCGCCCGATTCGGTCGCGACCTGGTCGCAGCGCGAACAGTTCCAGCTCGACGCGGACGGGCGCCCCGCCGCGCTCGCCGGCGTGCCGCCGGACTACTTTTCCGCCGACGGGCAGCTCTGGGGCAACCCGCTGTACGACTGGGACCAGGCCCAGTCCGACCAGTTCGCATTCTGGCGCACGCGCCTGGCGCGCGCGTTGCAGCGCTTCGACCTGGTGCGCATCGACCATTTTCGCGGACTGGCGGCGTACTGGTCGGTGCCGGCCGGCGCGGCCACCGCACGCGAGGGGCGCTGGTGCACGGCTCCGGGCCGGGCGTTGTTCCGCGCGCTGGCGGCCGAGTTCCCGGAGCTGCCGCTGGTCGCCGAGGACCTGGGCGTCATTACCACCGACGTCGACGAGCTGCGCAGCGCCTTCGGGCTGCCCGGCATGCGGGTGCTGCAGTTCGCATTCGATGGCTCGCCGGGCAATCCGCATCTGCCGCACAACTACGCTCGCGACGTGGTCGCCTACACCGGCACCCACGACAACGACACCTCGCCGGGCTGGTACCGCGAGCTTGGCGACGAGGAACGGGCGCGGGTGAACTACTACCTGCGCGCCGACCCGGGCAGCGTGCTCGAAGCGATGCAGCGCGCCACCCTCGGATCGGTCGCGCAGCTCGTGATCGTCCCGGCGCAGGACGTACTCGGCCTGGGTTCCGAGGCGCGGCTGAACACTCCGGGTACGGTGCAGGGCAACTGGAGCTGGCGGCTGCACCCGCAGGCCCTCAGCCCGCAGCTCGCCAGCGATTACGCCGCGCTCAACCGCGTGTACGGGCGTGGCCGCCCGGAGCAGGGCGGATGAACCGTCCGCTGCCGGCATCGCGGCGAGGCGCGGCGGCCGCCCTCCGCGCCATCACGTTCCGGGCCGCCACGGTCCGGGCCGCCGCGCTCGGAGCGGTACTGCTGTGCGGGTGCGCGAGCCTGTTGCCGAAGCTCGAGGCGCCGCGGGTCACGCTGCTCGCCGTCACGCTCGATGCCATGGGTCCGGACCGCCAGCACCTGGGCCTGCGGCTGCACGCCGACAATCCCAATCCGCGTACGATCGCGGTGGAGTCCATCGACGTCACGCTCGAGCTCAGCGGCGAGCGCGTGGCTGTGGGCGCCACGACGGCCGGCTTCACCCTCCCGGCGCAGGGCGCCACCGACTTCGATGTCGGTGTGACGGTGGACCTGAACGAGACGCTGCGCCTGGTCGCCGCCAGCATGGGGCATCACTCCGTCGACTACCGGCTCTATGGCACCGCGCATCTGCGGGGCGGGCTGCTCTCGAGCCTGCCCTTCGACCAGCGCGGCCGCGTGCGGCTCTGAGGGCCGGCCTAACCCTGCAGCAGGCGGTCGTAGGCCGCGACGTATTGCTGCACCTGGCGGCTCCAGGAGAAATCCTGCGCCATGCCGTTCTGCACCAGGCGGTGCCACAGGCCGCGGTTCTGCGTACCAGTCGAGCGCGGTTCCGATCGCCCAGTTGACCGCCTCGACGTTGTAGTCGTTGAACACGATGCCGGTGCCCAGTCCGGTCGCGACGGTCGAAGTGCTGCACCGAGTCGGCCAGGCCCCCGGTGCGCCGCACGATCGGCACGGTGCCGTAGCGCAGGCTGTACATCTGGTTCAGACCGCAGGGTTCGTAGCGCGAGGGCATCAGGAACATGTCGCTGGCGGCCTCGATCCAGTGCGCCAGCTCATCGCTGTAGCCGCGATGGAAGTGCACGCGGCCGGGGAAAGCGCTGCTGCAGCCGGCGAAGAACTGCTCGTAGGCCCACTCGCCGTTGCCGAGCACGACCAGGTTGAAGGACGCGTGCGGCCAGCATGCGCGGCAGGCTCTCGAACAGCAGGTCGACACCCTTCTGCGCCGCCAGGCGGGTGACGATGCCCGATCAGCGCGCCGCGCCCGCTGTGGTTCAGCCCGATGCGCTGCTGGAATTCCTCCTTGAGGCCCGCTTGACGCCGAGCTGGTTGCTGCCGAAGCGTCGCGGCAGCCAGCGGTCGCGGCGCGGATCCCACACGTCGTAGTCGACGCCATTGAGGATGCCGAGCAGCGCGTCGCCGCGCCCGCGCAGCAGCCCGTCGAGTCCCATGCCGTATTCGGGGCCCTGGATTTCGCGCGCGTAGGTCGGGCTGACGGTCGTGATCAGGTCGGCGTGCTGCAGGCCGGTGCGCAGCAGGTTCATGCGCCCGGCCGTCAGGTCGCCGTGGTCGAGCAGGTGGGCCTGTGCGGGGCTGAGCAGTTCGGGCAGTGCGCCGGCACCGATGACGCCCTGGTAGCCGATGTTGTGGATCGTCAGTACGCTGCGCGCCTGCCGGAACAGGCCATCCCAGCCGTAGCTGGTGCGACGGAGCAGCGTCCCGATCGCGGTATGCCAGTCGTTGAAGTGCAGGATCTGGGGCGCGAAGCCCATGCGCTGGCAGCACAGGAATGCCGCGTGCGTGAGCAGCAGGAAGCGCCGGTGCTCGTCCGGATCGTTGGTATAGATGCCCGGCCGGTCGTAGCACGCCGGGCAGTCGATCAGGTAGATGAACGCCTGCGAGCCGGGCAGTCGCGCCGTGAGGACCGAGAATTCGTAGCGATGGCTGCCCAGGTGCAGTGGCACGTTCTGCAGGAACTGGACCGGGAAGAGCTCCAGCTCCTCGCGACGGATCGACGCGTAGGCTGGCACGAACAGCCGGATGTCGTGTCCGTCGGCATGCAGGTACTTGACGAGCGCCGCGGAAACGTCCGCGAGGCCGCCCGCCTTCGCCAGCGGCGCGATCTCGGCGGTCGCAAAGCAGATCTTCAGGGGCATGGAGGAATCTTACCGCACCGCAGGAATGGCGCTGGCGGCACCACCCGGTGCGGCCGGAGTCGCGGGCGCCGCGGGCGCCGCGGATGCCGCGGATGCCGCGGATGCCGCGGCCGGCTCCGCGGGCCATCGCGACGGCCTATTATGATGCGCACATGCGCACGCTGGCCGTCTACCTGATCCTGCTCGGGCTGCTCGCCGTATCGATCGGTGCCGGAATCGCCCTGTCCTACTGGCCGCACTGGTGCGCGGCACTGCGCTGGTGCGCCCCGGGCTGGCCAGGCGGGCACTGACGCCGGCACGCCACGGGCAGGCGCGGCGGGAGCGGCTCCCGAGCTGCTAAAATTACCGATTGCCCCGTGGCGGCGAGCCCTCGAAGAGCCATGTCTCAGAGCCCGTACGAACAGCTCGAACAGGAGTGGCGCCGCCTGCACGCATTCCACGGCGCGCTCGCGCTGCTGCGCTGGGATGCCGCGGTGATGATGCCGCGCGGCAGCGCCGAAGTGCGCGGCGAGCAGCTGGCGGCGCTCGAGACCGAATACCACGCGCTGCTCACCACCCCGAAGATCACGCGGCTGCTCGATCGCGCCCAGGCCAACGCGCAGGCGATGGAGGACTGGCAGCTCGCCAACCTGCGCGAGATGCGGCGCGCGCGCGATCACGCGATCGCGACCCCGGTGAGCCTGATCTCGCGGCTGGCGCGGGCCACCTCGCGGGCCGAAGTGCTGTGGGCCGAGGCCCGGCGGCAGGGCAATTTCGAGCTCTTCGCCCCGCTGTCTCGAGGAAGTCGTGCGGCTGGTGCGCGACAAGGCCGCGCTGCTCGGGCAGGCGCTCGGACTGCCGCCCTACGACGCACTGATCGACGAGTTCTCCCCGGGCGTGGCCACGCGCCGACATCGAGGCGATCTTCAAGGCGCTCTCGCGCCGCCTGCCGGCGCTGATCCGCGAGACCCTCGACGCTGCAGGAGCAGCGGCCGTCGCTGCCGATCACGGGCAAGTTCAGTGCCGGCCGGCAGCGCGCGCTGGTGGTCGAAGTCATGCGGGCCATTGGCTTCCCGTTCGATCGCGGCCGGCTCGACGAGAGCGAGCACCCGTTCACCGAGGGCGTTCCCGGCGACATCCGCGTGACCACGCGTTTCGATGCCGCCGATCCGTTCCCGGGCCTGCTGGGCGCGCTGCACGAGACCGGGCACGCGATGTACGACCTCGGGCTGCCGCAGCGCTGGCGCGACCAGCCGGTAGGACGCGACCGCGGCATGGCGCTCGAGGAGAGCCAGTCGCTGCTGCTCGAGATGATCATCGGGCGCAGCCGCGCGTTCGTGCAGTACCTGCGGCCGCTGCTGGAGAAGCACTTCGCGGTGAGCGGACCCGAATGGGACGGCGAGAACCTCTACCGTCGCCTGACGCACGTGCGGCGCAGCCTGATCCGCGTCGATGCCGACGAGCTGACCTATCCGCTGCACGTCCTGCTGCGCTACGAGCTCGAGAAGCGGCTGCTGTCGGGCGAGCTGGCGGTGCGCGATCTGCCGGCGGCGTGGAACGCGGGCATGGAGCAGCGCCTCGAGGTCAGGCCGGCGAGCGGCCGCGGAGGGCTGCCTGCAGGACATCCACTGGGCGCTCGGGTCGTTCGGCTACTTTCCGTCCTATGCGCTAGGCGCGGTGATCGCAGCGCAGCTGTGGGAGAGCCTGCGCGGCGCGCTGCCGGACCTGGACATCGCAGATCGGCCGCGGGGAATTCGAGCGGCCTGTTCGGCTGGCTGCGCGAGAACGTGCACGGCCTCGGCGCCAAGGTCACGGTGAAGGACCTGATGAAGGAGGCCACCGGGCAGCCGCTGTCGGCCGCAGCGCTGCTGCGCTACCTCGAGCACAAGTATCTGGAGCAGCCGGCATGAGCGCGACCTCCTCGACGCTGCGCCGCCTGGGCGCGCGCCTGCGCTCCCTGGCCGGCAAGGCGATCGCGGACTACGGGATGATCGAGGAGGGCGATCGCGTGATGGTCTGCCTGTCCGGCGGCAAGGATTCCTACACGCTGCTCGACGTGCTGCTGTCCCTGCAGCGCAGTGCGCCGGTGCCGCTTCGAGCTGCTGGCGGTCAATCTCGACCAGAAGCAGCCGGGCTTCCCGGCGCAGGTGCTGCCCGAGTACCTGACCGCGCCTCGGGCGTGCCGTTCCGGATCATCGAGCAGGACACCTACCGCGTGGTCAAGCGCGTGGTGCCCGAGGGGCGCACGATGTGCGGCCTGTGCTCGCGGCTGCGCCGCGGGGCGCTCTACCGCTTCGCCGCGCAGCACGGCATCACCAAGATCGCGCTCGGACACCACCGCGACGACATCGTCGAAACCCTGTTCCTGAACCTGTTCCACGGCGGACGCCTCAAGGCGATGGCGCCGAAGCTGCGTTCGGAGGACGGTCGCCACATCGTGATCCGCCCGCTCGCCTACGTCGCCGAGCGCGACATCGCGCGCTATGCGCGCGGCATGCAGTTCCCGCTGATTCCGTGCACGCTCTGCGGCTCGCAGCCGACACCTGCAGCGGGTGGCCATCAAGCAGATGCTGCAGGGCTGGGAGCGCGACCATCCCGGCCGCATCGAATCCATCTTCACCGCCCTGCGACAGGTCGAGCCTGCGACCCTGGCCGACACGCGACTGGTGGACTTCGCCGCGTTGCGGGCACTCGAGAATGCCTGAACCCGCGCCGATGGACCGTCCGCTGCCGAACACCTATTGGGTCCTGCCCGGCAGCCTGCTGGCGGGTGAGTATCCCTACGGCAGCGCGCCCGCCGACACGATGCTGCGGCTGCAGCGCCTGCTCGCGGCCGGGATCGACACCTTCATCGACCTCACGCACTCCGGGGAGCGGCCCGACTACCACCCACTGCTGCCGCCGCAGGTCGACTACTGGCGCAGCCCGATCCATGACTCCTCGGTACCGGCCGAGACCGCGCACATGCGCGCGATCCAGGCCCGCCTGCAGTCCGCACTGGCCGTCGGGCGGCGGGTCTACCTGCACTGTCGCGCGGGTATCGGCCGCACCGGCATGGTGGTCGGCTGCTACCTGGTCGAGCAGGGGCTGGATGGCGAGGCGGCGCTGCAGCAGCTCAACAGCCTGTGGCAGCAGAGCGCCCGCTCGCTCAGCTGGCCGCGGGTGCCGCAGACCGCCGAGCAGGCCGAGTTCATCCGTGCCTGGGCGAGCCATCGGCAGCAGGGCCAGGACGCACCGGCGCTGGCGGCGCTGCGGACGCTGCGCGAGCGCTTCCTCGGCACGATCCTGGGCCTGTGCGTGGGAGACGCACTCGGCTGCAGCATGCAGTATGCGCGCCCCGGGCAGCGCAGCCCGGTCGCCGACCTGATCGGGGGCGGGCCCTTCGACCTGCCACGCGGAGCCTGGAGCGATGATACGGCGTTGATGCTGTGCCTGGCCGAAAGCCTGCTGGCGTGCGAGGGATTCGATGGCGCGGACCTGCAGCGACGCATCGAGCACTGGAGTTCCGAGGGCGTACCATCCGCCACCGGTCACTGCGTCGGCATCACGGCCGGAACCGCCCGATCGCTGCGGCGTGTCGCGGGTCTCGCGCCGGTGCAGCCCTGCAGCGAGGCCGCCCCGCTCGCGCGGGTTCCCGCCGCCGTGCTGTATTACTTCGCGGCGCGCGAGCGGGCCCTGGAATGCGCCGCGGCCGCGGCGCGGCTGACCGACGCCACACCGCTGGTACAGGATGCGTGCCGGCTGCTCGCCGCGATGCTGCATGCCGCCCTGCGCGGCGACGCGCTCGCGCGCGTGCTGTGCCCGCCTGCCGCGGTGTTTGGCGGGCAGCCGCTGCTGGCCGAGGTGGCCGCCGTGGCCATGGAGCCTCCCGGGACCACGCCGCCGCTGTACCCGGAGCCGGCGCTGCAGGTGCTCGCGCTCGCGCGCTGGGCGCTGCATGGCGGCGGTGGCTTCCGCGTCGGCGCGCTGCGGACCGTGAACCTGGGCGGGGATGCGGACGTGGCGGGTGCGGTATTCGGCGCGCTCGCCGGGGCCGTGCTGGGGCACTCGGCGCTGCCGGCCGCCTGGACCGGCGCACTGCTGGAGCGCCCGACGCTCGAGGCGCTGGCCGATAGGCTGCTCACCGCCGCACTGGTCGGCCTGGCGGACAGCGGCGCCGCGATTCGCTAGCATCCATCGATGGCCCAGGTGCATCCCAGCTCCCGCCGTCGTCCCGCCGCCGTACGCGCTCGTGCCCCGCACTGGGCGCGCCTGCCGGACCGTGAGCTGCTGCGGCTGCGCATCTGCGACCTGCATCTGGATCTGCGCCGCTCGCCGCTCAAGCGCCACGTCGAGCGGCTGTACAGCGAACTCGACTCGCGCGGTATCCGCTTCCGGCCCCACGTCTGGCTGTCCGACGAATGGTTCTCGCCCGACGGCGTGCCCGGGATCGCCGTGCCGTTCTACCTCGCGCATCCGCGCCTGATTCGTCTCACGCGCAAGATGACGCACGATGTCGAGGGCAGCAACGTGAACTGGCTGATGCGCATCCTGCGCCATGAGGCGGGCCACGCGATCGACTCCGCCTACCGGCTGCGGCGGCGCGCCCACTGGCGTGCACTGTTCGGCCCGGCGTCCCAGCCCTATCGCTCACGCTATGTCGCGCGGCCTGCGAGCCGCAGCCACGTGCAGCATCTCGGCGACTGGTACGCACAGAGCCATCCCACCGAGGACTTCGCCGAGACCTTCGCGGTCTGGCTGGCACCGCGCTCGGGCTGGCAGCGCCGCTACGCTTCCTGGCCGGCGCTGCGCAAGCTGCGTTTCGTGCAGCAGTTCGCGCTCGAGCGCGGCACGCACCGGCCGCCGGTGCAGTGTCGTGACCGCATCGAACCGATGGACGTGAACCAGCGCACGCTCGCGCAGTTCTACCGCGCCAAGCTCGCGCGCAGCCGCACCCGCCGCGGCACGCTGGCGGACCGGCTGCTCGGCCGCGTGTTCAGCGACGTTCCGGGTGCACGGGGCCTCGCCGCCGCCGCGCTGCTGCGCTCGCGCAAGACGCAGCTGCTGGCCTCGATGATGCGCAGCACCGGCGTCGATCGCTATGGCGCGCACCAGGTGCTGCGCACCGCGATCGACCGCAGCGAGCGGCTCGGGCTGTACGTGCGCGGCTCGCAGCGCGAGGCATTGCGTGCCACGCGGCTGATGTTGCGGCGCCTCGTGCGCCGCTACCTGCGCAGCCACGGCCTGCGGCTGCGCGCATGAGGCGACTGCGGACGCTCGTGGTCGTGCACACGAGCCTCGTGCCCCCGGCCAGCCTCGAGGGCTACAGCGAGAAGGAAATCGACGAGTGGCGCACCGAGTACGACGTGGTCTCGGCGCTGCGCGCCGGCGGCCACGAAGTGCAGACCCTGGGCGTGCTCGACTCGCTGACCGAGCTGCGTACCGCACTGATGGAATGGCAGCCCGAGGTGGTGTTCAACCTGCTCGAGGAATTCAACGGCATCGTCACCTACGACCAGCACGTGGTCGCGTTCCTCGAGCTGATGCGCGCGCCCTATACCGGCTGCAATCCGCGCGGCCTGCTGCTGTCGCGCGACAAGGTGCTGTGCAAGCAGCTGCTCGCCTTCCATCGCATCCCGACGCCGCAGTTCGCGGTATTCCGGCGCGGCGCGCGGTTCGCGCTGCCGCGGCGGCTGCGTCCGCCGCTGTTCGTGAAGTCCACCACCGAGGACGCCTCGCTCGGCATCGCGCAGGCCTCCGTCGTCGAGGACCTGCCGCGAGCTGCGCGAGCGGGTGCAGTTCATGCACGAGCAGATCGGCTCCGACGCGCTGGTCGAGGAGTACATCGAGGGGCGCGAGCTCTACGTCGGCGTGCTCGGCAATCGAGCGGCTCACGCGCCTGCCGGTGTGGGAGATGCGCTTCGGCTCGCTGCCGCGACTCGCTGCCGGCGATCGCGACCCGCAAGGTGAAGTGGGACCGCGCCTACCAGCGCCGTTACGAGATCACGACCCGCGCGGCCGAGGAGCTGCCGGCCGCAGGTGCTGCAGTACCTCGACCGGCTGTCGCGCCGCATCTACCGGGCGCTGCACCTGTCGGGCTACGCGCGCATCGATTTCCGCGTGCGCGCGGACGGCAGCGTGTTCATGCTCGAGGCGAACGCGAATCCGAACCTGACCCGTGCCGAGGATTTCGCCGAGTCGGCGCGGGCCGCCGGCATCGACTACCCGGCGCTGCTCGAGCGTATCATGACGCTCGGCCGCAATTACCGCGTGGAGTGGCGTGACTACAATGCCTGAGCTCGCCCGCGTACTGCTGCCCGGACTGATCGCGCTCGCCGGCCTCGCGCTGGCGGGCTGCGCCGGCCACGACCGCCGGCCGCCGCTGCAGCTCAAGACGCTGGCCGACCGGCTGCCGGGAACCTACGACAACTCCGCGCAGGTCGCGCAGGACCTGGCCCGTGGTGCGGCCAGTCCGCATCTCGCGCTGACGCTGCGGGTGGCTCCGGCACACGCGCTGGTGATTTCCGACAATGCGTACTACGTGCGCGAGAGCGTCACCGCCGATCCGCGGCGCGTGCTCTCGCAGCGACTATGGACGCTGACCGAGGATCCGAAGCACGGACGCGTCCTGCAGACCCTGTACGTCTTCAAGGATCCCGTGCGCTGGGCGCGGGCCGTGGAGGAGCCGGAAATGCTGGTGGCGCTGACCCTGGACGATCTGCAACCGCTCCAGGGCTGCGAGCTGGCCTGGAGCGAGACCGACGGCCTGCTGCGCGCGGTCGCGGCTGCCGGGCACTGCCGGCCCGAGGCGCTCAAGGAAGGCATGCTGCTCGAGCAGCGCATGACCATCGAGGGCAACGAGCTGTCGCTGGGCGAGGCCGAAGTCGGCGCCGACGGCGCGGTCGCGGCGCCGGCGCTGTTCGACACCGACGTGGATTTCTACCGCTTCGTGCGCCGGGCATCGGCGGCGTCGCCGGTACCGGCGTCGGCGCGCTGAGGCCATGGACGCTACCGTCAGCCAGCAGATCACCGCGATCGGCGAAGTGGTGCGCCTCGCGGTCGCCCCGGTGTTCCTGCTCTCCGGCGTCGGCGTGGTACTCACGATGCTCACCAGCCGCCTCGCGCGCGTCGTGGACCGTGCCCGCGGCCTCGAACGGGGCGAATCCAGGACCCTCGAGGGTGATCTGCAGGAGCTGCACGCCACGCTGCTCACACTGGCGCTGCGCGCCCGCCTGCTCGGCTACGCGATCGCACTGTGCACGATCTGCGCACTGCTGGTATCGATGGTCGTCGTGTCGCTGTTCCTGGGCGCATTGCTCGACCTGAACCTGTCGCTCGTGATCGCGATCCTGTTCATCGTCGCGATGCTCAGCATCATTGCCGGATTGCTGTTCTTCCTGCGCGAGGTGTTCGTCGCGACCCGCACGCTGCGCATCGGCCTGCGCGCCGCACGCTACCGGCCCGGCTGAACCCGACCCGCGTCGCGCGCGCCACACCTGTCAGCACTCCTGCGCCGCGGCTGCCAGGCCGGCAGGGATCTTGCATCGCCAACCCGTGTCGACAAGCGTGATGGGCTTAACCAGAATTCTCCGCGAGCCGTGCTCAACTCTGGTTGTTGTCAGCGGGACAGCGGATTCATCGAGGTGATCCATGCCGTACTCCGAACACGACAATGGCGTGCTGGCCGTCGCCGACCTGCGCGAATACTTCCACGACGCACTGCATGGTGCACTCGCGCACCAGCATGTGGCGGTGGAGGACCAGACCGAACATTACGTGGTCAACCTGCTCACGCTGTTCGCGCGCTCCGAGCAGCTGTTCGAGCCGACCAGCGAGGGTCCGCGCCTCCGGCCGCTGGCGCAGATGCTCGGCGAGGCGCTCGAGGCGCCGACCAGCGCGCAGCGCGAGCACGCGTTGCAGCGGCTGGGTGACGTCTCGCTGTTCCTCGCCGGCTGCTTCGCGCATGGCTTCGCGCGCAAGCTGGTCGACATCGACTATCACATCGCGATGGGCGGGCGCGCCTATGCGACGCTCGCGGACGGACTTGTCGCGCGGGCGCAAGCGCGTACTCGGCCGCGTGTTCGCGGAGCTCGCCGCGAAATTCCTGCCGCTGGTCGATGCGCTCGGCGAGATCAGCGACGGCGCGCGCCGCTACGGACCCGCGGACGTGCTGCGCCTGTACGAGCTGTGGCTCAAGACCGGCAGCCCGCGGGCGCGGGGACTGCTGCGCCAGCTCGGCGTCGAGGCCGACGCCGGTGGCGCTGGCAGCACCATTGACGCCGCGCAGCGCGGCATCGCAGCGAGCGAGGCGCTGCTGCAGCCGATGCAGGATCTGCTGGCCGGGATCTACGACCTGCCGACGGACTATCGCGTCGCACGATTTCCTGTTCACCGATCGCGCATGCCTGCCCGCGGCGCTGCGCGCGAGTCGCACCGACGAGCAGGTGCTGGTGCTCGAACAGCCCGGGGAGGCCGCCGTCGGCCTGTTCCTCGATCGCGGCCCTGCTCGAGCGCCTGCGCGCGGCCAATCCGCTCGAGGCCTTGCACGGCGGCAACCTCGCCGACTACTGGACGGCGCTCGAGGGCGTCAGCCATTTCCTGTGCCTCGCCTGGCACGCCGGGCACGATCGCGCGGTGACGCCTGCTCGAGCTGGAGCTGCAGGCGGAGATCGACAAGTACGTGACGAGCTGCTGGCTGCTGCGCCGCAATGTCCGGACGCGCAGCCGGCCGAGCTGCACCGTCTGCTGTTCGAGCGCACCCGCATCGATCCGGCGCTGGCCGCGGGGCGCGAACGGCTGTACCGCGAGGCGAACCAGTATGCGGCGCGCTTCTGCCGGCGCCTGGAACGCGAACTCGCGCAGCGGACAGCGCCGTCGTGGGCGCGAGACGCTCGCCGGGCTGCGGCGGTTCTACCGCCTGAACCCGCAGCGCAAGCTCGAGCACATCCGACCGGCTCGGCTTGAGGGCGCCTGGCGGCGCGGACTATTCCGGCGGCTCCTTCTTCCGCGCTTCGATCTCGCGCTGCAGCCGTATCCACTCGGACAGCTTGCGCAGGTCGGTGCGCCTGCGTCGGGTCTCGCCCTCCGGCGGCGGCGCGCTTGCCACCGGCGCCACGGTCGTAGGGGTTGTAGCCGACGACCGGCTTCGCCTTGCTGGCCGCGCGCCCGCGAATCCGCGCGTGGCGATCGTGTCCTCCAGCGTGAACTCGGTGTCCATGTCCAGCGGGCTGAAGTTGAAGTCGTCCGGATCGCGACCGGTCACGGCCGGCACGCGGCCGGGCGCACCGGCGCTCCCCAGCCGCGTGCGACGGCCGAGCGGGCGCGCAACAGCCCGAGGGCCGTCTTCCCGTCGCTGATGTCGCCATCCAGTGCACGCGCGACAGGCCTCCTCCAGGTCGATCCAGTGAACCTCGATCAGCTCGCGGCCTCATGGTCCAGTTTGACCGAATCCAAATCCGCGCGCCAGGAACAGGTGCACTGTTTCGTCGAATACTCCCGGCGAGCTGACATAAGCGCCCGAGCGACTCCCAGATCCGTGCACTGCTGCCCGCCTCCTCGACCAGTTCCCGGCGCGCCGTGACCAGCGGCGGCTCCCGGGTTCGAGCTTGCCGGCCGGCAGCTCCCAGATCCACCCGCCCGCGGCATGCCGGTACTGGCGGATCAGGCACACGCGTCGCTGCGCATCGACCGCCACGACCGCCGCGCCGCCTGGATGATGGATAATCTCCAGATCGATCACATGCCCATTGGGCAGACGCACCGTCTCGACGTTGACGAGGATCACGCGGCCGCGAAACACCGTACGTACATTTCTCGATGCCCATACCGCCCAAGCCTAGCGCGTCCTCCGCCACGCTGTCTGCGGCGCCGGACCCGCCGCGGCTGCTGCTGCTGACCGGTGCGCCGGCGACCGGCAAGACGCGGCTCGCGGCGGCACTGGCCACGCGCCGCGGCGCGTGCCTGTGCAGCAAGGACGAGATCAAGGAGCTGCTGTTCGACGCGCTGGGAACCGGGGGCGCCGACTACTCGCGCCGGCTCAGCGATGCCAGCTTCGCGCTCCTGTTCGCGCTGCTGCCGCGCCTGCTGCGTCCGGGCCGCCTGCTGCTGCTGGAGGGCAATTTCCGCCCGGGTCGGCACGAGGCCGCCGATCGCACGCGCGCTGGGAGACCAGCCCGCGGCGGTGGCGCAGGTCTGCTGCCGCGCTTCGCCTGCCACCCGCGCCGCCCGCCTGGCCGCGCGTGCCGCCGATCCGGCGCGGCATCCGGGCCATCGCGATGCGAGCGCCGATCCGGCCGCCGCATCGGGGGACGGCTTCCTGGACCTGCCCGGACCGCGCTGGGAGTTCGACAGCGAGCAGCCCTGGGAGCAGGCCCTGGGGACGCTGGACGCGGAGCTCGATCCCTGGTGCGCGCCACCGGATGGTGCAAATGCCTGAAAATCCAACGCTTGTCACCCTAAAGGGATGCGCGGTGCATTATATTTCCCGCCGATGCCCGCCGTATCCCACCTCGACAAGCTGAATACCGCCCAGCGCAAGGCGGTCACCTATGGCGAAGCGACCGGCGAGAAGGGCTGGCGGGCCGGTCCGCTGCTGGTCGTCGCCGGGGCGGGCACCGGCAAGACCAACACCATCGCACACCGCGTCGCGCAGCTCGTGCTGCACGGCGTGGACCCGGCACGCGTCCTGCTCCTGACGTTCACCCGTCGTGCGGCGAACGAGATGCGGCGGCGGGCCCATGACATCGTGCGCGAGGCGCTCGGCGACGCCCTCGGCAACAAGGCGCAGGCGGTGCTGGCGCGGCTGATCTGGGCCGGCACCTTCCATTCGATCGGCAATCGCCTGCTGCGTCACTATGCACAGCACCTCAAGCTCGATCCGAATTTCAGCGTGATCGACCGGGGCGATTCGGCCGACATGCTCGATGAGATCCGCACCGATCTCGGCTTCGCGACCAAGGACCGGCGCTTTCCGCGCAAGGATACCTGCCTCGCGATCTACTCCTGGAGGGTGAACACCCAGAAGAGCCTGCACGAGACGCTCGAGCAGCAGTTTCCGTGGTGCCAGGACTGGGAGGAGGACCTCACCCAGCTGTTCCGCGGCTATGTGGAGCGCAAGCAGCGCTATTCGGTGCTCGATTACGACGACCTGCTGCTGTACTGGAACCTGATGATGGCCGAGACGCGGCTCGCGCAGCATGTGGGCGGCAACTTCGATC
>CAWIQV010000026.1:0-76814 GCA_963838275.1 uncultured Gammaproteobacteria bacterium | reverse complement strand
TGTCGTGAAATAGGTCGAGTGAAACGGATTGCAGACGATATGCGTGTGCCAAAACTCGCCTCCCACACGGGCGAAGGTATCGTCGATGTGCTGGTAGGTCGTCGCCGCCAATCCCGCCCGGAAACTTTCCTCCTTCTCTTCGTGAAACAACTCCGCTGCGTCTCGTACGATGTTCGAAACGCTGGCGAGAGAGATCACCACGCCGCAGTGTTCCACGAGCTCGTGGGCCCGTGGCAGGCTGGTCCCGGCCACGTACTTCAGCGATGCCAGCAGCGCCTTCAGTTCCGGCCCATACTCGCCCGTCACCCCGGTCGGCAGCTTGCCGCGCATCCGTCCCTGCGACGGTGAGTCCCAGATTTCCAGGCGGTAGCGAATATTGTGGCTCTTGATTTGAAGATCCTGCACGACCACGTCTTCGTAGCCGACGAGTTTGGCGTCGGGAGGCAGGCACGCCGAATCGACCGGGCAGACGAGTTCCTCGTCCACGCGAATGTCGCGAAAGCTCCGGCGGTCTGCACGGGGGGAGCCACCCGCCGGCGGCGTGTGTTTCCGCCGTTCTTTCTCGGACGAGATATCCCGTGCCGGCGAACGAGACGGCGCCGCGGCAGACGGGGGCTCACCCTTGAGTTGGCGAATAATCTCTCGCAGGCGTTGAATCTCCTCCTGAAGGCAGCCGTTCTCGGCGACCACGCGTTCCACGAGATTCAACACTTTGCCCACGACTTCGCGGACGCGGGCGTCCGCCAACGTATCCACGTCTAGGCAAAGCTGTCGTACGTCTTCAGTAAGATCGGAGGCATCCATGACACAGGTATTCTATGCCTCCCTTTGCTCAAATCCAGCTTTCGGGGACGCTAGCACCGCTAGCGTTTGGCCGGATACAAAATTTTCGCGTGGCGCTCCGTGGTTGTACTTAATAGAGGCAAAATTCGCGCTCACAGGATACCGAAATCATGCCCCCACCTGTCAACCGCCCGCTCGATCCCACGGTTTCGTTCGACGGCAAAGCAGTGGCATCCCAGGTTGCCCAACCCGCGCCAGCCTCCCTGCCGCCCTTGGCCTGTCCCGGCCGCTTCCGCGAATACGACCTGCTGGAAAAGCTGGGCGAAGGCGGCATGGGCACCGTCTACAAGGCCCGGCACCGGAAGCTCAACAAGCTGGTCGCCATCAAGATCCTTCCGCCGGGCCTGGCCCAAGACCCGCAGCGGATCGCCCGCTTCAAGCGGGAAATGAGGGCGGTCGGGCAGACTCGACCATCCGCACATCGTCCGCGCCATGGATGCCGGCGAGGCCGAAGGCCGCCACTACCTGGTCATGGAATACGTCGAGGGGCTCGACCTGGCCAAGATCGTCGATCGCATCGGCCCGCTGGCCGTGGCCGACGCCTGCGAGATCGTCCGCCAGGTGGCGGTCGGCCTGCGTGCGGCCGACGAGCGCGGGCTGATCCATCGCGACATCAAGCCCGTCGAACCTGATGCTCACGCCCGGACGGCCAGGTCAAAATCCTCGACCTGGGGCTGGCCGTCTTTGAAACCGATCGCACGCCGGACGGCGAGACGACGGCCTTTGGCCAGATCGTGGGCACGCCCGACTACATCGCCCCCGAGCAGATCAACGACGCCCATTCGGTCGACGCCCGCGCCGACATCTACAGCCTGGGCTGCACGCTCTACAAGCTTCTCACCGGCCAGGCCCCCTTCACCGGGCCGCGTTACACGAGCCACGGCCGAGAAGATGACGGCCCATCTGCGCGACCCCGTGCCGCCGATCCGCACGCTGCTTCCCCAGGTGCCCGAGAAGCTGGCCGCGGTGCTGGATCGCATGGTGGCCAAGGATCGCGACCTGCGGATTCCCACGCCCGGCCGGCTCGTCGACGAACTGGCGGCGTTTTGCGTCGGGTCCGATCTGGCGGGACTTTTCGAACTGGCGTCGAGAGGGCACAAGGGCGAAAGGGAGCAGGGGAGACAGGGAGCAGGGAGAAGGTGGCGGGGGCGCAATCGTCTCCCCTCGCCCGTACTCGGGAGAGGGGCCGGGGGTGAGGGCAGATTGGGCCAGTGGCTGCAGGACACAATCTCCCCAGGGACCTCCAGGAGACCAAACCCGTGGTCGCCGCCGTGAACATAACCAGGACGCCAAGAAACCGGATTTCGATCCGTACCACAAGTGGCTGGGCATTCCGCCGGCGGAACAGCCGCCGAACCACTATCGGCTTCTGGGGCTGCAAGTCTTCGAGAGCGACCCCGAGGTGATCCTGGCGGCGGTGATGCGGCAATCGGCCCATCTGAAGACCTATCAGTTGGGTCAGCACGCCGCCTTGACGCAAAAGCTCTTGAACGAGGTTTCCGCGGCGAAGGTCTGTCTGTTGGACCCGCAGCGGAAGGCGGCCTACGACGCCCGGTTGCGCAAGGAGATTGAAGCGAAGAAGCGGCCCCGCGCTCAAGTGATTCCCACGGCCAAACCGTTGTCGGCTGAGGCTGTTGCGATCAACTATCCCGAGCCGAGTCCTCGCTGACCCGCCGCACCGGTTATCGAACCCGGATCGACCGATCTGTTCGCCGAGATCAACCAGGGGTGGCGAACTTCAAGTTCGTCGGCGATAGGGCAAAGCAAACCTCGCCGGCCCGAGAAGGGAAAACCAGGTCGCGCTCCCCTCGTGCGCCTGCGGGAAAGGGGCTTTCATCTGTCTCCCCTCGCCCGTACTCGGGAGAGGGGCAGGGGGTGGACTGCTAAAAACTAATTGGGGGCGGACCGTAGTTTTATATCCGGGTTTTGTTCCTGATAGGCATAACTGCGTTGGCCTTGTACGCTGAGTCCGAGATGTTCCTGACACCACTGCAAAACGTCGCAGGTGCGTATGCACATATGTAACTGAACGAAGGGAGCACGGAAGGAAGGATGATGATTGCTAGACAGGCGGCCCTGCTCGTCGAGGATGCTGTTCGGCTGCGGCGCGTACATGTGGGTGACGACATCGCCGCGCTTGAGCAGCGCCAGGATCGCATGCATCGGCGAATAGTTCTGGCCGACGTGGATCATCACCGGCAGTCCGAACGGCGCGGCCGCGGCCTGCGCACGCCGCAGCGCTTCCAGATCGTTGGCGCCGGCGACGTTGTTCGACAGCCGCGCCTTGACGCCGACGACGATGTCGCGATTGCGCGCGATCGCGCCGCGCGCGAGCCCGACGTCCGCGGCGCTGAGGTCCATCAGCTCGCCGGCATCCGTGACCCCGGTACGCGCGATGTTCAGCAGCGCGCGGCCGAGTTGCGGTGCCGAGCGTGCCACCGCCGCCATCGCATCGATGTTGTCCGCACCCCCGGACCCCGCATCGATGAATCCGGTCACCCCGTCCTGCAGGTTCAGTGCCGGCCCGCCGGCGCCCCGCAGCACGTGCGTGTGGATGTCGATCAGCCCCGGAGTCACGATCTTGCCCCGTGCGTCGATGGTTTCCGCCGCGGTTCCCGCGATGCCGGCCTCGACCGCGACGATCCTGCCCGCTGCGACCGCCACGTCACGGGTCGCATCCAGTCCGATCGAAGGATCGATGACGCGCCCGCCCCTGATGATCAGGTCATAGGTGGCGGCAAACGCGGCCGGCGCCGCGCCCAGCGCCGCTGCGACGGCCGCGGCCGCCCCGGCAGCCGCAGCTGCGCCGACGAACTGGCGTCTCGTGGTCATCGCGTCCTCCCCTCATCGCCCCGGTCGATCCCGGGAAATTGTACCGCACTGCTCCCATGGGAGACGGCGACGGCCCCGCGGGGCGTCGGAATGATCTGTTACCTATCTGATCGGAACAGACCTTGGTTAATTGATGCCGGCTGAGGGATTTGAACCCCCGACCAACGGTTTACAAAACCGCTGCTCTACCACTGAGCTAAGCCGGCCTGGCAATCACATTCCGCATATCGGCACGCATTGCCGTGGCGCAATGCGCACGGAGTCGGGCAAGCGCGTAGCATGCGCACATGGCGGCTCTGCAAAGTAGGTATTTTGTCCGCCTGCGCCCGGACTTGTCACCACAGGATGCCAGCGAGTTCCGGGCGTTCGCGAAGAAGCCGGCCTCCGGCAAGCCCCCTAGCGACGTCCGGCTGATACTAGCGTGCGCCCGGATGGACCTGAGCCATCACGTGTTCGCGAAACTGACGCTCTATGTCGACGAGGGAGCGCCACCGATCGACCTCTGGGTACCACACCAGATGATCCTGATGATCGGGGACATCAGCGAGATGGGACGTGCGCCGGTGATGTTCACGCCTGTGGAGTAGGGGTACCACCAGGCGGTACGCCCGGAAGCTCCACGGCCTTCACCACCGTCTGGACCACCTTATGCAATACCGCGGGAACCGGGAGCTGCGCGCGCTCGCGCTCCTCGACGAGCCACTTCGCGAGATGCGCCGTGAGGCGCACGCCCTCATCGCGCGGATAGGTGTTCGCCAGCGTCTCGAATTCCAGCCAAAGTCGCTCGTTCGTCCAGTCCATGGCCACTCCCGAAATGAATCTCGTTCTTGATGTGTGCACGCAGCCTAGGCAGCGGACGAACTGAATCTCCGTTCGGTGGCGTATATAGGGTTGGTGGGCTCAGCCCACCGGACAGGGCACGAATTGCGGCGCGCTCGCGGCGGCATTGGCGCCAGCGCTGGCGTTCGTACCCGCAGCCGCGGCTCCGAGCACGTCGGCAACCGTCGGTTCCGGATCGCCGGCCTTCAGCTCGACGTCGAGCCATTGCTGGCTCGCCGTGCGCTCGTGAACATCCAGGGTCGGCTTGAATCCGAGTGCCCGCACCTGTTCCGCGCGGCGCACCGCGTGCGCCTGGTCGGCGAAGAAGCCGACGGAGACACGGTCGCCCGGCTGCGGTGCCGCCAGTGCCGCGGTGTCGCGGATGCCGGCTGCGCTGAGCTTTGCGAGCGCACTGCGGACGGCCGCCGGGTCCTTCAGATCGCTCAGGTACACCCAGTACCCATCGAGTACCTGGCCCTGCGCGCTGCGCGCGCGCGGCTGCCAGCCGTGCGTGCGCAGCCGGTCGGACGCGCTGCTGGCGGCGGCCGCGTCCTCGAAGGGGCCGAGGCTGCGGCAGCGCACCGACGGGGGCGGGCCGGGCTGCGCCTCCGCAGCGGGCGTCGCCGCAGCCGGCGCTGAGGCCGCCGCGGAGGCCGGCGCCGAGGCCGCATCGACGAGCTGCAGCGTGGGTACCCCCGCGGCGGTGGCCGGCCGACCCGAATTGGACGGGACGTCGATCCACTGCGCCCACGCGAAGAACGCCAGATTCAGCACGAGGAGCGTCAGGAACACGAGTCGCACGCGGGGATTCTAAGCCAACGGCGCGGCGCCGGAGCGCGCGAGCACGGCGAGGCCGTGCAGCACGAGGTCCGCATCGTAGCGCCTGGCGGCGGGCAGCAGGGCATCGAGCGCGGCAGCCGCGCCCCCGGTCACGATCAGCGTCGGTGCGCGACCGAGCCGCTCGCGTGCGGCGCGCGGTGCCCGGGCGATCAGCGCCGCGGCCGCCTGGCGGGCACCCGCGCGCAGCGCGGCGCGCGTATCGCCGGCCCAGAAGGCGCGCGCCGCGGTCGCGAGATGGGCGCTCACCGCGCGGCCGCCGGCCCGCCGCCGGATGCCGGCCGTGCGCTCGAGCAGCGCATCGATCATCAGCGTCGGACCCGGAGCGATCAGTCCGCCGCGGTGCCGGCCGCGCGCATCGAGCAGGTCGATCGTGATCGCCGTGCCGACGCTGACGATGCACAGCGCCCGCCCCGGCCAGGCGTGGCGCGCACCGATCAGCGCGACCCAGCGGTCCACGCCGAGGCGCCAGGGCTCGCGATAGGCATTGCGCACGCCGCCCGCACGGGCGGCGCTGCGTACCCAGCGCGGCGGCGCGCGGCCCGCGCGGCGCGCCAGGCCGGCGATCTGCCGCTCGATCGCCCTCCCCGCGACATTGCAGCCGAGCACCGGTACCCCGAGCGGCAGCCGTGCCAGGAACCGGGCCAGCGACGCGCCTCCGCGCGGCAGGATCCGGCGGCGCGGATCGAGCGCGAGGGCACCCGCGGCCACGAAGTCCCGCCGTGCGCCCGGTGCGCCCGGCGCGGGTGCCAGCAGCGCCCATTTCAGCCGCGAATTGCCGATATCCAGCAGCAGGGCCGGCGTACTCATGGAACCGCCCGCACCGACACGTCGCCGCTGGTGAAGCGCTGCAGGCCATCACGCGTCTGCACGCGCAGCGCGCCATCGGCATCGATGCCACGGGCGTGGCCGCTGACCGGCCCCGCGTCCGTACTGACGTGGACCGCCTTGCCGCGCAGCGCGTCGGCCGCGCGCCAGTCTTCGGCAAACGGTGCGAAGCCCGCGCGTTCGAACTGCAGCAGTCCGTCCACCGCCGCGGCGATCAGCGCGCCAGCCAGCGCGTTGCGATCGCAGTGCGCGATGCCGAGTGCGGCAAGGTCCGCAGGCTCCGTGCCGCTGGCCGCGACCGCCGCGCTCGCCGCGGCACCCAGTGCGACGTTCAGCCCGATGCCGACCACGATGTACGCGGGTCCGCCACTCTCGGCACGCAGCTCGATCAGGATGCCACCGAGCTTCGCGCCGGCGACCACCAGGTCGTTCGGCCACTTGAGTGCGACGTCACGCAGGCCGAGCGCCTGCAGCGCGCGCAGCGCGCACACGCCGATGACGAGGCCCACGGCCCCGGCCCCTGGCGGCAGGCTCGCGAAGCTCCAGCCGATCGACAGGCAGAGCGCGCCGCCCGGCGGGGCGAGCCAGCTGCGTGCGCGGCGTCCGCGACCGGCGCTCTGGTACTCCGCGACCCGGAAATCGAACTGGCCGGGGGGCGGCGCGCCGGACTGCAGCAGATCGGCATTGGTGGAGCCGGTGACCCACACGCTGGTGCCGTGGCGCAGCCGCGCGCGGCACGGGGCCGGCAGCTCCGCGCGGATCGTGGCGGCCTCCAGTGGATCGTTCGCGAGCGGCAGGCGGTAGCCGCGGTTGGCCACCGCATGCACCGGCACCCCGAGTGCACGCAAGCCGGCGAGCGCCTTCCAGACGGCGCTGCGGCTGACGCCCGTCGCGGCGGCCAGTGCCGTGCCCGAATGGAATGCCCGGTCCGCGAGCAGCCGGTAGACGCGCTGCGCCAGGGGCTCGGCCGGAGCCCGGCGCGCTCGCGCGGCCATCAATGCTCTCGCCGCCATCAAGGCACCTCGGCCATCATGCAGCGCACGCCGCCGCCGCCGACGTGCTCGATGGTCGGCACCGGCACCGACAGCACGGTATCGACCGCCCCGCTCAGCGCGTCCCACTCGGCCGGCGCGAGTGCGGCGCGCGCCCGCGCGGACATCGCCAGCACGCTGGTGTGGCGGCCCTCGGCGCTCGCGACCCGCAGCTCCAGGATGTTCGCGGCGAACCCGTACAGGGCGTCCATCCCGATCTCGACGACGGTGCGACCTGCGCTGCGCAGCCGCTCGAGCACGCGGCCGCGATCCGTGTCATCCAGTGCCGCGGGGCATACGAGCGCGAAGCGCGCGCCGATCGCGAGCACCACGTTGGTGTGATAGAGCGGCGCGCCGTCGCGGCCGCAGGTATCGAACAGCACCGGCTCGTAGCCCATCCATTCGGCCCATTCGGCGACCAGGGATGCATCGGTGCGCACCGACCGGGCGGCGTACGCGATGCGGCCGACGTGATCGAGCACCAGGCTGCCGGTGCCTTCGAGGAACCTGCCGCGCGCGGCATGGGGGCGCAGGTCCAGGCGGCGGCGCTCGCGGAACCCGAGTTCGTCGGCGACCGCGTCGAGGATCGCGCTGCGTGCCTCGGTGCGCCGGTTCGGTGCGCACATCGGATAGAGCACCAGGCCGCCATCGGCATGGAAGCTGACCCAGTTGTTCGGGAACAGCGCGTCGGGCTTCGGGGGCAGCGCGGTATCCTGCACGACGCAGCAGCGCACGCCCGCCGCCTTCAGCGCCTGCTCCAGCGCCGTGAATTCGCGCAGCGCCGCCGTCGCCGGCGAGGCCGCGCCGCCCGCCGGCACGGCCAGCGAGTTGCTGACCGCCGTCTCGGGGTTGAAGGCGAAATGCGCCGGGCGCACCAGCAGCACCGCGCCGGCGCACTGCGCGGCGGCCGGTGGGGCGGTGTTCTGGAGCGGAGTATTCACGGGTGTTCAGCGCCGACGCGGGAGTGCAGCGCCAATGATACTGTACGCACTCGCTCCGATCGGGTTGCAATCGGCTGCGAACCGGCTTAGGTTCCTCCGCAGCCCAAGGAGGACCCAATGCGAAAGGCAATGTGGTGGTGGATCGGGGGTGGCGTCGCCCTGGTCTGCGTGGCGGTACTCCTCGCGTCCTGGTGGTTCTCCCGCAGCGAACCCGGTGAGACGCCGCCCGCCGCCGCGACGGCGCCGCCGGTGAGCCCACCTCCCATCCGCAATCCGGTACCCGATCAGGGCGTGAAGCCTCCCGAGGCCCTCCCCTCGCTGGATGCCAGCGATGCACCGCTGCACGCGGCGCTGTCCGCGCTCAGCGGCACGCAGGGACTCGAGGCGCTGCTGCGCCCGGAGATGCTCGTGCGCCACATCGTCGTGACGATCGACAACCTGCCGCGCAAGCGCGTCGCCGTCGAGCTGCGGCCGGTGCGACCGGTGCCGGGCCACTTCGCGGTCAGTGGCGATGAACAGGCCGCGACCCTCGATCCGGTCAACTACGCGCGCTACGCGCCGTACGTGAAGCTGGTGCAGCAGGTCGACCTGCAGCAGTTCGCCGCGCTGTACTTCCACTACTATCCGCTGTTCCAGCAGGCCTACCAGAACCTCGGTTACCCGAACGGGTATTTCAACGACCGGCTGGTCGCCGCGATCGACGACCTGCTTGCCGCTCCGGACCTGCAGGGGCCGGTCGCACTGGTGCGTCCCAACGTCATGTACCTGTATGGCGATCCGAAGCTCGAGGACCTGTCGGCCGGCCAGAAGGTGCTGCTGCGCATGGGACCGGACAACGCCGCCATCGTGAAGGCGCGGCTGCGCGAACTGCGCACCGCTCGTGACCGTGCACGCCCAGGGAACCGGCAACTGAAACGGCCACCGGTGCGGCCGCGAGTCAGGGCGCGGCGTTGAGCAGGTTCGCCGGCGAGTACTGGTCGGTGAGTACGCGCGCTTTCGGGTCCCAGTCGGGGCTGGTGGTGAAGCGCTCCAGCAGCGCCGGCATCGACACGCCGAGCTTCGACAACGCCGGACCGAGCTGATCCGCATTGCGCCGGATCGCGTCCAGTTCGGGCAGCGTACCGGCGCTGGCCAGGATCACGCGGTTGTTGCTCTTCAGGTTGTAGAAGGTGCCGAAGACACTGGCATAGGTGACCGATTCGTTCTGGTACAGCCGGCTCGACGAGAACGTGTTGGCGGCGACCACCCCGCCCGGCTGCCAGCAGACTCCTGACCTCGGTCAGGAACTCGCGCGTCAGCATGTGCTCGGGAATGTACTGGTGGTCGTAGGCATCGAGCATGATGAGCTGGTAGCGTTGCTCGCCGCGCAGCATGCGGCGCACGTAGGCGCGGCCGTCCTCCTCGAATACGCGCACCCGCGCATCCGGCCGGAACGCGAAATACTGCTCGGCCACGCGCCCTACGGCGGGATCGATCTCGACGACGTCGATGCTGGCTTCCGGCAGCAGGCCCTCCAGTGCATGCGGTAGCGTCCCACCACCGAGGCCGATCACGAGCACGCTGTGCGGCGCCGGCGCCAGCAGCAGCGCGCCGAGCATCATCCGCGTGTAGTCGAACACGAGGTAATCCGGCCGCTTGAGGTCCACGCAGGACTGGCGGCCGATCGCGCACAGCCGCGTGAAGCACAGGCAGCGCCCGGTGCCGTCCTCGTACACCAGTACCTGCCGTACAGCGAATGCTCGGTGTGGATCAGGACGCTGCTCGGCGCAGGCTGGCCCGCGCGCACAGGGTGCCGATGATCGCGGACAGCACGGCGACCGTTCGCAGCCTCATGCCGGGTGCCTCATGTCGCCTCGGCGGCCGGCTCCGCCGCGGGCAACAGCCACGCCAGTATTCCGACGCCGATCGACACCCCGGCCATCAGCAGCACGATCTGGTTCACCTCGAGATACAGCACCAGGTAGAACGAGGTCAGCAGGGTGCCGGCCGCGCTGCCGAAGGTCGAGACGAAGTAGAGCTTGCCGGCATGATGCCCGGAACTGCGCGGTCGGCGACCAGCAGCCTTACCGCATAGGGCGAGACCATCCCGGAGACGAAGGTCGGCAGGAAGAACAGCAGCGCGGCCGCGGCGAGCGAACCGAACCGCGGATCGGCCCAGCGCCGCCGACAGCCGGTCGAGCAGCGGATCGCCGAAGTGCGAGCACCGGCAGGGTCACCAGGGCAGCGGCGATCAGGATCGAGGCCAGTCGCCTCAGGCTCGGCGCGGAAAGGGAAGCGCGGCCGCCCGCGAGATAACCGAGCGACAGCGCGAGCATGAAGACCGTGATGATCGCGCCCCAGACGTAGATGCTGCTGCCGAAGTAAGGCGCGAGCAGCCGTCCGCCCAGCAGTTCGATGGCCATCACGAAGAACCCCGACCATCCGGCGATCAGGTACAGCAGGATCCGGTACATGGGGACGCAGTGTAGCGCGCGGCGCGGGCCGGTTTGACAGCGTTCCACGCGCGCCACTAGTGTGGGGAGATGTCCCGAACTCCCCTGACTGCGACCGGCTGCAGCCGCGCCGGCGGGCTGGCCCGCGCAGTGGCCAGCGTATTGGCTGCCGGGCTCGCGATCAGCCTGCTCCCCGCCTGCGCAACGGTCACGACCGCGCCCTCCGATTCCAGGTTGTCCGGTCACTGGCTGCTGGATCCCGCGGCCAGCGATGATGCCGGCGTCCGCATTGCCCAGGCGCTGGCCGAAGCCCGCAGGAAAATGCGCGCGCGCCGGCCCGGCGGACCCGGCGAAGGCGCGGGAAGCTCCGGCGGTGGCGTGAGCGGCGGTGGTGGCGGTGGGGGTGGCGGCGGCGGTGGCGGCAGACGCGGTCGCGGGAGCCCGGGGTCCGGACCCGATCAGGGGAGCGGCCAGGGGCAGGGCACGGAGCCGGAACCGGCGCCGAGCGACCCGGCGCATCCTGCCGGCGGGGACGATGCGCCGACCGACTCGATCATCGATCAGTATGGCAATACCCGGCAGCTCGGCCCGGACCTACGGGCACTCTCGACCAACCTGCTGCATGCCGTGGCCAGCCCGCATGCGCTGGACCTGGAGGTGGAAGGCGACACGGTGCGCGTGCGCAGCGACGGGCTGCCAGCCCGCGAGTACCGTCTCGGGGAGGGCTTTTCGCGCTTCGATGAATACGGCACCGCGCGCATGATGCCATCCTGGTCTGGCGATACGTTCATGCTGCGCGCCCGCTATGGCAACGGTGCCAGCATCACCGAGCGCTACGAAGTGCTGCGCGGCCAGAGTGCGCTGACGCGCACCGTGGACCTGGTCGATCCCGTCATCGGCAAGCTGCAGCTCCACGCCCTCTACCGGATGGCGCCGAACTGATCAGAGTGCCGAATCGTCGGTTTCCCCGGTGCGGATGCGGATCGCCCGCTGCACGGTGGTCACGAAGATCTTGCCATCCCCGACCTTGCCGGTCTTGGCCGCCTTGATCACGGCCTCGATCACCTGCTCGACCAGGTCGTCGCGCACGGCGACCTCGATGCGCGACTTGGGCACGAAGTCGACCACGTATTCCGCGCCGCGGTACAACTCGGTATGGCCGCGCTGGCGGCCGAATCCCTTGACCTCGGTGACCGTCATGCCCGAGATGCCGAGATCGGAGAGTGCCGAGCGCACCTCGTCCAGCTTGAACGGCTTGATGATGGCGGTGATCAGTTTCATGGGACAGTGCTCCTCGTCAGGGGCACCATTCTACTCCACCAGGTGAAACTTCACGCTGACCTTGTCATCGACGACGTCGTTCCAGTCCGGATCACCGATGCCGAAGTACTTGCGCGAAATCACGAGGACGCCGTCGAAACTCTGCAGCGCGCCGACCCGCGCGACCGTGACCGGAACCGTGATGGTCAGCGCCTTGCCCTTCAGGGTCAGCGTCCCGGTCGCGTCGAAGTGGCCCGGCGCTCCCGTCCTGATCGCGCTCGACACGAAGCTCGCCTCAGGGTAGCTGGCGGAATCGAACCAGCCCTTCTTGCGCACCTCGGCGTTGTAGTCCGCTGATCCGAGGTCGAAGCTGCCGGTCTCGACTGCCAGCGTTGCCTTGGCGCTGGCCGGCTGGGCGGGGTCGTACAGGATGTGGCCACTGAACTTCCGGAACGGCGCGTCGACCGGCACGTTCTCCTGCCGGAACGTCGCGACCAGGCTGCTCTTCGTGTCGTCGATGGACGCATCGCCCGCGGCCGCCGCGGCCAGCGTGATGCTCAGCGCCGCAGCTGCGGCCCAGGCAAAGCGGGAAAGTGCCATGCGGGTCTCCGTGGGCGGAAGGTGGATACGGTGGTCCGGGGTCATGAGCTGCGCCAGACCAGCATGCGCCGCAGCGTCGCGTCGCGGTCGATGAAATGGTGCTTGAGTGCCGCGGCGGCGTGCACCACCACGACGAGCATCAGCGTCCAGGCGAGCACTGCGTGCGCCTGCACGAGTAGCTTGGCGAGCGCGGGATCCTTCGGCACCAGGTCCGGCAGCCGCCAGAGCTTCAGGTACACGACCGGGTACCCCGAAGCCGAGGAATACAGCCAGCCGACGACCGGCGTGACCAGCATCAGCAGATACAGCAGTCCGTGCGCAAGGTGGGCCGCCCGGCGCTGCCAGGGCGGCATCGGCTCATCCGGCGGCGGCGCATGCCATGCCCGCCACAGCGCACGCAGCACCACCAGCGCCAGCACCGTGATTCCGATCCACTTGTGGTAGGCGTACCAGCGCAGCTTGCGCGGGCTCACCGCAAGCTCGGTCATCGTGGTACCGAGCGTGAAACCCGCCGTGACCAGCAGCGCGATCAGCCAGTGCAGTGCGACCGCCGTGCGCGTGTAGTGGCGCAGCGGCGCGGCGCCCTCGCGGGCCAGCGCCGGGGCGCCGCCTGCCTTGCCGTCCGGCATCGGATTCCTCGATCACAGTGCACACGGGAATCTGGATGCTAATGAGTACCCCGCTGCTGGTCAAAGCTGGGGGCCTCGAGGGCCTGCGGGAAGCGACGCGCCGGCCCCGAGGGCCGGCCGGCGCGTCAGCGTCGTGGCGCGCGCCGCCTCAGGCGGGCTTCTGCGCCCAGACCGAGCACCATCCGTGCGAGTTGACGGACTTGCCGGCGTAGATGTTGCATCCGCCGCGCGCATCGCCCGCCTTGCCCTTGTACTGCACGCAGTTGGAGCAGGATTGCGTCGCCTTGTGCAGCGGATATTTCTTGTCATCGATCTTGGTCGTATCTTCGCCGTAGCCGAGCGCCGAGCCGGTCGGATCAGCGGCCGTGAGCGGCACCAGCGCCGCATCCGCCGCGCCGGCCTCTCCGGCCAGACCCGTTACCGTCACGGCTACCGCGCCTACCACCGCCGCCTTCAGCAACGCGCGGCGCGCAATCAATTCGTCGTTCATCCGCTACCTCCGTAATACCTGGAACTGCGACTCACTCGTGCGAATGATACTGTAGCCGCCATGGCGCGCGCTGCATCCCGTGCGCCGCCTCGCGCCGCCGCCTCGCGCTGCCGCCACCGCAGCCGCAGCGCATACCCGTGCGCCAGCAGCGCGAGCACCAGCATCAGTCCCGTCTGCCCCCACCAGGCCCCGAGCAGCACGGCCCTCGCGGCCCCGAGCAATCCCAGCGCGGCGGCCATATGGAAATAGACATCCACCGGCACCAGATGTTCCTGCCGCAGCAGCCGGTAGCCGCCGAATGCCGCCAGCTCCAGCGCGATGAACACCAGCAGGAAGTCGAACACGCGGCCGGTGGCGAGCAGCTCAGCCACGGCTGCGCCGCTCAAGGCTCGTGGCAGGCATCAGCGGTCGTAGCGGCCGCGCAGCGCATCGAAGGTCACGTAGACCGTATCGCGCACCAGATCGCGCATGCTCGTGGCCAGAGCGCCGATGCCGCGATGCGCCTTGCCGGCACCAGGGTGCGCCGGCGCCGCGAGCGCGTAGCCGTTGCCCCATGCGTGGCCCGACTCGTGTGCCACGCGCGCGCCCGCCGGATTGTAAGAAGTGCCTGATTCCATGATGGTCTCCCTCGCGCCCCGTTCCCGTTCGTCCCCTGGTCCTGGAATTCTTCGCCGCAATCCCTCACCGCCACCGTATCGCTACCGCACCGGATTGAGCCGGACCACGGCCAGGTTCAGCACCGCGGCAAAACTGACCCAGAGCAGGTAGGGCAGCAGCAGCCACGAGGCTCGCCGCGAGGCCCGATACAGCGCGACGATCAGCAGCAGTATCGACAGCCACAGCAGCGACACTTCCAGCAGCGCCCAGTCGGGACGGTGGAAGCGGAAGAACAGCGCGCTCCAGAGTTCATTGAACAGCGCGTTGAGGAAGAAGAACCCGCACATCATGAGTCGGCTGGTACGGCTGCGCAGCGCGCGCCATCCGAGCACCCCGGCGGTCGCCGCCAGGCCGAAGATCAGTGTCCACGCCGGACCGAACAGCACGTCCGGCGGCTTCCACGCCGGCTCGCGCAGCGCGTAGTACCACGGCCCGAGGTCGGTGATCTGCGCGCCGAGGACCGCGACCACGCTGGCGGCGAGCGCCGCGGCGAGGACCGGCGGCCAGCGCGGCGCGGCGGACGGCGATGCGGCAGGAGGCCTCATACGCGCGCCAGTCCCAACAGGTGCGCCACGTCCTTGAAGAAGATGCGCGCATGGGCGGCCGGTCGCGCGCGCACCAGCTTCTTGTGCAGGTAGGCCTGCCAGGTCAGGCGCTGCACGTCCGGGTCGCGGCAGATGCTGACGAAGCGCTCGCGGCGGGCATCGCTGCGATACCAGAACCACTGCATCATGCCGAGGATCCAGAATACCCGTCCGTGATCCCGCATGAAGCGGCTGCGGGCGCTGCGCAGCGCCGCCGGTGCGCCGCTGCGCAGGAACTCGTGCACCGCATCCGCGGCCAGCCGGCCGCCGAGCATCGCATAGTAGATGCCCTCGCCCGATGCGGGCGCGACCACGCCGGCCGCGTCGCCTGCCAGCACGACGCCGCGCCCGTCGTCCCATCGCTTCAGCGGATGCATCGGTATCGGCGCGCCCTCGCGCCGTATCGTGGCCGTGGATCCGAGATTCGCGCTGACACGCAGCCGCTCGGTCGCGCGCCGCAGCGAGAAGCCGCGCCGGGCGCTGCCGACCCCGACGCTGGTGGTCGCGCCGTGCGGGAACACCCAGCCATAGAAGTCCGGCGACAGGCGCCCGTCGTAATAGACCTCGCAGCGCTCACCGTCCGCGCCGACCGGTGACTCCACGATCTCGTGATAGGCCGCGACGTAGCGCATGCGCTCGGCCTGCGGGATGCACTGGCGCGCGACCGCGGAGGCGGCACCATCGGCGCCGATGACGGTGCGCGCCCGCAGCCGCAGCGGCGGCGATGCCGAACTCCCGGCAGCGCCGCTGCACTCGACCAGGTACGGGTCGCCGCGCTGCGACCCGGGCCTGACGGCGAGGAACTCCGCGCGCAGGCGCGTCGCGCCATGCGTGCCAGCCCGCTCGCGCAGCCATTCATCGAAGTGTTCCCGGTCGACCATGCCGACGAAGCCGGACTCGATCGGCATGTCGACCCGGCGCGCGCTCGGCGCGACCATGCAGGCGCTGCGCACCCGGGCGACCAGCAGGTGCTCCGGGATGTCGAATTCGCTGAGCACGCGCGGCGGTATGGCGCCGCCGCAGGGCTTGATACGGCCCACGCGATCGATCAGCAGCACGCTGCGGCCCGCAAGCGCCAGGTCGTTCGCGGCGGTCGCGCCGGACGGCCCGCCCCCGACGACGATCACGTCCCAGATCTGGTCCTGTAGTGCCGTGGCGTCGCTCATGGTGCCGGCTCCGGTGTCGCGAGGCTCGCGCGCAGCGCGGAGCGTACGCGGGTGGGGCCGGCGGCAGCGCGCCCCGGCAGATGCAGCCGGCTCGCGTACGCGGCAGCCAGCAGGAACAGCAGCGCCGCGGCGCCGAACACGATCGCGTAGGCGAAACCCGCGCGGTGCCAGAGATCGCGCGCCAGCTGGACCGCGCCGCCGGAAGTGATGCCGCCGAGCGCGAATGCGACCGCCTGCGCGGCGCCCCAGACGCCCATGCGCAGGCCCTCGCGCCCGGGACCGCCGGCCGCCGACAGCTCCATCATCGCGCCGAGCGCGGCAACGGCGAACGTGCCGTTGGCGACGCCGAGCAGGTACACGGCGACCGGCAGCGCCGGTGCCAGCTCGAGCAGGCCGATCAGCGCCAGCGCGCCGATCGCCACCGCGGACCCGATCGTGCCGGCGATCATCCAGCCACGGAAACTGCGGGAGCGCAGGCGCGCGCCGATCAGCGCGACCGCGATCATGCCGCACAGCACCCCGCCGTGTTCGAGCGCGGCCAGTTGCGCGCTGCGGCCGGGCGCGTACTGGAATACCAGCCCGGCAAACGACTCGATCAGCAGCTCCTCGGCACTGAAGGCGAGCATCGAGACGAACAGGAACAGCGTGAAGCAGCGCGCCACGGGATCGGCGAGCAGTGCCCGCAGCGCGGCGCCGAACCCGGCACCGCGCGTGCGCTGTTCGCCGGGATCGTCCACCGCCAGCGTGTCCGGCTCCACGTTCCAGACCGCCAGAACCGTGAGCGCGAATGCCGACACGGCCGCGATCGCGTACACCAGCACCAGGCGCGGCGGCGAATAGGGCTGCAGGAAATGGCCCGCCAGGCCGGCGCTCAGGCCGAATCCCAGGATCATCATGATCCACATGACCGTGGCCGCGGTCGCACGGCGCGCCGGCTCGATGCGCTTGGTCAGCAGCACCAGGTTCGAGGTCCCGGCGGCGGCCACCCCGGCACCGACCGCGACGTAGGCGGCCAGCGCCAGCCCCAGACCGGCTACCGGATGCGCGGCGATCAGCGCCGTGGCGAGCGCTGCCAGCATGCCGCCGCACGACAGCAAGCCCATGCCCTTGATGATCCATGGGGTGCAGCGACCGCCGCGGTCCGCGCCGTGGCCGACGCGCGGGCGCAGCAGCTGGACCACGTAATGCAGCGCGACCAGCGCGGCGGGTACCGCGGCCGGCAGCGCCAGCTCGACGATCATGATCCGGTTCAACGTCGAAGTGACCAGCACGACGACCGCGCCGATCGCGGTCTGCACCAGTGCCAGGCGCAGCATGCCCGGCCAGCCGATGTCGCGTTTGGCGGCGTCGCTCATGCGATGTTCATCCGCCCAGCAACGGCCGTAGCGCGAACGCCGACAGCAGCATTCCGAGCACGTATAGCGTAATGCCCGTGCCGTTGTACCAGGGCGCATGGCGGCGCGGATCGCGCAGCAGGCGGCGCATCAGCGCGAGCTGCGCGCACAGCACCAGCAGCACGCCGGCGGCGTGACGCGGCTCGCCCCATGCGAGCAGCAGCGCGATCACGAGCGCCTGCGGCACGGCCATGACGATGCAGGCCACGCGCGCCGCGCGCTCCGGCCCCAGGCGCGCCGGCAGCGAACCGATGCCCATGCGCAAGTCGCCGCTGATGGACTTGAAATCGTTCAGGGTCATGATGCCGTGCGCGCCGATCCCGTACAGCAGCGCGATCAACGTGACGCGCCAGTCGGGAATCGCGCCGGTGATCACCGTGACGCCGGTGACCCACGGCAGGCTCTCGTAACACAGGCCGCAGGCGCTGTTGCCCCACCAGCCGTTGCGCTTGAGCCGCACCGGCGGAGCGCTGTAGGCCCAGGCCAGAAGCAGACCGAGCGCCGTGGCGCCGAAGCCGAACGGGCCTAGCAACGTGGCCGCCAGCAGGCTCAGGGCGGTCCAGCCGAGCGCGATGTACAGCCCCCAGCGGCCCGGGATCCGGCCGGAGGGAATCGGTCGACCGGGCTCGTTCAGCGCATCGACTTCGCGATCGAACCAGTCGTTGACGGCCTGGCTGGTGCCGCAGACCAGCGGTCCGCACAGCGCGACACCGAGCGCCACCATCCACCAGGACACCGCGTGCTGGGCAGTGGCCGAAACGATGCCGCAGCCGAAGGCCCACATCGGCGGGAACCAGGTGATCGGCTTGAGCAGCTCGAGCGCCGCCTGCGGCTCGGGGAGCACGATTATGGGCTTTGCCGCGGCCAGTCGTGTCATGGAACGTAATGTAGATCTGACAGTACAGACTGTCAATTCAGATTTACAGTAGTTCCGGGGTCGCGCCCGGGCCTGGAAACCGCGCGCCGGCGCGCCCGTGCGCGCGGCCGCGGTCGGCCGTTCAGCTCTCGGCGGTGGAGGCCTCGGCGCTGATGTCCGCGAGCCCGTGGCGATGCAGCTTCGCGTACAGGCTCTGGCGGCTCAGCCCCAGGATCTCGGCGGCCGATGCGCGATTGTCACCGGTCAGCTCGAGCGCGGCCTCGATGCAGAGCCGCTCGATCATGTCGGTGGACTCGCGCACCAGTTCCTTGAGCGGCACGCGGCCGACCAGTTCGGTCAACTGCTCGACCGATCGCGGGCGATCGACGGTCGCGCGCCGCTCCGACTGCAGCCGCTGCCCGACGTCGCGGATCGTGAAACCGCAGCAGGGCTCCGCCGAATCGGGTACCGCAACCGCGCAGATCTCGACGTCGGTCAGCGCGCCGTACTCACCACGCAGCTTGGTCGCGAACAGGCGCAGCGTGTGATGCTCGCGCAGCTGGTTGGCGAGCAGCGTGAAATCCACGCCGGGGCGCGCCAGCCAGCGGTCCAGCGGCTGGCCCCTGACCTGCTCTTCGGTGGCCAGCTGCACGGCATCGAGGAACGAGCGGTTCGCGAGCAGCACGCGCCCCTGCATGTCGGTGACGACGAAGCCGTCCGGCGCGCCGTCGATGAGTTCCAGCACCCGCGACTTCTTCTTCTGCAGCTCGGCGCTCTCGGCGTCGACCTCGCCCGGCAACAGCCGGATCAGGAAATAGGCCGAGCGGCCCTCGCGGAACAGCGACGCGGCGATGCGCAGCGCGCGGGTCGATTCGCCGGCCGCGCGGACCGGGAAATCCTCGGAATGCCCGGTGGTCGCGACCGTGGCGAGCAGCGACTCGACGAGGCG
Source organism: uncultured Gammaproteobacteria bacterium (assembly GCA_963838275.1). Classification (GTDB taxonomy): domain Bacteria; phylum Pseudomonadota; class Gammaproteobacteria; order Steroidobacterales; family Steroidobacteraceae; genus FEN-1191. Next base: position 57,666 of record CAWIQV010000026.1, on the reverse strand, counting down.
CCGGCTCGCGGCATCAAACGGCTCGGTAATGGAGCGGCCGACGATGCGACGGCCGGCTTCGCCGAGCATGCTCGCCGCGGCCGGATTGGCCTCGATGACCTTGCGGTTGGAAGCGTCGACGACCATGACCGCTTCGGACGCGACCTGGAACAGCAGGCGATGGCGGGTCTCGGCCTGGCGCAGGCGCGAATACTCCTGCTCCATCGAGCGCTGGGCCTCGATCAGGCGCTGCTGCGTCGTGGCGAGCTGGCGCATGCCCCGTCCCATCGCGACCACGCGGCCGCGCGCGCCAACCTGGATCGCGGCATACATGACCGGCACGTCGTTGCCGTTCGGCAGCAGATGGTTGACCTGCCGCCAGCGCGGCGGCGCCTTCGCGATCGCGTCGCGCAGGATGGCTTCGATCTTGGGCCGGCTCTCGAGCGTGACCGATTCGGACCAGGTTTTCCCTATCAACGGTTCGCCGGCGAAATCCCCTTCGAGCTCGTCACTGCCGAACGCGACGTCGCGAATCACTCCGTCGACCCCGCCATTGACCACGAGGGCGATGTCGGTGGCGGCCGTGATCAACGTCGAAGCCGTCTCGGTATCCAGGTCCCCGAGCCACTTCTTGGCGGCAGAGAATTTCCTCACGCAGGTAGCCGATCGCTCGGGCGCAGTCCGGAGGTTGCAGGATTATCACGGTGACTCAGGGGCATCGAACCAGATGTTACCTCTATTGATTCAATTACTTGGATGCCGCCAGCAGCGTACAGACGCTCTCGGCGCGCAACGCCGCCTCACGCCCGTCCAGCGCCGTCGCGTCGGCGCCGACGCGCGTGGCGAGTTCGGGCTGCTGCACCAGCAGCGGTCCGCCTACCATGACACAGATGCCGGGATTCAGCGACGCGCGGCGCAGCTGCCGGATGGTGGTCGCGAGCGTCTCGACACGCGAGCGCGTGCCGGCAGACAGTCCGACCAGCGCAAACGAATGCTGGCGTACGCAGCCGACCAGCTGCTGGCTCGACTCGGGGAATTCGTTCCAGACCTCCCACCCGCTCTGGCGGAAGAACTGGGTCACCATCAGGATGCCGAACGCATGCTGCTCGCCCGGTGCGGTCGCCAGCAGCGCGCGCCGACCGGAGCCGCGCACTTCGACCGGTGGGGGCTCGGGGTCCGCCAGGCTCAGGCGCTGCAGCAGCTGGTGCAGTCTCCCTAAGCCAACGGTGACCTGCAGGAAATCGCATTCGTCGCGCTCCCACAGTAGCCCGAGCCGGCGCGCCGCCGGCGCGAGCAGGTTCAGATAGATGCTCTGCACCGGCACGCCGCGCGATCGGATGGCGTCCACGTAGGCCATCGGGATCTCGATGTCATAGACCAGCAGCAGCCGGGCCAGCTCCGCGGCATCGCCCGGATCGAGCTCCTCGGCGTTCGCCGGCACCGGAGTCGGCGCCACGCTGCGCCGCGAGAGCAGCAGCCGCGGCACGATCTCGGCCTCCACCGCGCGCACCAGGCGCGCCATGCGCGAGCTGACGCCGGCCTTGCGGCCGCGCGCCATGCCGTTCGGCTGCGAGGCGTCCGTGTCGGCAGCAGCCTTGCTGGTCCCGTCCCCTGTCCCGCCAAGGAAGGTCATACGCTTGCCCCTTTTTTTCCGACCTGACTCGCCCGGCAGCCGCATCCTGTTAATCGGTATTCGGGAGTACCGGGAAGTACTTGTTCTCACGTCCACTGTATCCGGTATCGGGGGCATTTTGCGAGCGAAGCAAACCATCTCTCCACGCGGGCCATCTGTCAAGTTTAATTTACGTTCCATCCAGTTGACACTCGCTGGGCGGCGGACTAGGGTTCGACGTCACGGAGTCAGGCGAAACCGCACCATTGCGCAACCCCAGGTCCAGCCGCATGCCGCTCTATACCGCCCAGGAACGGCAACGCCGTGACGCCTCCCGCTGGACGCTGGTGCAGGGGGTGTTGGCACCGGTCCAGTTCCTCGTATTCCTGGTCAGCGTGACCCTGGTGCTGCGCTACCTGTCGAGCGGCCAGGGGCTCGGCATCGCGACCGGCTCGATCCTGCTCAAGACCGCGCTGCTCTACACCATCATGATCACCGGCTCGATCTGGGAGCATGACGTGTTCGGCCGCTACCTGTTCGCGCCCGCGTTCTTCTGGGAGGACGTGGTGAGCATGCTGGTGCTCGCGCTGCACACGGCGTACCTGATAGCGCTGGCCGGCGGCTGGCTGGGGCCGCGCAGCCTGATGCTGCTCGCGCTCTCGGCCTACGCGAGCTATGTGATCAACGCGACGCAGTTCCTGATCAAGCTGCGCGCCGCCCGCCGTGAGCAGCCCCGCAGCGCCACCGCGCTGCCGTTCCCGGCCGGAGTCACGGAATGAGCGGCTGCAGCGCCGTACCCCAGCACGCCACGGCTGAGGCGATGCCGGCCGCGCCGCGGGTGGTCAGCGAACGCGGCCAGCGCGCCGTGTTCTGCGGCCTGACCGGCATCGTGTGGCTGCATCGCAAGATCCAGGATGCGTTCTTCCTGGTCGTCGGCTCGCGCACCTGCGCGCACCTGGTGCAATCGGCCGCCGGCGTGATGATCTTTGCCGAGCCGCGATTCGCGACCGCGATCATCGAGGAGCGCGACCTCGCCGGCATGGCTGATGCCAATGCCGAACTCGATCGCGTCGTCACCCGGCTGCTGGAGCGGCGCGGCGATATCCGCCTGCTGTTCCTGGTCGGGTCCTGCCCCTCGGAAGTCATCAAGCTCGACCTGTCGCGCGCCGCGCAGCGCCTCTCCGCGCGGTTTTCGCCCCAGGTGCGGATCCTGAACTACTCCGGCAGCGGCATCGAGACCACGTTCACCCAGGGCGAGGACGCGTGCCTGGCCTCGCTGGTGCCGACGCTGCCGGCCACCGACGCGTCCGGCCTGCTGGTGGTCGGCGCACTCGCCGATGTGGTCGAGGACCAGCTGCGACGCCTGTTCGCGCAGCTCGACCTGGGCCCGGTGCAGTTCCTGCCCCCGCGTCGCGCCGCCGAACTGCCGGCCGTCGGCAGCGGCACGCGCTTCCTGCTCGCGCAGCCGTTCCTGGCGGATGCCGCGCGCGCGCTGGTGGACCGCGGCGCCCGCCAGATCGTCGCACCGTTCCCGCTCGGCGCCGAAGGCACGACGCTGTGGCTGCAGGCGGCGGCCGAGCAGTTCGCGATACCGGTAGCCCGTGTACGCGAGATCACCGCGCCGGCACGGGAGCGAGCGCAGCGTGCGCTGGCAGGCTTCCGGCCGCTGCTGGCCGGCAAGCGCATCTTCTTCTTCCCCGATTCGCAGCTCGAAGTGCCGCTGGCCCGCTTCCTGTCCCGCGAACTGGCGATGATTCCGACCGAGATCGGCACCCCGTACCTGCACCGGCAGCACCTCGCGCCCGAGCTCGCACTGCTGCCCCCGGACACGCGCATCACCGAGGGCCAGAACGTCGATGAGCAGCTGGATCGCTGCCGCGCCGCGCGTCCCGATCTCGTCGTCTGCGGCCTGGGGCTGGCCAATCCGCTGGAAGCCGAGGGCATGACGACCAAGTGGTCGATCGAGCTGGTATTCACGCCGATCCAGGGCTATGAGCAGGCGGCGGACCTCGCCGAACTGTTCGCGCGGCCGCTGGTGCGCCGCACCCGGCTGGCGGTGTAGCGCCATGCAGCTGACGCTCTGGACCTACGAGGGACCGCCGCACGTCGGGGCGATGCGTATCGCGTCGGCCATGCAGGGCGTGCATTACGTGCTGCATGCGCCCCAGGGCGACACCTACGCCGACCTGCTGTTCACGATGATCGAGCGGCGGGCCTCGCGCCCGCCGGTCACCTATACGACCTTCCAGGCGCGCGATCTCGGCGGCGACACCGCTGGCCTGCTGCAGTCTTCGGTGCGCGCCGCCTATGAACGCTACCGGCCGGAGGCGATGCTGGTCGGTGCCTCGTGCACCGCGGAGCTGCTGCAGGACGACCCGGGTGGCCTGTCGGCCGCGCTCGGCTTGCCCGTGCCGGTGATTCCGCTGGAGCTTCCCGCCTACCAGCGCAAGGAGAACTGGGGCGCTGCCGAGACCTTCTATCGCCTCGTGCGCACGCTCGCCGGGCCGCATGCCCCGCCACCGGCGATGCGGACCCGCGCGCCCCGTCCGCCAGGAACGGCTCCGAGCTGCAATCTGCTGGGGCCCACCGCGCTCGGATTCCGGCATCGCGATGACGTCAAGGAAATCCGGGGCCTGCTGGCCCAGCTGGGCATCGAGGTTCGCGTGGTCGCGCCGCTCGGCGCCAGCCCGGCCGACCTCGCTCGCCTCGGCGAGGCGGATTTCAACGTCGTGCTGTATCCGGAGATCGCGCACACCGCCGCGGAATGGCTGCGGCAGAACTTCGGCCAGCCCAGCACCCGCACCGTGCCGATCGGCATCGGCGCGACCCGCGCGTTCATCACCGAGGTCGCCGCGCTGGCGGGCGTGGACGCCACCGCGGTGCTCGCCACCTCGCCATCGCGGCTGTCCTGGTACTCGCGTTCGGTCGATTCCACCTACCTGACCGGCAAGCGGGTGTTCATCTTCGGCGATGCCAGCCATGTGATCGCCGCTGCGCGCATCGCCACCGAGGAACTGGCGTTCACGGTGGTCGGTATGGGTACCTACAGCCGCGAGCTGGCGCGCGACGTGCGGGCCGCCGCGGCGGGCTACGGCCTCGAGGCACTGATCACCGACGACTACCTCGAAGTCGAGGCGCGCGTCGCCGAGCTGCAGCCCGAACTCGTGCTCGGCACGCAGATGGAGCGGCACATCGCCAAGCGCCTGGGGCTGCCGTGCGCGGTCATCTCCGCTCCGGTCCACGTACAGGACTTTCCGGCGCGCTACGCCCCGCAGATGGGCTGGGAAGGCGCCAACGTGATTTTCGACACCTGGGTGCAGCCGCTGATGATGGGGCTCGAGGAGCACCTGCTGTCCATGTTCCGCGGCGATTTCGAATTCCACGAGCAGGCCGCACCGTCGCACCTCGGCGCCGCGGGCACGCCGGCCGCCGCGCGCGCACCCGAAACCGCGGGCCTGGCCGAAGCCGCGAGTGCTTCCGAGGCCGCGCGTGCAGCCGAGGCGACCGCCGCCAACGCACAGTGGGCGCCGGAGGCCGAGCGCGAGCTGCAGAAGATCCCGTTCTTCGTGCGCGGCAAGGCGCGGCGCAATACGGAGCGCTACGCCTCGGAGAAGAGCGTGGCGCTGATCACGGTCGAGACACTCTATGACGCCAAAGCCCACTACGCCCGCTGAAGCGACCAGAGTGCGCGTGCTCATCCTGACGATGGACACCCATCTGTCGAGCACGACCGATCGCGTGCGCGAGTCCCTGCGCCGCGAGCTGCCGGGACTGACGCTGCGGATGCATGCCGCGTCCGAATGGAGCGCCTCGGCTGCTGCGCTCGCGGACGTGCTGCAGGACATCGCGCAGGCCGACATCATCTTCGCGAACATGCTGTTCATGGAAGAGCACTACCTGCCGATCGTCGGGGCGCTGCGCGCGCGCCGCGACTCCTGCGACGCGCTGCTGTGCGCGATGTCGGCCGGCGAGGTGGTGCGGCTCACGCGGGTCGGCGGCTTCGACATGAGCCAGAGCGATTCGGGCGCCCTGAGCCTGCTGCGCAAGCTGCGGCCGAAGGCGAAGTCGCCGCGCGAGAGCGGCGGCGCGCAGCAGATGCGCATACTGCGCCGGCTGCCCAAGATCCTGCGTTTCATTCCGGGTACCGCGCAGGACGTGCGCGCTTATTTCCTCGCGCTGCAGTACTGGCTCGGCGGCTCGCAGGCCAACATCGCGAGCCTGGTGCGCTACCTGGTCTCGCGCTATGCGGACGGACCGCGCCGCGCGCTGCGCGGCAAGCTGCGCGCGGATCCGCCGATCGACTATCCGGACGTCGGCCTGTACCACCCGCGCCTTCCGGGCGGAGTCGGCACCGCGGTGACGCAGCTGCCGGCGCTGCCGCACGCCGTGCGCGGCACGGTCGGCCTGCTGGTGCTGCGCTCCTACGTGCTGGCGGGCAATGCGGCTCACTACGATGGCGTGATCGCCGCGCTCGAGCAGCGCGGCCTGCGCGTCGTGCCGGCCTTCGCGAGCGGACTGGACGCCCGCGAGGCCATCGAGCGCTATTTCATGCGCGATGGCCGACCGCTGCATCGACGCGCTGGTGTCGCTGACCGGCTTCTCGCTGGTCGGCGGCCCGGCCTACAACGATTCGAGCGCCGCCGAGGACGTGCTCGCTCGCCTGGACGTGCCGTACGTCGTCGCGCATCCGGTCGAATTCCAGACCGCTGCAGCAATGGGAAGCTTCGGAGCGCGGCCTGATGCCCGTCGAGGCGACGATCATGGTGGCGATCCCGGAACTCGACGGCGGAACCGGGCCGATCGTGTTCGGCGGCCGCAGCGACGCGGCCGATGCGTCCCACGCGCGCGACATGCACCCGCACGCCGAGCGCGCCGCGATGCTGGCCGCGCGCACCGCGAAGCTCGTGGACCTGCGGCGCAGCGAGCGTGCCCAGCGGCGGCTCGCGATCGTGCTGTTCAATTTCCCGCCCGATGCCGGCAACACCGGCACCGCGGCCTACCTGTCGGTGTTCGAATCGCTGTTCCGGACGCTACGCGAACTCGCGCGCAGCGGCTACCGGGTCGAGCTGCCCGCGAGCGTGGATGCGCTGCGTGAACGGATCATCAAGGGCAACGCCGACGCACGCGGCACGCACGCCAACGTGCATGCGCAGGTCAGCGTCGATTCCCACGTGCGCCGCGAGCCCTGGCTGCGCGAAATCGAGGCCCAATGGGGCCCGGCTCCGGGCCGGCAGCTGAGCGGCGACCGGTCGATCTACGTGCTCGGTGCGCAGTTCGGCAACGTCTTCGTCGGCGTGCAGCCGAGCGTGGGCTACGAAGGCGATCCGATGCGGCTGCTGTTCGAGCGCGGCTTCGCGCCGACGCACGCGTTCTCGGCCTTCTACCGCTGGATCCGCGAGGACTTCCGCGCCCATTCGGTGCTGCATTTCGGTACCCACGGCGCACTGGAATTCATGCCCGGCAAGCAGGCCGGGCTGTCGGGCGACTGCTGGCCGGACCGGCTGATCGGCGACCTGCCCAATTTCTATCTGTACGCGTCCAACAATCCTTCGGAAGGCGCGATCGCCAAGCGCCGCTCGGCAGCCACGACGATCAGCTACCTGACCCCGCCGGTGGTCCAGGCCGGCCTGTACCGCGGGCTCGCGGAGCTGAAGTCCTCGCTCGAGCGCTGGCGCGCGATGTCGCCCGAGACGCAGGAAGACCGCATCGCCCTGGCCGGCCTGATCCAGACGCAGGCGCAGGCAGTGGACCTGATGCCCGCGGGTCCGGCCTTGCCGGTCGATCAGGCGGCATGCCAGATCGACGCGCTCGCGGCGCGAGTCCTGGAACTCGAATACACGCTGATTCCGCACGGGCTGCACATCGTCGGCGAGGCCCCCACGCGCGCCGAGCGGATCGAGATGCTCGAAGCGCTGGCCGAGGCCGCGCACGGACTGCGCCTCGGGCGCCCGGCGATCGAGGCGCTGGTCGACCTCGAGCCGGCCCAGGTCGCCATCCGTCGCAGCGATCTCGCGGCGGCCGATGCGCAGCAGCGCATGGCCGTCGAGGAACTGGCCCGGGCCGCGGCGCTGCTGGCCGAGGATCACGAGTTGCCGGCGCTGGTGCGCGCACTCGACGGCCGCTTCATTCGCCCGGCGCCCGGTGGCGACCTGCTGCATAACAGCGCCATCCTGCCCACGGGACGCAATCTCCATGGCTTCGATCCGTTCCGCCTGCCGAGCGCGTTTGCCGTGCAGGATGGCGCGCGGCAGGCGCAGCGACTGCTCGATCGCCACGTGCAGGAGGGCCATCCGCTGCCCGAGGCCATCGCGATGGTGCTGTGGGGCACGGACAACCTGAAGTCCGAAGGTGGCCCGATCGGCCAGGTGCTCGCGCTGCTCGGCGCCCGCCCGCGTTTCGATGCCTACGGCCGCCTCGCCGGCGCGACCCTGATCCCGCTGGCGGAGCTCGGCCGTCCCCGCATCGACGTGACGGTCACGATCTCGGGCATCTTCCGCGACCTGCTGCCGCTGCAGATCCGCCTGCTCGCCGACGCCGCATTCCTGGCCGCGAGCGCCGAGGAGCCGGAGCACCTGAACTTCGTGCGCAAACACGCGCTCGCGCACATGCAGGAGCATGGCTGCGACCTGGAGACCGCCGCGCTGCGCGTGTTCGGCAATGCCGAAGGCGCCTACGGCTCGAACGTGAACCACCTGATCGAGAACGGCAAGTGGGACCAGGAAGACGAGCTCGCCGAGACCTACACGCGGCGCAAGAGCTTCGCCTTCAGCCGCCACGGGCAGGTGGCGCAGCAGGCCGACCTGCTGCGCTCGATGCTCGAGCGCACCGAGCTCGCCTACCAGAACCTCGACTCGGTCGAGCTCGGCGTGACGACCGTCGACAACTACTTCGACACCCTCGGCGGAATCAGCCGCGCGATCCGGCGCGCCAACGGCGGCACGACCGCCCCCGTCTACATCGGCGACCAGACCCAGGGGGCCGGGACCGTGCGTACGCTGTCCGAACAGGTGGCGCTCGAGACCCAGACCCGCATGCTCAATCCGAAGTGGTACGAGGGCATGCTCGAGCATGGCTACGAGGGCGTGCGCCAGATCGAGGTGCACATCACGAACACGATGGGCTGGTCCGCGACCACGGGCCAGGTGGCTCCCTGGGTATACGAGAAACTGACCCGGACCTTCGTGCTCGACAAGGGCATGCGGGACCGGCTGTCCGCACTCAATGCCACGGCATCGGCCAAGGTGGCCAACCGCCTCATCGAGGCACATGAACGCCGTTACTGGCAACCCGATCCCGAGACGCTCGCGGCCCTGCGCCGCGCCGGCGAGGAGCTCGAGGACCGGGTCGAGGGCGTATTGGAAGGAGTTGCAGCATGATGGAGACGACGGAACTACCGGTGTCGGCGATCCGTGCCCGGCCGCGGCGCGCCGATGGCGAGGGCAGCGTTCAGGTCCACCTCGACCCGAAGCTGAAGATCGGCACCGCGAAGGTATTCGCCGTCTACGGCAAGGGGGGCATCGGCAAGAGCACGACCTCCTCCAACCTCTCGGTGGCCTTCAGCAAGCTCGGCAAGCGGGTGCTGCAGATCGGATGCGATCCGAAGCACGATTCCACCTTCACGCTGACCAAGCGGCTGGTGCCCACGGTCATCGACATCCTCGAGACCGTGGATTTCCACGCCGAGGAGCTGCGCACCGAGGATTTCGTGTTCGAGGGCTACAACGGCGTGCGCTGCGTCGAGGCCGGCGGGCCGCCCGCGGGCACCGGCTGCGGCGGCTACGTGGTCGGCCAGACGGTCAAGCTGCTCAAGGAGCACCATCTGCTGGACGACACCGACGTCGTGATCTTCGACGTACTGGGCGACGTCGTCTGCGGCGGCTTCGCCGCGCCACTGCAGCATGCCGACCGGGCGCTGGTCGTGACCGCGAACGACTTCGATTCGATCTTCGCGATGAACCGCATCGTCGCGGCGATCAAGGCGAAGTCGGCCAACTACAACGTGCGGCTCGGCGGCGTGATCGCGAACCGCAGCACCAGCACCGACCAGGTCGACAAGTTCAACGAGCGCGTCGGGCTGAAGACCATGGCCCGCTTCCCGGATCTCGACGTGATCCGGCGCAGCCGGCTGAAGAAGTCGACGCTGTTCGAGATGGAATCCTCCCCGGAGCTGGAAGCGGTGCAGCAGGAGTACCTGCAGCTCGCGCAGGCGCTGTGGGACGGCACCGAGCCGCTGATCGTCGCGCCGCTGAAGGATCGCGAGATCTTCGACCTGCTGGGGTTCGATTGATGGGCACGACCACGTACCTGGAGCGGCGCAGCGAACTCGAGCGCTACTTCGATCGCACGGCGGTGCAGGCCTGGGCCCGCCTGACCTCCGACGCGCCGGTGAGCCGCATCCGCGCCACGGTGCGGGCCGGTCGCGAGCAGATGCGCGCCACGCTGCTGTCGATGCTGCCGCTCGACCTGAAGGGCCGGCGCGTGCTGGATGCCGGCTGCGGCACCGGTGCGATGGCGTCCGAGCTGGCCCAGCGCGGCGCACGGGTGCTCGCCGTCGACCTGTCGGCGACGCTGGTCGGACTGGCGCGCGAACGCGCGGCCGGCATGCACGGCAACGGCGAGATCGAGTTCGTGGCCGGCGACATGACGGATCCGGCACTGGGCCACTTCGACTACATGGTCGCGATGGACTCGCTGATCCACTACCGCACGCCGGACGTGGTGCGGGTGCTGTCGGGCCTTGCCGCGCGCTGCGAACGCGGGATCGTATTCACCTTCGCACCCAGCACCCCGCTGCTCGAGCTGATGCACGCCGTCGGCCGGCTGTTTCCGCGCGCCGATCGCGCGCCGGCGATCGAACCGGTGGCGGCGCAGGGACTGCGCGCGGCACTCGGCCGCGAGCCGCTGCTTGCCGGCTGGCGCGCGGGTCGCAGCCAGCGCGTCGCACACGGCTTCTACACCTCGCAGGCACAGGAGCTCACCCGCACATGAGCCGGGCACTGCAGCCACGCTGGACCCGGGCCTGGATGCGCCTGACGCCGGAGATGCTGCCGTTTGCCGACGCGGCCAGTGCCGAGCTGCCCTTGGGCCGGCTGCTGCGGCTGTCGCTGTTCCAGGTCACCGTCGGGATGGCCACGGTGCTGCTGATCGGCACGCTCAACCGCGTGCTGATCGTCGAACTCGGCGTATCGGCGTGGCTGGTGTCGCTGATGGTCGGCCTGCCGCTGGTGTTCGCGCCATTTCGCGCGCTGGTCGGGTTCAAGTCCGATCACCACCGCTCGGTGCTCGGATGGCGGCGCGTACCCTACATCTGGTTCGGGACCATGCTGCAGTTCGGCGGCCTCGCGATCATGCCTTTTGCGCTGATCGTACTGTCCGGCGACACGCACGGTCCGCTGATCATCGGCCACGTCGCCTCGGCATTCGCGTTCCTGCTGATCGGGGCCGGCCTGCAGACCACGCAGACCGCGGGCCTCGCGCTCGCGACCGACCTGGCGCCGCGCGCGCTGCGGCCGCGGGTGATCGCGCTGATGTACGCGATGCTGCTCGTCGGCATGGTCATCAGCGGACTCGCGTTCGGCGTGCTGCTGGCGAATTTCAGCCAGCTGCGGCTGATCCAGGTCGTGCAGGGCGCGGCATTGCTGACGATGGCGCTGAACATCGCGGCGCTGTGGAAGCAGGAGCCGCGGGACCTGTCGCGCGCGGGCACGAGCGCACCGGCACCGCGCTTCGAGGCGGTCTGGCGCGCGTTTGCATCGCAGGGGCGTGCCGTGCGCTTCCTGTGGGCCGTGTCGCTCGGCACCGCCGCCTTCAACATGCAGGACATCATCCTCGAGCCCTATGGCGGCCAGATCCTGGGGCTGACCGTGGGCGCGACCACGCTGCTGACCGCCGGCCTCGCGTTCGGGACCCTGGTGGCGTTCCTGCTCTCCGCCCGGTCGCTGAGAGCGGGCGCCGATCCGTGCCGGATTGCCGGCTACGGCGTGCTGATCGGCCTGCTGGCCTTCGTACTGGTGAGCTTCGCGGCACCGCTGCGCGCAGCGCTGCTGTTCCGGCTCGGTACACCGCTGATCGGTTTCGGCGGCGGACTGTTCGCGGTCGGCACGCTGGCCGAGGCGATGGACCGCGACCGCGGCGGCAACAGCGGCCTGGCGCTCGGCGCCTGGGGTGCCGCGCAGGCGGGCGCAGCCGGACTCGCGATCGCGCTGGGCGGCGCACTGCGTGACGGCATCTCCGCGCTGGCAATGCGCGGGGCGCTCGGCGCCGGACTGGCCTCGCAGTCGGCGGGTTACGAATTCGTCTATCAGATCGAGATCGGATTGCTGTTCGCGACGCTCATCGTGCTCGGGCCGCTGGTCCGCGTCAGCAGCGGCGCGGTGCTCGCCACCGCCCGCGGCGCCGAGCTGGAATTGGGGATGGCCGGCACGGCCGTCTAGGACTCATCGGCTGGGACGCATCTGTTTGAACGCTACATTCTGCTTGAACGCCATCTAGGGAATCGGGAGGACGCATCATGGGTACCGGTGCATTGACGGGCTATATCGACGTGGCCCAGGTCGTGCTGTACGTCTTCTGGGCCTTCTTCGCGGGCCTGATCATCTACCTGCGGCGCGAGGACAAGCGCGAGGGCTATCCGCTGGATTCGGATCGCACCGAGCGCACCAATCGCGTGATCGTGCAGGGCTTTCCGGCCATTCCGGCGCCGAAGACCTTCAGGCTCGCGCATGGCGGGGAAGTCATGGCACCGGACGGCCGCGCCGACGAGCGACCGATCAAGGCCGTTCCCGCCGCTTACTTCCCCGGCGCCGCGCTGACGCCGACCGGCAACCCGATGATCGACGGCGTCGGGCCGGCTGCCTACGCCGCGCGTTCGGACAAGCCCGACCTGACGCTCGAAGGACACCCGCGAATGGTGCCGTTGCGCGCCGATCCGGAGTTCAGCGTATCGCCGCAGGATCCGGATCCGCGCGGCTGGCCCGTCATCGCGGGCGACGGCGAGCAGGCCGGTGTGGTGCACGAACTCTGGGTCGATCGTACCGAGCCGCAGATCAGCTTCGTCGAAGTCACGGTCCAGGCCGCGGCTGGCCCGCGCAACGTGCTGGTGCCGATCGGCTTTGCACGGTTCGACACGATGAGCCGCAGCCTGCGTGTGCGTTCGATCCTGAGTCACCAGTTCGCCGACGTGCCGGCGATCGCTGGCGTGGACCAGATCACGCTGCGCGAGGAAGACCGGATCATGGGCTACTTCGCCGGTGGCACGCTGTATGCCGAACCGTCCCGCCTGGGGCCGCTCATATGAGTGCCGAGGACTACGAGTTCGAGGAGATCCCGGGGCTGCCGGGTTCGTTGCCCGCCGGTGAGCAGCTGCTCTGGCAGGGCTCCCCCCAGTGGTGGGCGCTGGCCCGGCGTTCACTCTATATCCTTCCGGTGAGCGGCTATTTCCTGTTCATCGCCGCGTGGCAGGGTGTGTCGATCTGGCAGGCGGGCATGGGCTGGCAGCCACTGCTGCACGGGATCGGGCGGCTGCTGCTGCTCGGTGCGCTCGCGGTCGGGCTGCTCTGCCTGCTGGCGTTCGCGAGTGCGCGCGCCACCGTGTACAGCCTGACCAACCGGCGCATCGTGATCCGTCACGGCGTCGCCCTGCCGATCGGCCTGAACCTGCCGCTGCCGCAGATCGAGGCGGTGGCGATGAGCCGCCACCGCGATGGCACGTCCGAGCTGGCCCTGACATTGCCGAACGCGAAGCGCGTCGGCTACGTCGTGAACTGGCCGCACGTGCGCGCGTGGCACGTTGCGCGCCCGCAGCCGACGTTGCGCGCGATCGGCGACGGCGAACGGGTGGCGAAGCTGCTGACCCAGGCGCTCGCGACCGCCGGCGGTGCCCCGGGCACGGCGCCCGCGGCCGAACCGGCGCTGCGGCCGGCCCCGACGTCGCTGCACCGACCCGCCACGACCCAGGCTGCCTGACATGAACCTCCCGCATGCACACGCCGCGCAGCACACCCAGCCGATCCCGAAGGCGATCCTGGTCAGTGCCGGCCTGCTGATCGGCTTCTCGCTGCTGGTGGCGACCGCGGCCCGGTTGATGCACTGGCAGGCCACACCGCTGCCCGCGGCCCGTGCGGTCACCGTGCTGCACCTGAACTTCCGCGATCGCAATGATGGCGCGGTCGAGGTGCTCGATGCCGATCACGGCGATGCCGTGGTGCAGGTGCTGGCGCCCGGTACCAACGGCTTTGCGCGCGGCGTGCTGCGCGGACTGGCGCGCCAGCGCTACCGCCAGGGCGTGGGAGCGCTGTCACCCTTCGCGTTGACGCGCTGGAGTGACGGCCGCCTCACCCTCGAGGACCCGCAGACCGACCGGCACGTGAGCCTCGAGGTCTTCGGACCGACCAACGCCGAGCCGTTCGTAGCCCTATTCGCCGCCGATGCCGCGCTGACGCGCGACGCCCCTGGCGTATCGGCGTCCGTGATTCAACCCTGAGGACGACACTCCCATGACCGCCGCCACGCTGACCCAGCCGCGCAATGAAGCCACGGAACGGGCCGTCTCGACGACCCTGCTGAGCCCGCGCTTCTATCGCACCGACTACGACGCCCTGGACCGCATGGACATCACGCCACTGCGGCGCGAGTGGCAGCAGCTGCTGGACGAGTTCCGCGGCGACGGCAACCGCAACCACTTCGAGCGCGACGAGGCCTTCAAGGACGAGGTGCGCGAGCTGCCGCCCGCCCTGTGGGAGGAATTCAAGGACTTCCTGATCAGCTCCGTGACCGCGGAATTCTCCGGCTGCGTGCTCTACAGCGAGATCAAGCGGCACGTCAAGAACCCCGAGATGCGCGAGCTGATGGCCTACATGGCACGCGACGAGAGCCGGCACGCAGGATTCATCAACAAGTCGCTGAAGGACTACGGGCTCGGCGTGGATCTCGCCTTCCTGACCCGCGCCAAGCACTACACGTACTTCAGTCCGAAGGCGATCTTCTACGCGACCTACCTGTCGGAGAAGATCGGCTACGCGCGCTACATCTCGATCTTCCGGCAGCTCGAGCGCCACCCCGAGAACCGCTTCCATCCGATCTTTCGCTGGTTCGAGCAGTGGTGCAACGACGAGTTCCGCCACGGCGAGGCCTTCGCGCTGCTGCTGCGCCTCAACCCGCACCTGCTGCGCGGCGGCAACCGGCTCTGGATCCGCTTCTTCCTGCTGGCCGTGTTCGCGACCATGTACGTGCGCGATCACGCCCGGCCCGAGCTGCACAAGGCGTTCGGCATGGACCCCACGGACTACGATTACCAGGTGCTCGAAATCACCTCGGAGATCTCCAAACAGGTGTTTCCGTTCACGCTGGACCTCGCGCACCCGCGCTTCCGCAAGGGGCTGGACCGCCTGAGTCGCCTGTCCAGCGCGGCGAGCGCCGCGAAGCAGGCCGGCGGGATTCTCGGCCGCCTCAAGGCTGCAGCCTGCGCGGCCGGAATGGCAGCCGAATTCCTGCGCCTGTACCTGCTGCCGGTGCGGCCCAATGCGCTGCCGCAGGACGTGCGGCTGTCGCCGGCCTGGTAAGCCCCATCAGCGGCTCGGGTCTGCGCACGATGTCCAGCAGCTTCGCCCTCGTCGTGTACGTGCTGGCCGCGTGGTGGAGCAGCACCGGTGCGATCATGCTGCTCGGGCGCCTCTCGCCGCGCAGCTTCCGCTGGAGCCTCGGCGGCGCGACGCTGGTGCTCGGCGCCGCGCTCTGGGCACTGTCCTGGAGCCGGCACGCCGCCACCGCGACCGGCGCCTGCGTCGCGTTCGGTGCCGCCATCCTGGTGTGGGGCTGGATCGAACTCGGCTTCGTGCTCGGGGTGCTCACCGGCCCGCGCCGCCACGCCTGCGCGCCGGGCTGCCATGGCGCGCGCCATTTCTGGCATGCGGTGGAGGCCATCCTCTATCACGAGCTCGCCACGCTGGCGACACTCGTCGCGCTGGCGCTCTACACCTGGCGCGCTCCCAATGCGTACGCGTTCTGGACGTTCCTGCTGCTGTGGAGCCTGCGCGTGAGCGCCAAGCTCAACCTGCATTTCGGCGTGCCCAACGTCGCGGCCGCGATGCTGCCGCCGCACCTCGGCTACATGGCGAGCTTCTTCCGGCAGCAGGCGATGAGCCGGCTGTTCCCGCTGTCGGCGACCATCGCGGGCGGTCTCGCCGGGCTGCTGTGCTGCGTCGCGTGGTCGGCGCGCTACGCGTCTTTCGCCGGCACCGGGCTCACGCTTCTGGCGGCGCTGGCGATGCTGGGCTTCCTCGAGCACGTGATGCTGACGCTGTCCCTGCCGGCCGACACCTTCTGGAGCTGGATGCGTCGCCGCACTCCGCGCGCAGCCTACAGCGAACTGTAGGGCCCGCCACGGGTCCCAGGTACCGGTGCGAGCCACATTCCGCTCCCTGCACGGGTTCAACTATCGCGTCTGGGCCCTCGGGGCCATCGTGTCCAACGTCGGTACCTGGATGCAGCGGGTCGCCCAGGACTGGCTCGTACTCACCGAACTGACGCCGCACAACGCAACCGCCGTCGGCGTCGTGATGGCATTGCAGTTCGGACCGCAGCTGCCGCTGCTGCCTCTGACCGGCTACGCGGCCGACCACGTCGACCGCCGCAAGCTCCTGTTCGCGACCCAGGCGGCGATGGCCATGCTCGCCCTGGGGCTCGGCCTGCTTACGGTCACCGGCCTGGTGCGACTTTGGCAGGTCTACGTGTTCGCGTTCCTGCAGGGCTGCGTGACGGCCTTCGACGGCCCGGCACGCCATACCTTCGTGTCCGAACTCGTCGGCGAGGAGGATCTGCCGAATGCCGTCGCGCTCAATTCCACCTCCTTCAATGCCGCGCGCCTGATCGGCCCGGCGATCGCCGGCGTACTGATCGCCGGCGTCGGCACCGGCTGGGCGTTCCTCGTGAATGCCGCATCGTTCATCGCCGTGCTCAGCTCCCTGTCGCTGGTGCGCGTGCATGAACTGCACCGCAAGCAGGTTCGCGGCAGCCGCGGCAGCCTGGTCGACGGCTTCCGCTACGTCCGGCAGCGGCCGGAGCTGATCGCCGTGCTGCTGATGCTGTTCGTGATCGGAACCTTCGGCGTCAATTTCCCGATCTTCATTTCGACGATGTCGGTCACGGTGTTTCATGCCGGAGCCGGGCAGTACGGCCTGCTGACATCGGCCATGGCGGTAGGCTCGGTCGCCGGCGCGCTGCTGTCCGCGCACCGCGCGAAGCCCCGGATGTCGGTGCTGATCATCGCCTCGGCGCTGTTTGGCTGCGGCTGCGCGCTGGCAGCCGTGATGCCGGGCTACCGGCTGTTCGGCCTGAGCCTGGTGGTCAGCGGCCTGGCCCTGCAGACCTTCACGACCTCGACTACCGGACTGTTGCAGATCTCGACGGAATCGGTCATGCGGGGACGCGTGATGGCGATGATGCTCGCCATCGCGCTGGGCGGCACGCCGATCGGCGCACCGATCGTCGGCTGGGTCGCCGATGTCGCCGGTCCGCGCTGGGCGCTCGGCGTCGGCGCCGCGTCCGGGTTCGCGGCGGCGCTCATCGGCATCTGGTACCTGGCGCTGTATCGTCACCTGCGCCTGCACTTCGAATCCGGTCGACCGCGGCTGCGCTTCGATCATCGCTAGCCGAACCAGCCAGCGCCTGCCCCATTGACGGTCCGTGCGGCCGGCCTATAGAGTGGCCGCAAGAAATCGAAGACGCGGCGGTCGCCATGCGGCCAGCGCGCGCGGTCCGGGTCTGTTCGGGTGGGGGGGTTCATGCTGGGTTACGCAGTGCTTGTCGGCGGTGGCCGGCGGTCGGGAGCGCGTGCGGCGATGACGTCGCTGCTGCTGCTCGGGGCCGTGCTGGTGGCAATGGGGGCGATGCCGGCCGCTGCGGAGTCCTACCTCGACGGCTACTGGGCGCCCGTCTACGACGAGGACCGCGACGAACGCATTCCCGGTCCGGACCAGGGCGACTACGCCGGACTGCCGGTCACGCCGGCCGCGGCATCGGTCGCCCAGAGCTGGGACCCGGAAGTGCTGACGCTACCGACGCTGCAATGCCGGCCGCATCCGGCGCTCTATGGCATCCGCGGCATCGGCAACCTGCGCATCACCGAGGTGCTCGACCCGTACACGCAGCGTCAGACGGAGATCCGGACCTGGATCTGGGCCTGGGAAGCGCAGCGCGACATCTGGATGGACGGACAGGCCCATCCGCCGCCATGGGCGCCGCATACCTGGGGCGGGTTCTCGGTCGGCCACTGGAACGGCGACGTGCTGGAAGTCCATACCGACATGCTCAAGCGCGGATGGGTGCGGCGCAATGGACTGCCGACCGACGATGACGCGACGCTGGACGAGCATTTCTTCCGCTACGGCAACATCCTGACGCACGTCGAGATCATTTCCGATCCGACGTACCTGAGCGAGCCGCTGGTGAAGAGCACGGAGTACACGCTGATCCCGAATGCGGGCATGGGCACCTGGCCGTGCCGGAAAGTCACGGAGATTCCGCGCGACAAGGGTTACGTACCGATGCACCTGCCCAACCAGACCGCGGTCGAGAAGAACTGGGCCGTCCGCAACCACGTGCCGATCAAGGCCGCGATGGGTGGCGCGGAGACGATGCTGCCCGAATACCAGGACTACATGAAGACCCTGCCCGCCAACCCGCCGCTGGCGGAAGTGGAGCGGCAGGAAGAACAGGAAGCCCGCGCGAGCCTGCAGTGACGGTACGCGATCCACGACGGCCAGGAGCGTTAGCAGCGTGATGACGATGCGGCACGAAGGATGCAGATCCACGGCGACGGCGCTGCGGCTCGCGACGACACTGCTGCTCGCGGCGGCGGCACTGACGGCTTCGCGCTCGGGTGCCGCCGCAGCCGCCGAGGTGTCCCCGGCCCCGGCAGCCGCTCCGGCACCGGTAAGCTCGCAGGCCCCGCTTCCTTCCCTTGAAGATGGCGACATCCACCCCTGGCACGTCGCCGGCAACGTGTGGCTGATGGCCGGCGAGCCCGGCGGCACCAACGTCGCGGTGCAGGTCGGCGATGAGGGCGCGCTGGTCGTCGATACCGGCGTGCAGCCGATGGCCGACCGGCTGGTCGCGGCGATCAGGAAACTCGCAGCGTCGAAGGCGGGCGACCAGAAGGACATCCGCTGGGTCGTGAACACCGATGGGCTCGCGGATCACGTCGGTGGCAATGAAGTGGTGCGCCGGAGCGGCAGCTTCATCGGCGGCGCCAATTTCGAGATCGACAACGCCGGCCTGACTCCCGGCGCGTTCGTGGTCGCGAACCTGAACGTGATGAGCCACATGGTGGCCGAGGGCGTGGCGAAGGAGCTGTGGCCGACCGAGACGCACATCGAGGACCTGTACAGCTGGAACTTCGACGGCGAAGCCGTGATGCTGTATCACCCGCACTCCGCGAACACCGACGGCAACACCCAGGTGCTGTTCCGCGGCTCCGATGTGCTGGCCACCGGCGACGTGTTCGACATGCTGCACTATCCGGTCATCGACCTGGCGCACGGTGGCACGATCGATGGGGAACTCGCCGCGTTGAACGAGGACATCGACCTCGCGGTCGCCGGATTCCACAACGGTCCGCAGGAGGGCGGCACGATGATCATCCCCGGCCATGGCCGCCTGTGCGACCAGGCGGACCTGGTCGAGTACACGATCATCGTCACGACGATCCGCAACCGCGTCATGTACTACAAGAACCAGGGCAAGACGCTCGAGCAGGTGCTCGCGCTGAAGCCGTCCTGGGACTTCGATGCGCGCTGGGGCGCCACCTCCGGGCCCTGGACGACGCGCCAGTTCATCGAGGCCATATACCGGACGCTGCCGCGGAAAGGGCCGTCCCTGTACACGTCCGGAGTATCGACGGGCAGCTAGTGCGATCGGGAGAGCACACGCGATGAAGATCCGTATCCGGACGGCGACGGCCCTGCTCGCGGGCGCGCTGGCGTGGAGCCAGAGCTCCCTGTCGCAGGTCCCAACGCCGCCACCGCCACCGTCATCGGGACCCCCGCCGACGGCGCAGCAGGCCGCGCCGTTCGATCTGACCGGCTACTGGGTCTCGATCGTGACCGAGGATTGGCGCTGGCGCATGCTGACTCCGCCGCATGGGGACTACACCAGCGTGCCGCTGAACGCCGCGGGTCGCAAACTCGCCGACACCTGGACCGTCGACCAGGACGGCTCCTGCAAGGCCTACTACGCGGCCGGCCTCATGCGCATGCCGACGCGGCTGCACATCACGTGGGCCTCACCGGACGTACTCCAGATCGAGAGCGACTGGGGCCAGCAGACGCGCCTGCTGCATTTCAAGCGCGCGGCGGGGAGTGACCCGTCTCCGACGCCGCAGGGCAATTCGTTCGCGACCTGGGAGCGCCTGCCAGTCTACGACAGTGGCGCCGGTCGCACCGGCAAGGCGCCGCCGAATCCCGGTGGGTATCTCAAGGTGGTCACGACCGACCTGGCCCCGGGCTGGCTGCGCCGCAATGGCGTGCCGTATGGCGCGAATACCGGACTCACCGAGTACCTGCAGACATTCAGGGACCCGGGTGGCAGGGAATGGTTCGATGTGACGACGCAGGTGGACGATCCCGAATACCTGGCCGCGCCCTTCATCACCAGCTCGGACTTCCGGCGCGAGCCGGACGGTTCGAAATGGGCCCCGCATCCCTGCAAGGGCTGAAGCACAGGCAAGGTACCCGCGTGTAGGAGGTCTCCTACACCCGGCCGGGCAGTATCAGCAGACTTTGTCCCGCTCCAGGGCGTAAGGTAGCGGTCCGCGCGGCCGCGCGGGCAATGCATCACGGAGCGGTCATGGAACAGAAAGTCAAAGCCCGGCGCGCCGGGCTGAAAAGCCGGCAGGCCGCGCCACTGGGTACGCCGACCGATCTGAAGGCGGGTGCCACCCGCGATATTGCCGCGGGCATGAACGCCATCCTGGCCGATGTGTTCGCGCTGTACCTGAAGACCAAGAATTTCCACTGGCACATGAGCGGCCCGCATTTCCGCGACTATCACCTGCTGCTCGACGAGCAGGCCGAT
The DNA here is from genome assembly GCA_963838275.1 of uncultured Gammaproteobacteria bacterium. GTDB lineage: Bacteria > Pseudomonadota > Gammaproteobacteria > Steroidobacterales > Steroidobacteraceae > FEN-1191. The sequence goes on along the minus strand of CAWIQV010000026.1, from coordinate 37,007 downwards.
CAGATCTTCGCGATGACCGACCCGATCGCCGAGCGGGTCCGCAAGCTCGGCGGCTCGACCCTGCGGTCCATCGGCCACATCGCACGCACGCAGCGCGTGCTCGACAACGACGCCGAATACGTCGAGCCGCTGGACATGCTCGCCGAGCTGCGCCAGGACAACCAGGACCTGGCAGGCCGCCTGCGGGAAGTGCACAACGTGTGCGACGAGCACCGCGACATCGCGACGGCCAGCCTGATCGAGGTCTGGATCGACGAGACCGAACGCCGCACCTGGTTCCTGTTCGAAGCGAGCCGCCGCGGCTAGTTCGGCGCTGGCGCCGCCGGTCCCGGCGCGGGCGCTGCCGCGGCATCCGGCGGCTTGCCGACCAGCTCCGGATAGTCCTTGAGCATGCTCACGCCGTAGAGCGGCTTGTAGACGCCCTGGTGGCAGGTCTGCGCAATTCACCTTCGGCGACATCGCCGAGCGGGCCCTTGCCGGTCAGCCGGGAAGGTCGACCGTCAGCGGGTCAGGTAGTTGTCGTTCAGGTCGCGCACCATGCGGATGCCGTACCAGGCGGTCGCGCGCTGCGGCGTGCTCTGGTCCCACGACGCGAAGGAGCGGGTGTTGTGGCAGAACGTGCAGTTCACGCCGAGCGACTGCGAGATGTGCATCATCAGCCCGTAGGTCCACTCGGTCTGCTTGATCGAGACGCCGGCGGCCCTGCGGCAGCGCAGTCTGCGACGATCGACGCGGATCTCGTGCGGGTCCGCCGCCAGGAATGGCGTGAACGGATCGTCCGGCAGTGCGGCCGATGCCGACCGTGCTGGCCGGCGCGTTCTGGCCGGCACGGGTTGCCCGCCATGCCGGGCGCATGCGTCGGATCGGGGCTCGTGAACCAGATGTAGGCGGGCACCGCCGTTGCCGCGATGGCAGGTGTAGCAGGTGACGCCCGGTCCCGCGACGTGCGTCTTCCAGTCGCGTGTTGATGTGCCGGACCATCTGCAGCATCTGCGCGCGACGACCTTGGTATAGTTGTCGTCAGCGGACAGGTCCGCGCCGTTGTGGCAGTAGGTGCAGCCCTGTCCGGGCGCGACCCAGGCGGTGATCGCGACCATCAGGCGGACGAATTCGCGCGGCGCTCAGGTCGTTGAGCACCTGCACGTTCTTGTAGACTCCGGCCCGCCGGCGGACCGTCGGCGCCCGGCTCGGGCGAGCCGGCGCCGGAGCTGCGTTCGCGCGGCCTGCAGCGGCCTGCGTGCGCGGGTTGTACACCAGCCCCATCGCGAGTGCCGCGGTAGCCGCGCTGCACGGTATCGACCGGCGGGCGCTCGCAGGCGGCTGAGCAGCAGCGCCGAGACTGGCCAGCGTCACCAGGGCTGCGAAGCGGTGTTCACGCCGGTTCATCGCGGTGCTCCTGGTAGGGTTGCGGGATCGGGCACTGCCGGGAACACATGCGGATAGGACGGCGCCACGCCGTGCTTGACGGCCCACAGGTACCAGTTGTCGACCACGGTGCCGGTCAGCAGGATGCCGATGCCGCCGGTCAGCGGACACAGCACCGCGAACCACCAGGCCCAGCGATGGATCGATTCCACGGTGGCGTTGAAGCCCATGGTCCAGCGCCAGAACAGGGCGGCGCGCTCGCCGGCCGTGCCGCGGTCGACGATCTGCTCGAGCTCGCGCTCGCCGCCGAAGCGGCTGACCGCGAGGATCGTGGCGGCGTGCATCGCGAACAGCAGCGTCGAGCCGTACAGGAACGCGATCGAGAGCATGTGGAACGGGTTGTAGAACAGGTTGCCGTAGCGGATCGAGAACGCCGCAGTCCAGTCCAGGTGCGGGAAGATGCCGAACGGCACCGCCTCGCCCCAGCTGCCCATCAGCAGCGGCCGGATGAAGCCGAGCACCAGGTACAGCCAGATCGCCGCGGCGAATGCCCAGGCGACGTGCGTGCCCATGCCGAGCGCGCGCGCGCGCCGGTACATGCGCACCCACCACAGCAGGATCGAGCTGGTCAGGAAGAAGCCGGCCATCAGCCACCAGCCGCCCTCGTTGAGCGGCGGCATGTGCAGGCCGTAGGCCGGCGGCGGCGGCTCGAGCGCCAGCCAGGGCAGCTGCCGCAGGAACTGCATGCGGACTCCAGTTCACCGAGGCCAGCATGTTCAGGCCGATGATCTCGAAGGCGATGAAGCCGCAGAGCAGCGACAGGAAGCCGAGCGTGCCGAGATAGATCGGGCCGATCTGCGCGTCGCCGATCTTGCCGAGCAGGTTGCTGAAAAATCCCGTGCCGGACCGCTTCCAGATGCCACCGGGCAGCGGCGTGCCGGGATACGCCGGCGAGCGGACCTGCACCCTGTTGAATATATTCTGGTACTCAGCCATACGAACTCCTCACCCGATCCGCCGACGGTTTTTTATCAGTTCCATGGGCCATGTCTTGGTTCGTCCGTGGGTCGACTAGTGGCTCCACATCGGCAGGTTCAGCCACCAGTTCCACCATTCCGGCCAGCCGCGCGTCCAGAACGGACCGCTGATCACGATGCAGACCGCGCTGAAGAACACGGCGCTCAGCGCCAGGAACAGCCCGAGGCGGTGAATGCCCAGCGAGCCGATCGAGTAGCCGATCGTGTCGCGGAAATAGGTGTTCTCGTGCTCCGCGGTCTTCATGGGCTCGCCCGCGGGCGGATTGGCCGCCGACAGCACCAGCGCCACCGTGCAGCGCCAGCGCGAAGGTCGTCGTGAAGAAGAAGCTGATCGCCAGCATGTGCGCCGGGTTGTAGTGGAAATGCAGGTACTGGTAGCCGGTGTTCGACACCCAGTCGAGGTGGCTCAGGATGCCGTACGGAAACCCGTGTCCCCACGCACCGAGCAGCAGCGGCCGGATCACCTCCAGGGTGACGTAGGCCAGGATCGCGAAGCTGAACGCGAACGGAACGTGATAGCCGATCCCGAGCTTGCGGCAGATCTCGACCTCCCGCAGCGCCCAGGACACGAAGGCTCCGATGGCGCAGACCGTGATGATCTGCCATAGCCCGCCCTGCGCCAGCGGGGCGAGGCCCAGACCGTAGCGGATGTCCGGCGGCGCGATGTTGATCTGCCACAGGTTCCAGGTCGGCCCGATCGCGGCTCCGTAGACCAGTAGCAGCGTACCGATGAGGGCGAAGAAGATCGTGGAGACGCCGAAGAAGCCGACATAGAACGGGCCGACCCAGAAATCAAAGAGGTCGCCGCCAAGCAGCGTTCCGCCGCGTACCCGGTATTTCCGTTCGAAGCTGAGCATCGCCATGTCTGTATCCCCTCAACGCTGCTGGCCGATCCCGACGTGGCGCTTCAGGCAGCGGACGGTTGGTTCCATGGATGGAACGCGATTTCCGCCCGCTGCCATCGGCGCTTTCCTGCAATCGCTATTGCTAGTTCGAGCTCACCGTCGCTGGCAGCGAGGACATCTGTTGCACCGCAGCGGTCGGCGCGCCGGCGTGTCCCTTGAGCCAGTTGAAACGGTCCGTGCTGAGAACGATGAAATGAATCACCACTGCCAGTACGAACAGGAAGGCGAACAATGCGACCAGCGCTCTGCGCGGGTCGAACAACAACCAAAGACGCCACATTTTCTATACTCCTCTGCTTTGCTTTGTCAGGCTTGGGCGATGGCTTCGCTTTACTGAAGCCAGGGACGCCACTGCCAGACCAGGATGTGAGCCACGATCGCGATGACCAGGAAGGCCAGGAAACTGCCCACGAAGATCTTGTGAAACTCCCTGGCCTCATTCTCCGTCAGCCCCGTAAGCGAGCCGCGCTTATCGTCAGACATAGAACCTCCATAAACTGGCCGTAAGGCCATGACCGCGCTGACCGGCGCGGCCGGGATCACCGTGACGGCGGACGCCGCCACGGAAGCCGATCCGTCCGCTGCGCGGACAGATCTCGGATCGCACCGTGCGGTCCCCGGCCTCGTCGGCACGGTGCCCGTCACGATGGTTCGCCGAACCTGGAAACTTCATGCGAGCTCCCGCTGCGCGATTGCGCCGCCCTGCACGCCGCGCAACCGCTCGATCGTGACCTCCGACTCGCCGGCCTGCTGCGCCGCGCGTTCGGCCGCATCACGCAGTCGCTTGGCCGCTGAAATGCGGACCAGCACCGGCTCGGATTCGAGGATCCGGTCGAGCATCTGCTTCGCCGACTCGCTCCAGGGCAGCTCGCGATGCATGCGCGTCGGCGTCGGCTCGACGCGATCCAGGTCGGTGCCGAGCGGCAGGATGTGGAACAGCGCATCGAACAGCGCGTTGCAGACCTCCTGCATCAGGTACGTGGCCCCGCTGTAGCCCATGAACGGCGTGCCGGTATGGCGGCGCATGACCGCACCGGGAAACGACGCCGGGATGAACACGCTGCGCGCCCCTGCCTCGGCGAGATACATGCGCTCGTTGTAGCTGCCGAACATGATCAGCGGCGCGCGGGCGCGCAGCTGCGCGCGCACGGCGGCGTTGTCGGGCTTGACGCCGGCGCGCCTCGAGACGCTGATCGTGCAGGGCATGCCCATCTCGGTCTCGAGGAAGTTGCGCACGCCGCGCGCATAGGTCTCCGAGGCGACGATGCCGAAGCTCGCGGTGCCGAAGAAATCCTGGGTCACCGAGCGCCACAGGTCCCACAGCGGCTTGATGGTCGTGTGCTTCTCGCGTTCGATGAACGGCTGGGGATCGATGCCCAGCAGTTCCCCGAGCGTCACCAGGAACTTGGTGGTGCTGTGCAGGCCGATCGGCGCCTGCAGGTAGGGCCGCTCCAGCGTTTCACACAGCAGCCGGCCGAATTCGCGGTACATGCAGATGTTGACGTCGGCATCGGCGAGCTTCGCCACGTCGGCCAGATGGCTCCCGAGCGGGAACACCATGTTGATTTCGGCGCCGATGCCCTCGACCAGACGGCGCATTTCGGCGAGGTCCGACCAGGTGTTGAAATAGCCGTAGATCGGTCCGATCAGGTTCACGCGCGGCTTCTCGCCGGCCGCACGGGGCTTGCGCGGCGCAATGCGCTTCTTGCCGTACTGCGTCCACAGCCAGCACATCGCGCGATCGGCACTCTGCCACTGGTCCTCATCGATGGTCCGCGGCAGGAAGCGCTGGATGTTGGTGCCTTCGGGGGTCACGCCGCCGCCGATCATCTCGGCGATCGATCCGGTCACCACGACGCTCGGCAGCTCCGGGTCGAGCGTGCGGTGCGCGCGTTTCATCGCCCCTTCGGTCCCGTGCTGGCCGAGTTCCTCCTCGGACAGACCGGTCACGACGATCGGAAGCTCGTGGGGGGGCAATGCATCGGTGTAGTGCAGCACCGAGGTCACGGGCAGGTTTTCGCAGCCCACCGGGCCGTCGATGATCACCTGCAGCCCCTTGATCGCGGTGAACACGTACACCGCGCCCCAGTAGCCGCCCGCGCGATCGTGGTCGAGGACCAGCATCAGATGCCATCCTCTGCCGTGGAACGCACCGCGGCCTGCTTGGCGAGCTGCTTGCGGTACTGCGCGCGAAATTCCGGCCGGTCGCTGGGCTGGTGCTCCCAGACGCCCGCCGAGTAGCCGGTCCCGACGCCCTCGAAGAACGACTTGAATTCCTCGAATCGCGCCTTGTTGCCGAGGGCGGCGTTGACGACCTGCGCCAGCGACCCCGCGCCCGCGACGCCCATCAGGGGCCGCGCCGAGATCAGGTTGGTGAAGTACATCGCCGGAATCGCGAGTTCCTTGGCCGCCTGCACCACCGGCGTGGTGCCGATCGCGAGGTCGGGATGGAACTCCTGCATCGCATTGCGGTCCTGCTCGAGCGAGGCGCGGTACTGCACCCGCACGCCCTGGGCTTCGAGCCAGGTGCGATCGGCGTCGGACCAGGGGGTGCGCGGACAGGCCGTGCCGACGTACGGCACCTGCGCGCCGCTCTCGATCAGCAGCCGCGCCACGAGCAGTTCCGAGCCTTCGTAGCCGGATACGGTGATCCGGCCGCGGATCGGTGCCGCGCTCAGCGCGGCGCGGATCGCCGGCAGGAACCGGTCCTTGGCGACGCCGATCTGCTGCGCGCTGATGCCGGCGGCGGCGCCGATCGACTCGAGCCACGCCGCGGTGCCCTCGTAGCCCACCGGCGCGGAACCCACGATCGTGCGGCCCGCGGCGGTGAATTCGCGCACCGCGGCAGTGTAGAAAGGGTGGATCGCCGCGACGATCGGTCCGTCCAGCGCCGCATAGAGCTCGCGCCATTCGCGGGTGGGAACGGTAGGTCCGGCGGCGAGTCCGAGTGGCTCGAGCAGCATCGCGATGCCGACCGGATCGGCGGGAAACATCTCGCCGAGCAGCGCGATCGTCGGCCGCTCGCTGCGCCCGCCCTTGGGCGCCTGCACCGGCCCGGACTCCGCCTCGGAACGGGCGTAGCGCAGCATCGCGCCGACCAGCACGTCCTTGGCCTCGGCATGCGTGGGCACGCCGAACCCGGGCACGTCGATGCCGATGATGCGCACGCCATTGATCTGCTTGGGCAGGATCTGCAGCGGCACGCCGGAGGCCGTGGGCACGCACAGATTGATGATCACGACGGCGTCGTACTGCGCCGGGTCGGCCAGCGCGAATACCGACTCGCGGATGTCCTCGAACAGCTTGCCCGTCACCAGCGTCTCGGAATTGAACGGCACGTAGCCGACGGTGCGGCGCGCGCCGTAGAAGTGCGACGTGAAGGTGAGGCCATACACGCAGCAGGCCGATCCGCTCAGGACCGTCGCCGTGCGGCGCATGCGCAGGCCGACCCGCAGCGAACCGAAGGCCGGGCACATGCTCTGCGGCTGGTCGTGCGGGCCCAGCGGATAATCCGCCGCATAGCGCTCGAGCGTCTCGCTCTTGCCGGCGGCCCTGGCCGCCTGCTGCAGCTCCTGCTTGCCCGCGTGGCACGACAATCCGGCGGCCGCAGCGGACTCGCTGCGGACCGGCTCGGACTGTGGCGCGGATTCATCCAGGCTCATCGGAGCATGTCCTGCGGCGACTAGATGCTCTCGTAGACCACTTCGAGCGAGGGCTTCTCGATCACGACGCCACCGCTCATGTCCTCGGGCGTGGCCGGATCGAGCACGACGTTGCGCCCCACGGTGTCGCCCTTGAACAGGCCGAGCAGGCCGTCCTGGCTCAAGGGCTTCGGCCGCACCGGGGGCGCGTCCGCGACGCCGGCCGCGAGCTGCTCGAACACCGGAGCCCAGGCGTCACCGGGCTTGCCGATGATCTGGTAGTTCGCGCTCTTGCGCCGGATCTCCTCGTGCGCCGGAATCGCGGCGAGTACCGGGATCCCGACCGCGTCGGCGAACGCCTGCGCCTCGCCGGTGCCGTCGTCCTTGTTGATCACCATGCCGGCGACGCCGACGTTGCCGCCGAGGTTGCGGAAGTAGTCCACCGCCGAGCACACGTTGTTCGCGACGTACAGGGACTGCAGGTCGTTGGACCCGACGACGATGACCTTCTGGCACATGTCGCGCGCGATCGGCAGTCCGAAGCCGCCGCAGACGACGTCGCCGAGGAAGTCCAGCAGCACGTAGTCGAAGCCCCATTCGTGGAAGCCGAGCTTCTCGAGCAGTTCGAAGCCGTGGATGATTCCGCGGCCCCCGCAACCGCGGCCCACCTCCGGTCCGCCGAGCTCCATCGCGAACACGCCGTCACGCTTGAAGCACACGTCGCCGATCTTGACGGGCTCGCCGGCCAGCTTCTTGCGCGCCGAGGTTTCGATGATCGTCGGGCAGGCGCGGCCCGCCGAACAGCAGGGAGGTGGTATCGCTCTTCGGGTCGCAACCGATCAGCAGTACGCGCTTGCCGAGCTGCGCCATCATGTACGACAGGTTGGCGAGCGTGAAGCTCTTGCCGATGCCGCCCTTGCCGTAGATCGCGATGACCTGCGTCTTCTTGGTCGGGGGTGCGGTCGGCACCGGGTCCGGCGGTATCGCCGCCTCGGCCCGCAGCGTGCGCAGGCGCGCGTCCGGCATCGCTACGGGAACTGCGCTGGCGGCACTCGGACTCATGCGGCGTTTCTCCAGTCGAGGATCATCTTCAGGCACGCGGCATCGTCGAATGCCGTGCGATAGGCACGCGTCGCATCGATCGCGGCGCTGTGATGGGTGATCAGTCCGTCGAGCGACAGTTCGCCCGACTGGCTCAGCGCCAGCACGTCGGCGAGATCGGACTTCTGCCACTGGGCGGCGATGCGCAGCTGTGCCTCGCGCATGAACGCCGGAGCGAAGTCGAAGCTCAGCGGCGCACTGTAGAACCCGGCGAGCACGATCTCGCCGCGCGGCGCGAGCCGTCCGATCAGCCCATTGAGCAGGCCGCCATCGCCGCTGACGTCGCAGATACGCAGGTAGTCGCGGCGCGTGTCCTCGGCCGGATCGATGACCGCATAGCCGGTGGCCCCCGCGCGGCGCGCGGGATTGGTCTCCCAGACCACCGGTGCGGCGCCCGCGCCGTGCAGCAGCGCGAGGCGCGCGATCAGGCGTCCGAGCACGCCGTGGCCGATGATGAGTTGCGGCGCGCCCGAGCCGACCTTGAGCGCGTGTAGCGCCGTGGCCGCGAGCGCCAGCAGTATCGCGCGCTCGCCGAGCCGCTCGTCGACCGGCGTCACGTGCGCACCCGGAACCACGACCCGCGCCGCCGAGCTGCCGAACAGTCCCCGCACCTCGCCGTAGCAGCGCGCACCGGGCACGAACACCCGCTCGCCGACCGTGCGCCCGGACTGCGCTCCCGCGCTCGCGATGCGTCCAACGCCCTCATAGCCCGGTACCAGCGGATAGCCCATGCCGGGGAAGGCGGGCATCTTTCCGCTCCACAGCAGACGCTCGGTACCCGTGCTGATTCCGGACCATTCCATCTCGACGACGACGTCTGCATCGCCGGGGCCCGTGAGCGCAAGCTCCCGCAGTTCGAGCTGCTGCGGCTCGCGCAGCACGACCGCCAGCGTGTTCAGTTCGGGCTTGATTGGATGCAGAGACACGACGTTCCGGCTCGCTGTGGTGTGGCCCCACGTGATCTGAGTGTAAAGATACTAGTACTAAGGTCGATGTCAAGCAAACTTAACACTCCGATCGCGGCAGCAGCGCGGCTCACGCGGCGCTGGCACTCATGACCGTGCATTGCCACGGCCGCGCACTGTCGTGCACGCGCGGATCGTCGAAGCCGGCGCCGCGCAGCATCTGCGCGACATCCGCGGCGGCGCGTGCCCGCCCCTGTCCCATCGCCAGCAGGTAGAAAGCGAAGTACGCCTCGGTGCCGGGAATGGCGCCGCGCACGCCCGTCATCGGCTCGGCCAGCACCAGCTTGCCGCCGCGGGGCAGCGCGCGCCGCGCCGCGCGCAGCAGCGCCATCGCCGGCTGGTCGTCGTGGTCATGCAGCACGCGCACCAGCGTGATCAGGTCGGCGCCGGCGGGCAGCTCGTCGCGCGCGAAATCGCCGCCGTGGAGCGCCGCCCTTCCGCTGAGCCCTGCGGCTTCGAAGCGCCGCTGCGCCTGGGCGACAACCCCCGGCAGATCGAACAGCATCAGCCGCAGCTGCGGTGCGCGCGCTGCGGCCGCGATCAGGAAGCTGCCGTCACCGCCGCCGACGTCGAGCAGGCAGCGGTGGCGCGCAAAGGGATACGCGTCGAGCAGTTCCTCGGCGACCAGCGGCTGCGTCGAGGCCATCAGCGCGGTGTACGTGCTGACCTGCTCGGGCGCCAGGCTCGCGGGCAGCTGGTTGCGCGCATAGGGCCACAGCTGCGCCACGCGGCTGGTGCGGGCCGGATCGCGCAGCAGCGCCACCGGGTCGCGCAGGTCGTCGTACAGCATCGGGTGATGCTCGATCATGCGCACCACCGCCGGATTGCCGAGCAGGGCGGCTCCGACCGGACCGAGGCCCCATTGCTCCGTGCCGCGCAGTTCCACCAGCTCGCAGGGCCTGCGCCGCGGCGAGCAGCGCGCGCGCCGCACCCGGGGCCAGCTCGACCTGGCGCGCGATCTGCTGCAGCCCGAGCGGACCGTCGCGCAGCTGCTCGAGCAGCCGCAGGCGTACGCACGCGAGCAGGACCTGCGAGTAGATGAAGCCGGCGCACAGGTCGAACAGCGCGCGCGCATGCCGACGCGCGACCGGCCGCGTCAGCGCAAAGCCGCTGGCCCAGCGCTGGAAGCGGGCATCGCCGAGCAGTCGGTCGCGCCACGCCTTGATTCTCGCGCTCAGCGGTGCGCCGGGAATCGGGCGCTGCTCGGTGGGCGCGTGGGCGCGCACGGCTGCGGTGCGCGGCTCACGCCGCGGGACGCGCGATGGCAGGCGCGAGCAGCGGTGCCATGACCGCGCGGAACGCGTGGTGCAGCTCCTCGGACCCGGGACAGGCGGGTATCGCCGCCAGTGACTCGGCCACGAGCTGCTGCAGGCGGGCCCGCGCCGCCGGGAGTCCCAGCCGACGCACGGCATTGGGCCGGTCGAGCGCGGCATCACGCCCGGTGGGCTTGCCGAGTTCATGCGCATCGCCGGTCACATCGCGAATGTCGTCGGCGACCTGGTAGGCCTCGCCGATGCAGTCGCCGACCGTCTGCCAGGGCGCGGGGTCGGCGCCGGCCGCCAGGGCCCCGGCGACCGTCGCCGCGGCGAACAGTGCGCCGGTCTTCTCGCGCTGGTATTCGGACAGCGCGACGCCCTCCTCGCATTCCCAGGCCTGGCCCGCGACGATGCCGCGTGGCATGCCCGCCGCCGCGGCCGAGCGTGCCGAGCAGCGCGAGTCGACGATCGGCCGGACAGCCACGTTCGCGCGTGACGGTCTGGAACGCGAGCACGATCAGCGCGTCGCCGGCGAGCACGGCGAGCCGCTCGCCGAATTTGCGGTGCACCGCGGGCTGCCCGCGTCGGGTGGTCGCATCGTCGAAGCACGGCAGGTCGTCGTGCACCAGCGAAGCACAATGCAGCATCTCGATCGCGCCGGCCGCCGCCAGCGCACCGGCCGACTGTCCGGCGCCGCAGGCGCGCGCGACCGCGAGGCACAGGCGCGGGCGGATGCGCGCGCCGCCGGGAAACACGGCGTGGTGCACTGCCGCCGACAAGCCGGGAGCGGCCCCGGGCCCGCTCACGCCCTCGAGGGCGTGAGCCAGAAAACGCTCGATCCGTGAGGCGTCATCCACGACCGGTCTCCCCGCAAGTGTAAAGCAGCCTTGTCAGCGACAATGTCAGGTAATATAGACACTGCCCTGCCACAGGGTCAACCTGACCGCCCACCGTGCGCGCACCCCCCTCCGCCCCGCAGGTCGCCGTGATAGGTGCCGGAGTCGCTGGCCTCGTCACCGCCCTGCAGCTGGCCAATCGGGGTCTGGGCGTCACGCTGTTCGAGCGTGCCGCAACGGCCGGCGGCAAGCTGCGGCAGGTCGCGGTCGACGGGACCCGGATCGACGCCGGACCGACCGTGTTCACGCTGCGCGGCATCTTCGAGGAGATCTTCGACTCCGCGGGTACGACGCTGTCGAGTCACCTGCGCCTGCAGCCGCTCGGCATCCTGGCCCGGCACGCGTGGTGCGCCGCGCCCGACCAGCCGCTCGACCTGCATGCGGATCCGGGGCTCAGCGCGGCCGCGATCGGCCGTTTCGCCGGGGCTGCCGCGGCGCGCGGCTTCGAGCGCTTCTGCGCCGACGCGCGCGCGATCTACCAGGCCCTGGAGCGCGACTTCCTGCGCCAGCCGCGACCCAGCATGCCCGGACTGATCCGCGGCGGCGGGGTGCGCGGCCTGTCCAATCTCTGGCGGCTGCGGCCGTTCACGACCCTGTGGAACGCGCTGGGCGGCTATTTCCCCGATCCCCGGCTGCGGGCGCTGTTCGGCCGCTACGCGACCTACTGCGGCTCCTCGCCGTTTCTCGCGCCGGCAACGCTGATGCTGGTCGCGCACGTCGAGCAGACCGGGGTCTGGCAGATCCAGGGCGGCATGTACGCACTGGCCGATGCGCTGCTCGCGCTGCTGCGCGCGCGCGGCGTCACGGTCCGGTCTCGCGACCGAGGTGAGCGCGATCCGGCTCGCACGCGGGCGCGTGGCCCGGATCGAGTTCGGCGATGGCCAGTCACAGGCGGTCGACGCGGTGGTGGCCACCTGCGACGCCACCGCGGTCGGAGCCGGCCTGCTGGGCCAGGACACCGCGATCGAGAGCGTGCGGGTCGAGCCCGCCGCGCGCTCGCTGTCGGCCATGACGTGGAACATCCGCGCGAGCCCGCACGGCTTTCCGCTCACGCATCACAATGTCTTCTTCTCCGCGGACTATGCCGCGGAGTTCGCGGAGCTGTGCCAGCGGCGCTGCGTGCCGCGCACGCCGACCGTGTACCTGTGCGCGCAGGATCGCGGCGGCGCGGCACCGCCGATGGCCGGCGAGCCGGAGCGCCTGCTGTGCCTGATCAATGCACCGGCGATCGGCGACGTGCATCATTTCGAGCCGGAGGAGGTCGAGCAATGCCTGAACAGGACCCTGGGAGTGCTGCAGCGTTGCGGGCTGCAGCTCCCGCTGCGACCGGAACAGTACGTGGCCACGACGCCGACCGACTTCCACCGGCTGTTTCCGGGCAGCGGTGGGGCGCTGTACGGGCGGGCGAGCCACGGCTGGCAGGCCTCCTTCAAGCGGCCGGGAGCACGCACGCCGATCCCCGGACTGTACCTGGCGGGCGGGAGCACGCACCCGGGGCCGGGGCTGCCGATGGCGGCGCTCTCGGCGTGCCACGCGGCCGGCTGTCTGCTGCAGGACCTGGATTCGACGTCCCGGTCCCTCGGGGCGGCTATGCATGGTGGTACCTCGATGCGGTGAGCGACGATGGTGCCCACGGGTTGTGCATCATCGCCTTCATCGGCAGCGTGTTCTCGCCCTACTACGCGCTCGCGCGACGGCGCGGCGACGCGGATCCACGCGACTACTGCGCGTTCAACGTCGCGCTGAATGGCGCGGCTGGACGCTGGTCGATGACCGAGCGCGGCGGCGCGCAGCTGTGCGCCGCGCCCGACGCGCTGCGCATCGGCCCGAGCTCCGTGCACTGGGACGGGAGTGCGTTCGAATTCCAGATCGCCGAGACCGGCTGTCCGCTGCCGCGGCCGCTGCGCGGCCGCGTGCGCGTGGTACCCGGCTGCATGCCCGCCCGGCAGTTCGCGCTCGACGCGCTCGGCCATCACTTCTGGTCGCCGCTGGCGCCCCGTGCGCGCATCGAGGTGCAGTTCCAGCAGCCCGCCGTGCAATGGCGCGGTGAAGCCTATCTGGACTCGAACGCCGGCTCCCGCCCGCTCGAACAGGACTTCCGCGGCTGGACCTGGTCCCGTGCCGCGCTGCCCGAGGCCACTGCGGTGTTCTACGAAGTGCAGCACCGACGCGATGCGCCGCGCACGCTCTCGCTGCAGTTCGATACCGACGGCACCGTGCGTCCGCTCGCACTGCCGTCCGCGTGCCCGCTGCCGTCCAGCCTCTGGGGCATCGAGCGCTACACGCGCTGCGAGCAGCCAGCCAGCGCGCGGGTGGTGCGAACGCTGGTGGACGCGCCGTTCTACGCGCGCTCGCTGCTGACGACCTCGATCGGGGGACAGGCAGTCACCGCCGTGCACGAAAGCCTGAACCTCGACCGCTTCCGCAGCCGCTGGGTGCGGACCCTGCTGCCGTTCCGGATGCCGCGCTGGACGCGCCCGTCCGCGGCCGCGGCCGCGGCGCGCTAGGACTGCAGCTGCTGGACGCGCTGCAGCGCGGCGGTCTGTTCCCGCCACTGCAGGCGCTCGAACAGATCGATCACCCACTCCGCACGGCTCTGCGCCGGTGTCATCGGCGCGTCCTGCACGGCGGTCGGCACGCCACCGTCCTGCACCGCGCGCAGCAGGAACCGGACCTGCTCGAGCGGAGCGGCGGGAAGCACGACGTTGGCCCGCAACGCCGCCACGACCGCGCCCAGGGCGAGCGCCAGCTTGCGCGCAGCGCTGACGTGCGCGCGCCGTGCGACCGCATCCAGTCCCTGTCGCCGCAGTTCGTGGCCGATCTGCGCATAGAGCAGCCGGGCGGCATGCACGCCGGGCCGCGCGCGCGCCGGCAGACGGCTGATCCCGGCCGCGGCCCGGGCGTACAGATCATCCGCCGCCGCGAGCACCCGTTCGATGACCTGCGCGAGCGCGGGACTGAACTCCGGCCGGGCGAGCCAGGTGTCCGGATCGATGCCGGCCTCGCGTAACCAGCGCAGCGGCAGGTAGAGACGGCCGGCGCGCGCATCCTGGCCGACGTCGCGCGCGATATTGGTGAGCTGCATGGCCACGCCGAGATCGCAGGCACGGGCGAGCACCGTCGCGTCACGCTCGCCCATGAGCAGGGTCATCATGGCCCCGACGCTGCCGGCGACGCGCGCGGCATAGCAGTGCAGGTCCGCGAGGCTCTCGTAGCGCCGTCCGGCGAGATCCCACTCGAACCCCTCGAGCAGCGCATCGAGCAGTCCGCGCGGGATGTGGTGCTCCCGCACCGTCTGGGCGAGCAGGCGTTCCACCGGCTGCGGCAGCGGATTGCCGTCATAGACCCGATCGAGCTGGGCGCGCAGCTGCGCGAGTCCCGCCGGCGCATCCGCCTCCACGTCGATCGCATCGTCGGCGAGCCGGCAGAACGCGTACAGCGCCGTGGCCGATTCGCGGATCGCGCGCGGCAGCAGCAGCGAGGCCACGTGAAAACTGCGCGAGCCGTTGCGCAGCAGGTCCCGGCCCGCGGCCAGGTCGGTCGCACGCCGCTCCGCGGACTTAAGCGATGCTGTTGCCATGGGGAACCACCGCATCCAGTACTCGGGCCGAACTCACGACTCCCGGCAGCCCGGCGCCCGGATGGGTGCCCGCGCCCACGAGGTACAGCCGCTCGATGTCCTCGCACTGGTTGTGCGGTCGGAACCATGCGCTCTGCGTCAGGATGGGCTCCATGCCGAAGGCCGCGCCCTGGTAGGACAGCAGCCGGTCCTTGAAGTCCTGCGGAGTCATGATGCGCGACGTTACAACGTTCTGCTCCAGGTTGGGAAGCAGCTGCGCGCTGAGGCAGGCCGCAATCGAGCGCCGGTAGGGCTCCGCGCGTTCGCTCCAGTCGATACCGCTCAACAGGTTCGGCACCGGAACGAGCGCGTAGAACGCATCGCAGCCGGGTGGTGCCACGGTCGGGTCCGAGGCGCTCGGCCGATGCAGGTAGAGGCTGAAATCCTCTGCCAGGACATGGCGTTGGAAAATATCCGTGATCAGCTCGCGATAGCGGGGACCTACCAGGATGGTGTGATGTCCCACCTCCGGGTACTGGCGGCGGGTGCCGAAATACCAGACGAACAGGCTCATCGAGTAGCGCATGCGCGCCAGCCGGCGATCGCTCCAGCGACGGCGCACCTGCGCAGGAAGCAGCTGCCCGTAGGTCCACGCCGAGTCGGCATTGGACACCACGATGTCGGACTCCAGCCGCTCTCCGTTCGCGAGCTGCACGCCAGTCGCGGTCCGGCCGCGCAGCGTGATGCGGCGGACCTCGGCGCCATAGCGCACGGTGCCGCCCTGTCGCGCGACCAGACCGAGCAGTCCCTGTACCAGTCGTCCGGTACCACCCATCGCGTAGTGCACGCCGCCCTGGCGTTCCAGGTGTACGATCAGCCCGTACAGCGCGCTGGTCGTGAAGGGATTGCCGCCGACGAACAGCGGATGGAAGCTCAGGCAGAAGCGCAGGCGCGGATCGCGCACGTGCGCGGCCACGCGCGCGTACAGCGACTGGTGCGCGCGCAGGCGCAGCAGCGCGGGTGCGCGCCGCGCCATGTCCGTCCAGTGGTTGAACGGCATGTGGCCCAGTTCCTCGAACGCGACGCGGTAGATCTGCGCACTGAGCCGCATGAAGCGCTCGTAGCCGTCCAGGTCGGCCGGCGCGATGCGCCCGATCTCGGCGCGCATCCGCGCCTCGTTGCCCGACCAGTCGACGTGGCTGCCGTCATGGAAGCGCACGCGGTAGAAGGGATCGAGCGGCTTGAGCGTGACGTCGTCCGCGAGTCGCCGGCCGCACAGCGACCAGAGTTCTTCGAACACGAACGGCGCGGTGACGATCGTGGGGCCCGCATCGAAGGTGAATCCGTCCTGGTGATGCACGTAGGCGCGTCCGCCGGGCGCATCCAGCCGCTCGAGGACCTGCACGTGGTAGCCACGCGCGCCGAGCCGCACCGCGGCGGCGAGTCCGCCGAATCCGCTGCCGATCACGATCGCGCGCGCGCGCGGCGGCGCGTGCGGATGCATGGCGACCGGCATCGCGGCGTTCACCGGCGGTCCCCGGACGGCAGGCGTGCGGCCAGACCCTGTCCGGCCAGATCCTGCAGGATCGCCGCTACCGCCTGTGGTTGCTCCTCGTGCGCGAGATGGCCGAGACGGCCCAGGCGGACCAGGCCGGCATGCGGCAGCAGCTGTCGTACGCGCTCGGCCTGCGCCGGTGGCACCATGAGGTCGGCGTCGCCGACGACCAGCGTCAGCGGCAGCGGCAGTCGCGGCAGCTCGTGCTCGAGCGTCTCGATGTTCCACTGCGCCATCATGCGCAATGCGCCATGCACGTGGCGCTCGCTGCGGACCAGTCGCCAGTACAGGTCGACGCCGGTGCTATCGAGCACCGAACCGGTTCCCGCCAGCAGTCGCAGCACTGCGCTGCGCTCGCGCGCACTCCACGCCACGGCACGGGCGGCGAGCGGCGAGACGGCCAGCAGCCGGGCGACCGGCCCGAACAGCAGGCGCTGGAGCCGGTGAAACGGCAGCAATGCGCCGTTCAGGCTCACGATGTGGCGCGCGACGGGCTGACCGTCGAGTGCCATCCGGCACAGGATCGCCGCGCCCGCCGAATGCCCCACGGCCAGGTGCGGCCGCACCTGCAGCGTCTCGAGCAGCTGCGCCACCGCGGCGCTCATCGCGTCGAGCGACATGCCGCCCTGCGGCGTGCCCTCGGTGAAGCCATGACCGGGCAGGTCGAAGGCGGTGACCGAGAAGTGCGGTGCCAGCAGCGGCGCGAGCGCACGCCACGAATGCGTCGTCGCTCCGGTGCCGTGCACGAGCAGCAGCGACGGACCCGCCCCGAGCTGCTGCACGTGCCAGCGCAAGCCGGCGGCGTCGACGAACCGGCTCCAGGCATGCAGCGGCCAGCGCTGGCCATCGGTCTGCCAGTTCAGCGGCTCCATCGCAGCCTGGTCCCCGGATCCCATCGGCAATGCCTCAAGCCGCATGCTGGACCGCCGCCACGAGGCTGCGTGCATCCGCGTCAGGCAGCGCCAGGTAGCGCGCGCGCATGGCCTGCGCCAGCGCCCGCGCCTGCGGCGACGGGCGCGGCGCCGTATCGATCAGCAGGATCGCGAAGCCGCGCTCGCCGAGCGCGCGCGCGGCCAGCAGCGCGTCCTCCGTCGCGCGCGCACGCCCGCCGCTGCCATCGCGCGCGATGTTCGCGGCGCCATCGGTCAACAGCACTATCGATGGGGTCTGCCCGTGGCGCGCGACCTGCGTGGCGAGCGCGGCCGCCGCGTCGATGGCCGCGGCGAGCGGCGTGCCGCCACCGCCGGGCAGGCCCGCGAGGCTGCGCTTGGCCCGCAGCAACGAACGGGTCGGAGGGAGCACGAGCTCGGCGCCGCGGCCGCGAAAGGACAGCACGGCCACCTGGTCGCGCCGCACGTAGCACTCCGCGAGCAGCAGCTCGATGGCGCCCTTGGCTTCGGCGAGCCGATGCAGCGCGCTGGAACCGGACGCGTCGAGCGCGAACACGGTGACGGTCTGCGTGCGCTGACGATACCAGGTCACGCGAAAATCACCCGTCCGCACCTGCACGCGCGATCCGGTGTTCGAGGCAGCAGCGCGCCGCAGGCGCTGCCACGGCGCAGCGGTGCGCAGCGTCGCGAGCAGGTTGAGCCGCGAGCCATTGCGCGGCTTGCCGGCGCGCACGCCGGCCGGACGCCCCCGCCGCTTCGCGACCACGCTCGCGCCGGCGCGGCCGATCGAGGACGCGCGACGCCGTGCCCCCGCCCCGGCCACGAGCTCCGCCAGCAGGCCGGCCGGAATCGCGGCACGGGCCGCGGCGAGTACACGGTCGGGCAGCGTTCCGGACTCCACGCTCTCGCCCGCGTCGGCGTCGGGAGCAGGCGCGTCCGGTGGAGCTTCGGGCGGCGCGTCCGGCGGCGGCGCGGCTTCCGGGTCGGCAGGAATCACCGTGGCCCGTGGCGCCAGTACCACGCGGGCGGCGAATTCCAGGTCGTCCTCGTCGGTCTCGCCGCGCCCGTCCAGCGCCGCGCTCGCGCGCGCGACGCGCAGCGCGAGCGTCGGCGCGCGCAGGGAATCGATGCCGCAGGCCGCGGCGGTGGCGCACAGCGCCTGCAGCGCCCCGGCCGCTGGCACGACCGACGGCAGGCGCGCCCGCGCGGCCGCGATCGCCGCGCGCTCCGGCATCAGTTCGGCGGCGTCCGCGAGCGGCAGCCCGTCCAGATCCACGTGCAGCGCGAGCCGATCGCACAGGGCCGCGGGGCAGCGTTCACCGGCGGCGCGGCCGCTGTCGATGGCGATGACTCCGAACGGCGTCGGCGGTTCGCGCACCTGCCCGGATGGCGTCACGCTGACGGCGCCGCGGTCGAGTGCATTGGCGATCCGGGCCGCCAGCTGCACCGGGAAACGCTCGGCCAGCGGCAGCACGATCACGCCTCCGGCCGCTTCCTCGAGCACACCGCGCACCTGCACCGCACGCCCCTGCTGCAGCGTGGCCGCGAGATCGGTGCCACCGAGCAGCCGTTCGTCATCGATATGTCCCGGCACGCGCCGCATCGGTGCCGTGGACGGCAGCGCCGCGCGCACCGCTTCGAGCCATGCGCCGCTGGCTTCGCCGGGGTCCGCGCGCAGCACGGCTCCGGTGCCGCCTGGATCGACCGCCAGGCAGGCGGCCGCGCGCCAGGCGTCGCCGACCGCCAGCGCGCTGGCGCTGGCATCCGCGCCGCAGCGAGCCACGGCGCCCCGTGCCGCGTGCTCAGTCAAGTTTCGCTCCCAGCTCGCCGATCGCGCGGGTGATGCGCTGCCCGGAGCCGGCATCATCCATGGGGTCGCGGCGCAACCGGTGGCGCAGCGCCGGCGGTGCGACCTGGATCAGTTCGTCGACGCCGACCTGGCGTCGTCCATGGAGCGCGGCGACGGCGCGCGCCGCGCGCATCAGTGTCAGTTCCCCGCGCAGTCCGTCGGTCCCGACCAGCATGCACAGCCGCGCCGCCCAGCCAAGCGCCTCGTCGCTGACCTCGACCCGCGCGAGCCGCGTGCGTGCGCGCATGATCTGCGCACGCAGCGCGGCCTGCTGTGGTTCCCACGCGGCCATGAAGGCCTGCGGCTCGCGTTCGAACTGGTCGCGCCGGCGCACGATCTCGATGCGCTGCGCGAGATCCTGCGGCGTACGGATCTCGACCGACAGGCCGAAGCGATCGAGCAGCTGCGGCCGCAGCTCGCCCTCCTCCGGATTGCCGCTGCCGACCAGCACGAAACGCGCGGGATGGCGCACGCTCAGGCCTTCGCGCTCGACCACGTTGACCCCGGAGGCGGCCACGTCGATCAGCAGGTCGACGAGATGGTCCTCGAGCAGGTTGACCTCGTCGATGTACAGGAAGCCGCGATGCGCCTGAGCGAGCAGACCGGGTTCGAAGGCGCGCACGCCGGAGCTCAGCGCCTGCTCGAGATTCAGCGCTCCGAGGACGCGGTCCTCGGTGGCACCGAGCGGCAGGTCGACCACCGGCACCGGTACGCGGCGGGTCGGCACGCGGGTCGTCACGACCCGTGCCACGCACTCCTCGCACCAGCTGTCGCGCTGCTGCGGGTCACAGCCATAGCGGCATCCCGCGACCACTCGCATCGGCGGCAGCAGCGCGGCGAGCGCGCGCACCGCCGTAGACTTGCCGGTTCCGCGATCGCCGAACACCAGCACACCGCCGACCCGCGGATCGATCGCCGCGGTCAGCAATGCGAGTTTCAGTTCGTCCTGCCCGACGAGGGCCGAAAAGGGATAGACCGGGCTCATGAGTGTCAACTTTACTTGACTTTGGAGACCGTCACGAATCTTGTCATGTCCGCAACCGGCCCTGTTTGCCTCGCGTGCTAAGCTAGCCATCAGGCTAGAGTGAGACCCTATGCGCGAGATCGGCGCCTTCGAGGCCAAGAACAAGCTCGGCACGCTGCTCGACTGGGTCGAGAGCGGCGAGGAAGTGATCATCACCCGGCGCGGCAAGGCGGTCGCGCGCATGATCCCGGCCACGGCCGGATTCGATCGCGAGCGGGCCCGCCGCGCCGCGGACGGACTGCTGCACACCAGCCGCGGCGTCACGCTCGGAGAGCTGCCGTTGAGCGAGCTCGTCGGCACCGGGCGCCCATGAGCCTGGTGCTCGACAGTTCGGTCGCGCTCGGCTGGTGCTTCGAGGACCAGCACACCCCCGGGATCGAGCTGGTGCTGCAGCGGGTCGTCGATGCCGGTGCGCTCGTACCCCAGGTCTGGCCGCTCGAGATCCTGAACGGACTCGCGACCGCCGAGCGTCGCGGACGGCTCGATAGCGCGACACGCGAGCGGCTCGAGGGGTTTCTGCGGGAACTGCCTGTCGCGCTGGACGCCGACACGGCACTGGATGCCTGGACGCGCACGGTGCCGCTGGCGCATCGCTTCCACCTGACGGTCTACGCGGCAGCCTACCTCGAGCTGGCACAGCGCCAGCAGCTGCCCCTCGCCAGCATCGATGAGTCGTTGCGCCAGGCGGGAACCGCGCTCGGACTGACCGTGCTCGGTCGCTAGCGCGGCAACGGCATGGCGGGCAGCCCTCCGGCCCCGGCGGCCCACGCGGCCGCGACGACTCCCGGCGTCGCGAGGCTCGCCGCGCTCGGAATCGTGTTCGGCGATCTCGGCACCAGCCCGCTGTACACGCTGCAGACCGTCGTGCAGTCGCTCGGCGGTCGCTTCACGCCCGAGAGCGCGCTCGGCGTACTGTCGCTGATCCTGTGGACACTGGTCCTGACGGTGTCGGTGAAATACTGCGCCTTCGTCATGCGGGCCGACAATCGCGGCGAGGGCGGCATCCTGGCGCTGATGCTGCTGGACGGCGCGACCGGCTTTCGGCCCGGAATGCGGATCGCCGCGCTCGCCGGCCTGCTCGGCGCAGCGCTCATCTACGGCGATGGCGTCATCACGCCCGCGATCTCGGTGCTCAGCGCGATCGAGGGCGTCAACGTCGTGACCACGACGCTCAAGCCCTGGATACTGCCGATTGCGGTCGTGATCCTGATGACGCTATTCCTGTTGCAGCGCTTCGGCACCCAGCGTATCGGGCAGGCCTTCGGCCCGGTGATGCTGCTGTGGTTCGTCGTGATCGCGCTGATCGGCGCCGTCGGTATCGGCCACCATCCGCAGGTGCTGCGCGCCATCGATCCACGGTACGGCTTACGCTTCCTGATGCATGCCGGCACCACCGGACTGCTGGTGCTCGGCGGCGTGTTCCTGTGCATTACCGGCGGCGAAGCGCTCTATGCCGACATGGGCCATTTCGGCAAGGGACCGATCCGCTGGTCCTGGTACGCGATCGTGCTGCCGGCGCTGCTGCTCAGCTACGCGGGGCAGACCGGATTGCTGCTGTCGCCTGAGCGGGTCGACGGGCAATCCGTTCTTCCAGCTCGCTCCGGCATGGTCGATCTATCCGCTGGTAGCGCTCGCGACGCTCGCGACGATCATCGCCAGCCAGGCGATCATCACCGGATCCTATTCGATGACGCGCCAGGCGATGCAGCTCGGCTGGCTGCCTGGCGTCGCGATCCGCCAGACCTCCGACCGCATCTACGGCCAGATCTACGTGCCGGTCGTCAACTGGCTGATGATGCTCGGCGACGGTCGGCGTCACGATCGGCTTCGGATCTCGGACCGGCTGGCCGGCGCCTACGGCACGGCCGTGTCGACCACGATGCTGCTGACCACGGGACTGCTGTTCATCGCGATGCGTCGGGTCTGGCGCTGGCCGCTGCTGCCCTCGCTGCTGGGGGGTGGTCTGTTCCTGCTGATCGACGGCGTGTTCTTTGCGGCGAACCTGCTCAAGGTGGCCGACGGCGGCTGGCTGCCGCTGAGCCTGGCGGCGATGCTGTTCGCACTGATGATCGTGTGGCGGACCGGCATGGACGGCATCCGGGAATGCCTCGCGCAATCGCCACAGTCCGAGGCGCAGTTCCTGGAGGACCTGCAGGCAGGGCGGATCCCGCGCGTGGCCGGCACCACCGTGTTCCTGACGCGCGCAACGCAGCACATCCCGCGCCTGATCATCGATCAGGTGCATTTCGTCGGCGCTCTGACCCGCAACGTGATCGCGCTGCACGTGGAATTCCTCGAGCTGCCGCGCACCGAGGGCCACAGCTGCGCGGTCGTCGACCGGGTCGCGGACGGCTTCTGGCACGTGCTGTGCCGCTTCGGCTTCGTCGAGATCCCGGACCTGCGCCGGGCGCTGGCGAGTCTCGAGGGACTGGACCCGGGGATCGACCTGGAGCACGCGGTGTTCATCGGCGCACGCGACCTGGTCGTGAATCGATCGGGCAGCGGCGTGCTGCGGCGCGCCCGCGTGGGGCTGTTCGCGTTCCTGTACCGCAATGCAGTGAAGATGGTGGATCGCTTCAACCTGCCGGCGGCGAACGTGATCGAGATCGCACGCCAGGTCGAGATCTAGCCGCGGGCGATCCGGCCGCTAGCGCTTGCCGCGCCTGCACCGCACGGCAGCCCGGTCCCTCGCGGGCACTTGATGGCGCAGCCGATGGATACCCGGATATGCTTGGCCACCACGCCTGGCGGCCGCACTCGCGCCGTCCGGACCGCGTTCACCAAGCAGGCACGGCGATGAATGCCATTGCGCAACTGCGCTCCGCGACCTGGAATTCGCACCAGAGGCTCGAGAAGCGCCTGGACGTGAAGGCGCGCTTCTCGAACCGCGCGGCCTACCGCGCACACGTCGAGCGGATGTGGGGATTCTGTGCGGGGCTGGAGCAGCGGCTCAGCAGGCAGGTATTCGGCGACGCGCTGGCCGACTACGACTCGCGGCGCAAGCTCCCGCTGCTCGAGCGCGACCTGCTCGCGCTGGGAGTCGGGCCGGATACCGTGCCCCGGCTGCCACGCTGCGAGGCCTTACCCGCCTGCCCGGATGCGGCCAGCGCATTCGGCTGCCTGTACGTGCTCGAGGGCGCGACGCTCGGCGGACGCACGCTGCTCCCCCTGGTCGAGGAGCGGCTCGGGCTCAGTGCCGGGGACGGCGCGGCCTTTCTCGCGAGCTACGGCGCGGACGTCCGGGTGATGTGGCAACGCTTCGGTGCGGCACTCGATGCGTGGTGCTGCACACCGGAACGCGAGGTTCGGGCCGCCGACACCGCGGTGGCCACGTTTGACGCATTGCAGAACTGGCTGTGCGGGAGCCTGCCGTGAACCAGGAGGCCGTACGGTTCGGCGAGGCGGACCTCAGCACCTGCGACCGGGAGCCCATTCATATCCCCGGCTCGATCCAGCCGCACGGGGCGCTGCTCGTGTTCGATCGCGACCGTCTCGAGATCGAACAGGTCGCCGGCGACACCCGGCTGCTGCTCGGAATCGAACCCGAGGGCATACCGGGCATGCCGATCTCCCGGCTCCTGGATTTCGAAACCGAGGCCTTCGTCAATACCCGGCTCGCGACGGGCGGCGCCTTCGTCGCACCGATCATGCGCCTCGCCGTCCGCACGCGCAGCGGTCCCGTGCCGCTCGACCTCACGCTGCACGCGATCGAACGCACGGCGATCCTGGAACTGGAGCCGGCACGTCGCACTATGACTGGAGCCGGAGATCCGATCATGCAGCTCAAGGCGCTGCTGGGGCGGTCCAGCACACCGCCGGCGTCGAGGAGTGCTGCGCGGCCGCCGCCGTCGCCATGCGCGCCGCCACCGGATTCGATCGCGCGATGGTCTACCGCTTCCTGCCCGACGGCAGCGGCGTGGTCGCAGTCCGAGGACGCGAGCCCGGGACTCGAGTCATTCCTGGGATTGCACTATCCCGCCTCGGACATCCCGAAGCAGGCGCGGGAACTCTATCGGCGCAACTGGCTGCGGGCGATTCCCGATATCGACTATGTCGCCGGCACCGCTGCATCCGGCGGTCAACCGCCGCACCGGCGCGCCGATCGACATGAGCCACTGCGATCTGCGCAGCGTGTCGCCGATCCATCTCGAATACCTGCGCAACATGGGCGTCTGCGCATCGCTGTCCGCCTCGCATCGTCTGCCACGACCAGCTCTGGGGAATGCTGGTGCTGCACCACTACTCCCCGCGGCACGTGTCGGCGGACCTGCGGGTCGCGTGCGAGACCTTCGCGCAGATCCTCTCGCTGCACGTGGAGGCGAAGGCGCAGGCGGAGACCTCGGCGCTGCGGATCGAGGCCCGCAAGGCGCGCGAGCAACTGGTCGAACACCTGGGCGGAGCAGGCGATATCGGCGCGTTGCTCGCCTCGCCGAGATCTGCTGCAGTACCTCGGCGCGACCGGGTGGCGCGGTGTACGTGGATGGCGAGCTGCACCTGGTTGGCACGACGCCCACGGCCGGGGAGATCCGGGAGCTCGTGCAGTGGCTCAATGAGTTCAACCAGCCGCTGTTCGCGACCGAATACCTGTCCTCGCAATACGCCGCCGGCGGGCGCCTACGCCGCGGCGGCCAGCGGCCTGGTGGCGGTCGGCATTTCGCGCGTGCCGCGCGACTACGTGCTGTGGTTCCGTCCCGAATTCGGCCGTACCGTGCGCTGGGCGGGCGATCCGTCCAAGCCGATCAAGGTCGACCGGCACGGCGCGCGCCTGACCCCGCGCGGATCGTTTTCCGAGTGGCTCGAAGTCAGCCGCATGCACTCCGCGCCCTGGTCGGTCGTCGATCTCGAGGCCGCCGAGGCGCTGCGGGTGGTGCTGCTCGAAAGCGTGCTGAAGAGCGTGGATCTCGCGCGGCGCGAGCGCGATGTCGAAGCGACCCGGGCGATGGCCGAGGAGCTCGAGCGGCGGGTCGCGGAGCGCACCGAGCAACTGCGCGCGCTCGCGTCGCCGATCTGGAGGCGGCCGAGGAGCGGGAGCGGCGGCAGATCGCCCATGACCTGCACGACGATCTCGGACAGACGCTCGCCGCCGCACGCATCCGGCTCTGCCGATCTGTGCAGACGCACGCGAGCGATGTGCGGGGGCGGCGAACGAGGTCGGCTGCCCTGATCGATCGCGCCAACAGCGCGATACGCTCGCTGGCATCGCAGCTCGCGCCCGACGTGCTGCACGAGCTGGGTCTGTCCGCGGCGCTGGACTGGCTGGGCGAGGAGATCGAGCGCACCTTCGGACTGAAGGTTCAGCGTCGTCGATGACGGCGCCGCCGAAGCCGCTGAGCGCACGAGACCCGCTCGATCCTGTATCGCGCGGTGCGCGAGCTGCTGATCAACGTCGCCAAGCACGCCGGCACCGGGTCGCGCGACGTCGAGTGCCGCAGCACCGCCGGGCAGGTCATCGTCAGTGTCGCCGACGAGGGCGTCGGCTACGACGCGGCTTCGCTCGGCGCCGGCTCCGCGCGCGGTCTCGGGCTCATCAACGTGCGCGAGCGGCTGTCCCTGATTGGCGGCACGGCGGACTTCCGCTCGGCGCACGGCCAGGGGACCGTCGCGGTGCTGACCGCGCCGCTGGGTAGCGAGCCGATGACGACGCGTGTGCTGCTGGTCGAGGACCACCGCATGGTGCGCGAAGCGCTGTGCGAAGTACTCGCTCGCGTGCCCGACATCGAGGTGGTCGGCGAAGCCGGCGATGCGCAGCGACGCGCTGAGCCAGGCGGCGCTGCTCAAGCCTGACGTGGTGGTACTCGATATCAGGCTGCCGGATCTCAATGGCATCGAAGTCGCCGCGCGCCTGCGCGACGCGGGCAGCAGCGCGAAGGTCGTGGCGCTCTCGGCGTTTGCGGACAAGCGCTTCGTGACCGCGATGCTCCGGTCCGGGGCGTCCGCATATGTCACCAAGTCGGCGGCCGGCACGGAGCTGGTGCGCGCGATTCGCGCGGTCGCGGCGGGCCAGGGGTATTTCTCGCCGGAGATCGCCGGCGCACTGGCTTCCGAAGTCCGCGAGCGGCCGCTGGCAGGCGAGGCACCGCCGCTCGGGCGGCGCGAACGCGAAGTACTGCGCCTGATCGCCGACGGACTGCGCTCCTCGGCGATCGCCGAGCAGCTGCACGTATCGGTCGCGACGATCGAGGTGCATCGGCGCAACATCATGCGCAAGCTCGGCCTTCGGACCGTCGCCGAGCTGACGAAGCACGCGATCCGCGAGGGCATCATTTCCCTCTAGCGCCGTCCGCTACCGGGTTCCCGGTAGTCCGGCATCAGGGGAACCGGGATGTGCCTCGAGGCGACCGGCCGCTACGCTACTCCCTCTTGCGTTGCGGCAATCCGTTCACGAGGGACCCGCCCCTTGTCCAGTACAGAGAGTTCAGCGCTCGCATCGGCGCCGGTTAGCGGCAGCGATCTGTCCTTTGACGCGCTGTTCGCCGCGGCCAACGAGCCGGTGCTGATCCTCGACGCGGGCAGCGGACGGATCGTCGATGCGAATCCCGCCGTCGCCCAGCTGCTGCGAGCGGACCGTGCGACGCTGCTCGGCACGCTGTTCATCGACGCCCTGGAGCAGTCCAGCGTGGAGGCCGTCCAGCGCTCGTTCGCCCTTGCACGCGCCGAAGGCCGCGCCGGAGCCATCAGCATCCGGACCCGCCAGGGAGCTTCGACGCTGGGGCTCGAGACGGCCCTGTTCCACGTCGCGCCGGATTCCTTCCTGCTGCTGCGACTTGCGCGACCGGTCGGCGCCAGCTCCAGGGCGGCGCGCCGGGGCGCGGATTCCCTGGTGCTGAAGGCCCTCGAGCGCAGCTCCGTCGGCTTCCTGATCACGGACGCGCAGTTGCGGATCGAGTATGTGAATCGTGCCTGCGTCCAGATGCTCGGCCTGCTGTCAGCCGATCAGATCTGCGGCCGACCACTCGCCGCGTGGCTGTCGCTCGGCGATGCCGACCTTGCGCGGCTGCAAGGTCCGCTGGCGGAGCGCCATGCGGCGACCGTGCTGCGCACCAGCCTGTACGATGCCGGAAGCGGCGCACGGTACGTCGAGGTTCACGCGGTCGCCGTGCCGGCCGGCAAGAGCACGCGCTGGGGCATCACGTTGCGCGAACGGCCGCGCCTGAACTGATCGGGCGGCCGGCCCTCGAGCGTCGCAACGGCCTCCCGCTTCGCAGGAGCGCTTCACGAGGCCGGCAGCAATCCCTCAGGCCCGCAGCAGGCTTCGCAGCTGCGCCAGCAGGTCATCCGCCTCGATCGGCTTGCTCGCGACGCGCAGCTGCGGATCGAGGTGCAGCTCCTTGATCGCCGAAGACGTGTCACCGGTGATCAGCACCGCCTTCAGTGGCATGCCCAGCCGCTCGCGCAGCGCCGCGAGCACCTGGGTCCCGGTCTCCCCGTCCCGCAGGTGATAGTCGGTCAGCAGCAGATCCGGAACCGTACCGCCGGCGATCGCCAGCAGCGCCTGCGCCAGCGAGGACACCGCGGTGACCTCGAAGCCCTCGACGCGCAACAGCATCTGTGTCGCATCACGCACGGCAGTGTCGTCCTCGACCAGCAGCACGCGCACGGCCGCACTCGACGGTTGAACCGGCGCCACCGTGCCGCCGGTGCGAACGCGCGGCGTCGTGCCCATCCTGGTTCCCGCTGGCAGCAGCAGCGAGAACTGCGTGCCCTTGCCGACTTCGGATTGCACGTCGAGGCGCAGATCCAGCAGCTTCACCAGGCGCTGCACGATGCTGAGGCCGAGACCATAGCCGTCGCGCGATGCATTGGTCGGCACGCCGATCTGGTAAAACTCGTCGTAGATATGGCCGAGCTGGTCATAGGGGATGCCGACGCCCGTGTCGAGCACGTCGATGCGCACCAGCGCCTGCTCGTGCAGGCATCGGAGCCGCACCCAGCCTTCACGGGTGTACTTGATCGCATTCGAGACCAGGTTGCGCAGGATCTGCTCTACCAGCGAGGGATCGCTGTGCACGCAGTCGGTGCATTCCTCGACCTGCAGGGTCAGGCCCTTGTTGGCGGCGAGACTGGCGAAGTCGCTGCGCAGCCCCTTGAACAGGGCTGCCACCGTGAAGTCGGTCGGCTCGGGGCGGATCGCGCCGGATTCGAGCTTGCTGATGTCGAGCAGCGCATTGAGCAGGCGCGACATCGCCGCGATGGCCTGCTCCTGCTGCGCGAGCGCATCGAGGGCGCCCGCGTCCGTGACCATGCGGCGCAGGCTGCCATTGAGCAGCGAGAGCGTCTGCAGCGGCTGGCGCAGGTCATGACTTGCGGTGGCGAGGAAGCGGCTCTTGCCCTGGTTCGCGCGGTCCGCTTTCTCACGCTCCAGATCGGCGATCACCTTGGCGCTGTCGGCCAGCCGCCGCGAGCGATCGGCCGACTCGCGCGCGCGTTCCGCCGACTCGCGTGCCTCGATGAGTTCCGCCTCGACGCGCTTGCGATCCGTTACGTCGCGGATCGCCGCGGCGACCAGCAGTTCGTCGTCCGCCTGGATCGGGCTCAGGCTGATCTCCACCGGGAATTCGGTGCCGTCGCGGCGCCGACCGAACAGCTCCAGGCCCGGCCCCATCGGCCGTACCCGCAGGCTGTCCACGTAGCTGCGGCGATGCCCGGCGTGGCGCGCGCGAAAGCGCTCCGGCATCAGCTGCTCGACGCCCTGGCCGATGATCTCGTCGTGCGGATGCCCGAACACCGCGCTGACCTGGCGGTTCGCGAAGCGCACGATCCCGGCGCGGTCAATGATGATCATCGCGTCGGGCGCCGCGTCGAGCGCGCTGCGGGCGAGTTCCGGCGGTGTCGAGAGCATGTGGAGGGAGCGCAAATCCCGGTGACTCGTGAGGCCTGGGTACCGAGCCTACGGAGCGGCATGCAGCCCCGTATATACCTGATTTCCTTAACGAACCATACCGTGAACCGTGTAGGAGAATCAGCGCCTCCGATGGCGGCGCCGTCTGACAGCAATTCGCGTGCGTCGTGCGATACGCGCTATCGCATCGCGGTGCCGCATGCGGCAAGCACGGCCCGCAGGTCCCGCACCGCCGGAAACACCTCATTGTTCCAGTCCGCGCCCTGCGCATCGTAGGCGCGCTGCTCGAATTCCACGATGTCCCGGTCTTCCTGGAAGATGTTCTCCGTGAACCACGTGACGAACGGCCACACTGCGTGGATCAGTCCCGGGATGCGCGGCTTCTTGACCGACAGGTAGCCATAGGTCCGGTTGGTACGCTGCTCGGCATCGAGCGGCGTGTAGCACAGCCACACGTCCAGGACCGGATCGGTCGTCTCCTGGATATCGCGCCCCACCCAGACCCGCAGGCTCTGCGACGGATAGTCGGTGCGGATGCGCATGTGGTCGGAGAAATCCTTCTTCGCCTGACCGCGCTTGCGCATCAGGTCGACGATCACCTGTTCGCCCATCGACTGGCGGCCCGCGGTGCGGCTGAAGCTGTATTCCACCTGCGCCCAGCCCTCCCCGTGTGCGCGGCCGATGCAGTTGGCGGTGATCGAGCCCATGTGGCGGCGATGCATGAACTGGTGGTTCATGTCGAACAGGTTCTCGTGCATGAACGTGTAGTGGCAGGCAACTTCGCGATTGAGCCGCCGCGTCTTGTAGTCCTTGCGCGCAGCCGACCCGAGCGTGGTCGGCAGCCGGCTCGCCGCCAGGGCCGGATCGCCCGGGAACACGAAGATCAGTCCGTCCACTTCGTGCGCACCATAGGAGCGAACGCCATTGGGCAGGCGCTCCTTGCCGAGATAGGGCACGCTGACGCACTTGCCCGAGCAGTCGTACGACCAGCCGTGGTAGTGGCACTTGAGCTGGTCGCCCTGCACGACGCCGAGATGCAGCGGCACCTGGCGGTGCGCGCAGCGATCCTCGAGCGCGAAGATCTGGCCGCTCTGGCCGCGCCACAGCACGATCGGCTCGCCGGCGAAGCGTCGCGCCAGTGTGCGGCCCGGTTTCAGCTCGTAGGACCAGGCCACCGGGTACCAGTAGTCCGGATTCGCGCCGACACGGCGCAGGTCGAAGGCGTTCGCGGAGTTCGCCTTGGGCTCGGCGACGATCGATACAGCTTCTTCTGGCATCTGGCGATTCCCCGCTTGCGTTCGGGCAATAGGGTAGCGCGTCGGCGCTCAGGGCGTCGGAAGAAAAAAAAGACCCCGACGCTCGGATGAGCATCGGGGTCGTCGTATGAGAAGCCTGGCAGTGACCTACTCTGGCATGGCTTGCGGCCACACTACCATCGGCGCAGAGCGTTTTCACTTCCGAGTTCGGAATGGGATCGGGTGGTTCCCGCTCGCTATGGCCGCCAGGCAAACCGGAAAAACTCTTTGCTTCGACGCTTGTCGCGTTCGCCAATGCACACCGGACCGCTGAAGTCCGGAGCGATCAGCTCCATGCATCATCCCTCGAAGGCAACAAACAAACGCCTTGAGGTTATATGGTCAAGTCTCACGGGCAATTAGTACCGGTTAGCTGAGCGCATTGCTGCGCGTACACACCCGGCCTATCAACCACGTAGTCTTCGTGGGCCCTTCAGGGGAGTCGAGCTCCCAGGGAGATCTGGTCTTGGGGGGGGCTTCCCGCTTAGATGCTTTCAGCGGTTATCCCGTCCGCACATAGCTACCCGGCAGTGCCACTGGCGTGACAACCGGAACACCAGAGGTGCGTCCATCCCGGTCCTCTCGTACTAAGGACAGCTCACCCTCAAATCTCCAACGGCTACGGAAGATAGGGACCAAACTGTCTCACGACGTTTTGAACCCAGCTCGCGTACCACTTTAATCGGCGAACAGCCGAACCCTTGGGACCTGCTACAGCCCCAGGATGTGATGAGCCGACATCGAGGTGCCAAACTCCTCCGTCGATGTGGACTCTTGGGAGGAATAAGCCTGTTATCCCCGGAGTACCTTTTATCCGTTGAGCGATGGCCCTTCCATACAGAACCACCGGATCACTATGACCTGCTTTCGCATCTGCTCGACATGTCCGTCTCGCAGTTAAGCACGCTTATGCCATTGCACTCTGTGCGCGATGACCGACCGCGCTGAGCGTACCTTTGCACTCCTCCGTTACTCTTTGGGAGGAGACCGCCCCAGTCAAACTACCCACCATACATTGTTCCCGACCCGGATTACGGGCCAAGGTTAGAACTCCGAACTTATCAGGGTGGTATTTCAACGTTGCCTCCATGAGAGCTAGCGCCCCCACTTCATAGGCTCCCACCTATCCTACACAAACAAGGTCAAAGTTCAGTGTAAAGCTGTAGTAAAGGTTCACGGGGTCTTTCCGTCTTTCCGCAGCTACGCCGCATCTTCACAGCGATTTCAACTTCACTGAGTCTCGGGTCGAGACAGTGTGGCCAGCGTTACGCCATTCGTGCAGGTCGGAACTTACCCGACAAGGAATTTCGCTCTGGCAGTTACTTCGCTGCTCGCGAAGCCAGTGAGCGTTGCACTCACCCTGCATGTCGCCATGCAGATCGGACTATATCTTCACCCGCGTTCGCGGGCGTTTGGCATGTAGTCTCTGAGGATACTGATGCACGGATCAGTCTTTCCTGCTGATTGACTGCACCGGATGGATTGTCACCACCTGCGTGGTACCACCGGATACACAGTTATTCCAGCAAATAGCCAAATTTTACTAAGGCAGCGATTCCACCTTAGGACCGTTCATTATGTTTCGATCAGCGCACCCTTGCGCCGGTCGCGAAATCACCAGGCTTCGGACCCGATGATTTCCTGCATATCGCTATGCAGATCGGACTGTATCATCCATCGGAATGCGGTCTTCCGTGGCTCGGCGTACAGTCTCTGAGGATTCTCCCGGTTCAAACAGCTCGGTGATCGAGCGGTCTGAATACTTCCGTCTCATCGCACCGCCGTCGTTCATGTCACGACGTATCGCGAGAATCTGCTCGATGCCGTCTCTTGTCAGGTGCCGTCCATCCTGAATCAGCGCAGCGATTTGCTTGAACTTCGCAAAGTCACGTTGCTTCTTTTCAGACAGAAAGCCGAACTGCTCAAAGAACGGAATCACATTCTCGACGATTGCGGTGAGCGTATTGACTTCGTAATACCAGACGCCATCAGGCCGGGATCGCATGGTTCCGCACCCCATGTATCGCAGAAAGAGGGTCAGGACGGCCCGATCCTTCTGAGACACGTTGAAGCACAGAGATACTTTCCACGGCATCGCGTAATCACGGCGTTTACGGAACGACACATTGAAGCTGCCTTCACCGTCGGTGAAACCAGCCAAGTAGCTGCCGATTCGCTCCGGGACCTGCGATGCATCTAGCATTGCCGAGAGCCTTTCCTGCTGATTGTCCGCACCTCGTGGATTTTCACTGCCGCTTGCGCGGCGAGTACCAGAGGATCCTCGGAGTTTCCAGCATATAGCCAAGTTTATTTACGTAACTACAATTTCGGTCATCAACAACTCTGCACTGCTTTCTCTCTATAGTTACGGCCGCCGTTTACCGGGGCTTCGATCAGGAGCTTCGCCTTGCGGCTGACCCCATCAATTAACCTTCCGGCACCGGGCAGGCGTCAGACCCTATACATCCACTTACGTGTTAGCAGAGTCCTGTGTTTTTGGTAAACAGTCGCAGCCACCGATTACCTGCGGCCTCTCGGAGCTCATGGAGCAAGTCCAATCACCCTGGGAGGCATACCTTCTTCCGAAGTTACGGTATCAATTTGCAGAGTTCCTTAACCCGAGTTCTCTCAAGCGCCTTGGGAGATTATCTCCCCACCCACCAGTGTCGGTTTGCGGTACGGTCGTCGATCATCTGAAGCTTAGAGGCTTTTCCTGGAAGCGTGGCATCAATCACTTCGGAGACCGAAGTCTCCTCGCACTCAGTTCTCGGTGATAGCTCCCCTCCGGATTTACCAGGAAGAGACACCTACGGCCTTGGACGGCACTGCTGCCGCTGATCTAGCCTTCTCCGTCACCCCATCGCAATGATCGCCGGTGCAGGAATATTAACCTGCTTTCCATCGACTACACCTTTCGGTCTCGCCTTAGGAACCGACTCACCCTCAGCCGATTAACGTGGCTCAGGAAACCTTGGGTTTACGGCGAGCGGGTTTTTCACCCGCTTTAACGTTACTCATGTCAGCATTCGCACTTCCGATACCTCCAGCATGCCTCGCAGCACACCTTCACAGGCGTACGGAACGCTCCCCTACCGCGTGCATTGCTGCACACCCATAGCTTCGGTACTCGGCTTGAGCCCCGTTAAATCTTCCGCGCGAGCCGACTAGACCAGTGAGCTATTACGCTTTCTTTAAAGGATGGCTGCTTCTAAGCCAACCTCCTGGCTGTCTATGCCTTCTCACATCGTTTACCACTTAGCCGAAATTTTGGGACCTTAGCTGATGGTCTGGGTTTTTTCCCTTTTCACGACGGACGTTAGCACCCGCCGTGTGTCTCCCGGACTGTACTTCGAGGTATTCGGAGTTTGCATAGGGTTGGTAGGCCGAGATGGCCCCCTTCTCTAAACAGTGCTCTACCCCCTCGAGTAATGATCCGAGGCACTACCTAAATAGCTTTCGGGGAGAACCAGCTATCGCCAGCCTTGATTAGCCTTTCACTCCTATCCACACCTCATCGACGCACTATTGCAACAGTGGTTCGTTCGGGCCTCCAGCAGGTGTTACCCTGCCTTCACCCTGGACATGGATAGATCGACTGGCTTCGGGTCTATTCCCAGCGACTGTGGCGCCCATTTAAGACTCGGTTTCCCTACGGCTCCCCTATCCGGTTAGCCTTGCCACTGAAAATAACTCGCTGACCCATTATACAAAAGGTACGCCGTCACCCCTTGCGGGGCTCCGACTGCTTGTACGCATACGGTTTCAGGTTCTATTTCACTCCCCTCACCGGGGTTCTTTTCGCCTTTCCCTCACGGTACTGGTTCACTATCGGTCGGTAGAGAGTATTTAGCCTTCGAGGATGGTCCCCCGATGTTCAGACAGGATTGCACGTGTCCCGCCCTACTCTTTGTCGCTCACCGATTCGGTCTTTCGTCTACAGGGCTATCACCTGCTATGGCCAGACTTTCCAGACTGTTCGACTAGACCTCTTCGGATTACCACGACTGGGCTGATCCCCGTTCGCTCGCCACTACTAAGGGAATCTCGGTTGATTTCTTTTCCTCCGGTTACTGAGATGTTTCAATTCACCGGGTTTGCTTCTGCAGCCTATGTATTCAGCTGCAGATAGAGCCGAAGCTCTGGGTTTCCCCATTCGGACATCGCCGGGTCGAAGCTTGTTTGCCAGCTCGCCGACGCTTTTCGCAGGCTACCACGTCCTTCATCGCCTTCTACCGCCAAGGCATCCGCCATATGCGCTTATTCACTTGACCATATAACCCCAAGGAGTCTGGGGATATGGAGCTGATTTCTCACATTCATGCGAACGCGACATTTTCAAGCAATCAACAAAACAACTCGCTTGAAAACTTAGCGTCAAAACAAAGAATTTTCCGGATTGTTAAAGAGCAGCACGGCTTCTTGAGTGACCGTGCGATCGGAAGATTGCTCTCCGGCCTCCTTGCGGAGGCCAAGGGCAATCTCGACATCGCACTCGTGCGCGTCCTGGCAGGCTGGCGGCGGCCGGTGGGAGCTGGTGGAGCCAGCCGGGATCGAACCGGCGACCTCCTGCTTGCAAAGCAGGCGCTCTCCCAGCTGAGCTATGGCCCCTCTCGAATGGTGGGTCTGGGAGGAGTTGCACCTCCGACCTCACCCTTATCAGGGGTGCGCTCTAACTAACTGAGCTACAGACCCAAATCTGCAGCCCATCTCTCACAGCGCCAGAAACTTAAGGGAGCTTCGGTCGGGGCCGCTACCTTCAGGAATCGAGGCAGGTAATTTGCGTGGGAACTCGCGCCAACTTGTCTATCGGATGTTGGTCTCTGAAAGGAGGTGATCCAGCCGCACGTTCCCGTACGGCTACCTTGTTACGACTTCACCCCAGTCATTGACCACACCGTGGTAGGCGCCATCCTTGCGGTTAGGCTACCTGCTTCTGGTGCAGTCAACTCCCATGGTGTGACGGGCGGTGTGTACAAGACCCGGGAACGTATTCACCGCAGCAATGCTGATCTGCGATTACTAGCGATTCCGACTTCACAGAGTCGAGTTGCAGACTCCGATCCGGACTACGACAGGCTTTCTGGGATTGGCTCCCGCTCGCGCGTTGGCGTCCCTCTGTACCTGCCATTGTAGCACGTGTGTAGCCCCGGCCATAAAGGCCATGATGACTTGACGTCATCCCCACCTTCCTCCGGTTTGTCACCGGCGGTCTCCTTAGAGTTCCCAACTGAATGATGGCAACTAAGGACAAGGGTTGCGCTCGTTGCGGGACTTAACCCAACATCTCACGACACGAGCTGACGACAGCCATGCAGCACCTGTCTTATGGCTCCCGAAGGCACTCCCACATCTCTGCAGGATTCCATAGATGTCAAGGCCGGGTAAGGTTCTTCGCGTTGCATCGAATTAAACCACATGCTCCACCGCTTGTGCGGGTCCCCGTCAATTCCTTTGAGTTTCAACCTTGCGGCCGTACTCCCCAGGCGGAGAACTTAGCGCGTTAGCTGCGACACTGGGAGGCTTACCCTCTCAACGTCTAGTTCTCATCGTTTATGGCGTGGACTACCAGGGTATCTAATCCTGTTTGCTCCCCACGCTTTCGTGCCTGAACGTCGGTGCTGGACCAGGAAGCCGCTTTCGCCACTGATGTTCCTTCCGATATCTACGCATTTCACCGCTACACCGGAAATTCCGCTTCCCTCTTCCGCACCCTAGCCTCGCAGTCTCGAATGCAATTCCCAGGTTGAGCCCGGGGATTTCACACCCGACTTACGAAACCGTCTACGCACGCTTTACGCCCAGTAATTCCGATTAACGCTCGCACCCTCTGTATTACCGCGGCTGCTGGCACAGAGTTAGCCGGTGCTTTTTCTGTGGGTTAGGTCAAGACCCAGAGGTATTAGCCCTGAGCTTTTCATCCCCACTAAAAGTGCTTTACAACCCGCAGGCCTTCTTCACACACGCGGCGTCGCTGGATCAGGGTTGCCCCCATTGTCCAATATTCCCCACTGCTGCCTCCCGTAGGAGTCTGGGCCGTGTCTCAGTCCCAGTGTGGCTGGTCGTCCTCTCAGACCAGCTACGGATTGTCGCCTTGGTAGGCCGTTACCCTACCAACTAGCTAATCCGACTTCGGCTCATCCAATAGCGCGAGGTCTTGCGATCCCCCGCTTTCACCCGTAGGTCGTATGCGGCATTAGCCAACCTTTCGATTGGTTATTCCCCACTACTGGGCAGATTCCGAAGCATTACTCACCCGTTCGCCGCTCGTCGCCAGGATTGCTCCCGCGTTACCGCTCGACTTGCATGTGTTAGGCACGCCGCCAGCGTTCAATCTGAGCCAGGATCAAACTCTTCACTTAAGTTTTTTGAGCTTCAAGTGATGAGTGTATCCAAAGGCCCATTGCTGGACTTTTGGTCACTCGGTCAATGACATCCAAAGGACGTATCGACGCGAGTCCCCACACAAATTACCTGCCAAATTGTTAAACAGCACCCACGGCGCGAGGGCCGAAGGAAAGGGCCGGGAAGTATAGCCCTGAGGCCCTTCCCGTCAACATAAGCACTCATCCCGACTTAAGACTCACGGCCTGCCACCTGTGCGGCCCGCTGGAAGCGCGGGCCAGCGCAGGCGTGAGGGCGCGCATTATAGGGCCCGAGGCGCCCCTGTCAACGGATTGCAAAGATTTATTTGGCTTTATTT
Organism: uncultured Gammaproteobacteria bacterium; assembly: GCA_963838275.1. Classification (GTDB taxonomy): domain Bacteria; phylum Pseudomonadota; class Gammaproteobacteria; order Steroidobacterales; family Steroidobacteraceae; genus FEN-1191. The sequence continues at coordinate 130 of CAWIQV010000026.1, read as the reverse complement.
TCCGTCAACGTAAATAAATGACTTCATTCGGTTTTCTTCACCAGTATGCGCGCGAAGCGACGCGGTCCCACCTGCAGGATGTGGCTCGCCCCGACGCGTAGCCGCAACGCAGCATCCGTGACCTTCTCAC